>NZ_VZPV01000003.1:0-300000 GCF_008801405.1 Ralstonia insidiosa | reverse complement strand
GTCGTACGTGCCGCCCAGCCACGTCGATGCGCCACCGGTCTTCCACGTCTCGCCGGGCCAACTCGCGTTGAGCGTGCCGGTCATGCCGTTCTCGGTCTTGTTGCCGTCTTTGTCGTACTTGTAGCCCATGTGGCCTTCGACGGTCGGACGGGTCCAGATCAGGTTGCCGGTCTTGGCATCGCGCGCTTCCACACGGCCCACCACGCCGAACTCGCCGCCTGATACGCCGGTCAGCACCATGCCTTTGACGATCAACGGTGCGGCGGTGCTTGAGTACCCTGCGGCGTAATCGTCGATCTTCTCTTTCCAGACGATCTTGCCGGTGTCCTGGTTGAGCGCGATCAACTGTGCATCGAGCGTGGAGAAGATGACCAGGTTGTCATACAGCGCCGCGCCGCGGTTGACGACGTCGCAGCAGGGCATGATGCCTTCGGGCAGGCGCTGCTCGTACTTCCAGAGCTTCTTGCCGGTCTTCAGGTCGATCGCGTAGATGCGCGAGTACGACGCCGTGACGAACATCTTGCCGTTGTAGATCAGCGGCTGGGCTTCCTGCCCGCGCTGCTTCTCACCGCCAAACGAGAACGACCAGGCCGGCACGAGCTGGCTGACGTTCTTCGTGTTGATCTTGGTGAGCGTCGAAAAGCGCTGCCCTTGCGTGCCCATGCCCCAGGTCAGCACGTCGCCCGCCGATTTGGCGTCGTTGTCGATCATGGCGTCGGTGACGGGGGGCGTTGCCGCGTGCACGGCAACACTTGCTGCCGCCATGGCAGCCGCAAGTGCAATCACTCGTAGTGTCCTCATTCTTATCTCCTCTACCTCTGTCTTTATGGTCCGGGTCTGGCAGTGTGATGTCACACCGGAGGGACCCAGGGCAAATCCCGTGCCATCGGAAAACGCCGTGAAACTGCGGTTTCACACGGGGCGAACCGCCACGGTGCGTGCCATACCGGAACACATCGTGTGTTCTGTTGCGAAATGGAACAGCGCAACCGAACCAGGGTTCTTCATCGATACCTCGGCCTACAGGGTGGGGGCGCCACGACCGGGCAACATGCGCTGCACGCAGCGCTGCGCATCGAACCACTGATGCTTGATCACCCCAGAAACGTGGAACACAACCAAACCGAGCAGCAGATAGGCAGTCATGCCATGCAGCGTGGTGAACAGGTGCTGCAGTGCGCTATCGACCCAACCCCAGCGCGGCAGCGGCACACCCCAGAAGCGTGTTCCGTACTGGTTGAACGAAGAGCCCAGGTAGCCGGAGAGCGGCATCACGACCATGCACATGTAAAGCAGACGGTGGGTGATGCGCGCCAGCTCCGTCTCCCAACAATGCAGGCCGGGAATCGGTGGCGGTGTGGACTGGCGCATGCGCGCGATCACGCGCCACGCAATCACCAGTGCGGCCGTCAACCCGAGCGACTTATGCAGATTCACCAACGCCGCTTTTCCAGGGGCACCCTTCGCCAGACTGGTCATGTAGTAGCCCAGTGGAAACAGCGCGAACAGCAGCAAGGCGCTGGCCCAATGCAATGTGATCTGGAGGCCCGCATAGGTTGTGGCAGCGCCTCGCATCAGCGGGCCAGCGGGTCGGTTAGCGCGGCGCATCGAGGCTTCCGACCGAGGTTGGATAGGTCACCACACCCCATGGCAGCTTGTAGCCGGGGAGCGTATCGACGACCTCGCACTTCTGCGGGTCGATCACCTGCACGCTGTTCGATCGGCCGCAGGCCAGCAGTAGCTTCTGTGCATCGGGCGTGAAGCTGAAGTGCCAGCAGCGTTTGCCGACCGGAATGGCGGCCACCGGCGCAAAGGTGCGCGCATCGAACACCTGCAGCTGATCCGCACGGCTGGCCGCCACCCAGAGGTATCGGCCCTCGCGATCGAACGCCACACCATAAGGGCCCTGCCCGGTCGGCACCGCCCGGATCGGCTTGAAGCCGGCATCGAGCAACAGCAGGTTGTTCGAGTTTTCCAGCGTCACCACGTAGGTTTTGCCATCCGGCGCGATCTTGATGCCGCGCGGCCGATTGCCGAACGATGAGACATCCACCGACTGCATCTGCTTGAGCGTAGACAAGTCGTACACGCCGACCGTGTTGTCGCCCTCGTTGGCCACCAGCAGCAACTTGCCGTCCGGCGAGAACTCGATGGCCTCTGTTTCCTGCGCCGCCTTGATACGGCCAACGACGGCCCATTGACTGAGATCGATGATGGCCACTTCGGCCGGGGCGTCATCCTTGTCGTCTTTCTTCGCCTGATCGCTCTTGCCAGGCGGCCCGCCTTCCGACGAGGGCTCGTAGGTCACGAACGCCCGGAGGCCATCTGGCGAGATACGCATGAACTCCACATTCCGGCCGACCGCGATGCGCTTGATTTCCTTGCGCGTGCCGGTATCGACCACGGACACGTCCGCGCTGCCCTGATTGGCCGTCAGCAACCAGCGGCCATCCGGAGTTACGGCAAGCCCGCGCGGGTCCTTGCCCACGGCAATCTCGGCAACGGGCTTGAGCGTGCGGGCATTCAGCATGGTCACGCCACCCCCTTGGTTCGTGACATAGGCGACGGGATCGGGCACCTCTGCAACGGCTTGGACAGTGGACAGCAAGCCTACGCAGATCAACGTGGCTATCTGAACGGTGTACGTGCGTGTTTTCATGATCGTGTCTTCTTCAATGCGTTCAGTCCTTGTCCGCGCTGGAAGCCTTGCCGCCAAACGAGTAGGTCAGTCCAATCCAGACCGCACGCGGGGGTGCTGGCGTCATGAACTGCTGCGTCGCCAGCGTGTAGATGCTCGTGGTGCCCGACAGGCCATACGTGGAGTAGCGCTTGTTGAACACGTTGTTGATGTAGGCCGAAATCTCGAGGTTCTTCATCGGCTTGTAGTGCACGTTCAGATTGACGAGACCGTAGCCAGCCACCACGCCATTCGGGTCCGCATTGCTTTCGTTGCCATGGGCAAATTGCTTGCTGACCAGCATCACGTTCCCGCCCACCGAGAAGCTGGGGCTGAACGCATACGACGCCCCCAGCTTGAGCGTCTTGGCGGGGATGCCGGGGATCTTGTTGCCGCTGACCACGTTCTGTCCGCTGGCGGTGGTGAATGCCGACTTGTAGATCGCATCGACGTAGCCGAAGTTGGCCGACAGGCTCAACTTGTCGATCGTCGTGCTGGCGCCCACCTCGAAACCACGCCGTTCGGTCTTGCCAACGTTGGCGAAGTAGCCGTACGTGTTCGACGTGGCAATGAACTGGATGTCGTTGCTGAGCCGCGAGTCGTAGACTGACGCGCTCCAGTAGGTGGACTTGCCCACCTTTCCACGCCCGCCGAACTCGATGGTTTTAGCCACCACGGCCTTCAGGTCAGGGTCGCCATTGAAGCCGGTAGGCAGCGAACACGGGCTGTTCGGATCGGCGCACGAGAGCTCGATCGAGGTCGGGGCCCGCATCGATTCGCTGTAGCTGCCGAAGATGCCCTGCCCTTTGCCAAGGTCGTAGTTGAACCCCAG
Organism: Ralstonia insidiosa; assembly: GCF_008801405.1. Classification (NCBI taxonomy): domain Bacteria; kingdom Pseudomonadati; phylum Pseudomonadota; class Betaproteobacteria; order Burkholderiales; family Burkholderiaceae; genus Ralstonia; species Ralstonia insidiosa. The sequence goes on along the minus strand of NZ_VZPV01000003.1, from coordinate 296,491 downwards.
TGCCGGGTTGAACCGTTGATAGTGGTGCGAACCGGCAAGGCCGTTGGTTTCCGGCCCCGCCACCGACCCCGCCGGAACGCCATTCGGGCTGGATGCGACACCCGACCCCGAGTTCGCATACCGATAAGCGCCCAGGTAGTCGGGGTTGTAGTACGACGTGCCCGATATGCTGTCCGTCCAGGTGTAGCCGCCGTCTTCGTTCAGGAATTTGCGGTTTGCACCGCCCTGGTTGAGCACGGTGTAGTTGAAGCTGCCGGACGCGGTCACGCTCAGCTTTTCCGTCACGCTGAACGTATCGGTGAAGTACGCGCTGAAGTTGTTGACGTTGGACGTCAGGTTCACCGCCCCGATGACGTTGCTGCCGGTAAACGACGCGGGGTTCGATGCGGACGGTGCCAACCCATTGGCGGTGAAGCCGTATTCCTGATTGGGGATCACCACCGTCTGGTAGTTGATCAACCGGGCCAGGTAGGTGGTCTGGTCATAGGTGATGCGCGAATGGTCAAACGCGCCGCCCAGCGTGAACGCGTTCTTGTGCCCTGCCAGGTTATCGAAATTCGACCACTGGAGGGACGAGCCCACCGTGTCCTCATGCGTGGCGGAATCGACCAGGCTGGTATTGATGGAACTGGTCCAGCGGCCATAGCCCAGCGCCAGCGCTCTGGCACCCGTCACGGAATTCACGGCGGTGCCATTCGGCGCCTTGTTCGCGCATTTGTAGGTGGTGGCGCCGCGGGCCGTGGTCGTTGCCAGCGAGCCATCGTCGTTGAAACAGCCGTCGTCCAACTGCGCGTTGCTGTTGACGTTGTGCAGGTTGGCTTTGCGGTAGTAGAGGCTGCCGGCAAGCTGATTGTTGTCGTTCAGCCAATGGCTGCCTTTCAGGTTCAGCAGCGCCATCCGGTTTGAGATGGTGTCCGGCCAGGTATAGGCGGCGCTGCGGTTCGACATCATGTCTGCTGGCAGCGACTGCGTGCCGTTCAGCGACGTGTCCGCCAGCGCCGCAGACAGCTCCAGTTGGGTCGCGCCTTCATTGCCGCGCCACCGTGCCTTGCCGAACAGTTGCTTGACCTCCGAACCAGAGTGGTCGCGAAAGCCGTCCTGCTTATCGAAGTTGCCGGCCGCGAAATAGTCGAGGTTGTGCGCCTCGTCGACACCGCCGGTCTCGAAGCTCACGGCTTTGCGGCCGAACGATCCGCCAAGCACGTCGATCGACGTTCCAGGGTAGTCCTTTCCATTCTTCGTATTGACGACGAGTGCCCCGCCCAGGGTATTGAGCCCGAACATCGGGTTAGAGCCCGGCAGGATGTTGACGCTGGACATCGCGTTCATAGGAATGAGATCCCAATTCACGATCGAACCGAAGGGCTCGTTCATCCGCACGCCGTCAAAGTAGACCGATACTCCGATCGGCACGCCCAGCAGCGACGACACCTGGAACCCACGGTAGTTGACGTCGTTCTGGTACGGGTTGCCGGATCCGTTGCTGACGCTGACCTGGCCAAGGTTGTCGTTCAGCGCGTCTGCCAGATTCGAGCTGCGTTGCTCGCGGATGTCCTTTGCGCTGATGCGCTGCGCGTTGGCCGGAAACTGCGACAGCGGGACGCCAATGCTGTCGATCGGCGTCGAGCCAACGACCTCGGCCGTTGGCAAGGCCACGGCAATGATCCGGTCCTCGGCCAATGCCGGCGAATGCAGCCCGGCAGCGGCGAGCGCCAACACCACACCGCTCGCGCGGGGTGCGGCTTGGCACAGATGGCGAGTGCTTGAATGCACAGCGTGTCTCCCTGGTTTTTCTCTTTCGCCGTGCCCTGGGTGTGCAAGCGGACATCCCAAAGGAAAAGAAAGGCGTGGCGATGGCGATCCCTGATCAGGAATCAATGGCAACAGGCAGACACCCGCCGTCACGCGACAGCGTGTGTGATTGGCGCATGGCCCTGTCTCCTCTTCTCTTGTATTTGCCTGCGAAGTCATTGCCCCGCAGGTCAGCGGCAGGCGCGCGGGTGTCGATGACCGCGCGCCTGCCTGTTCCTGCTAACTACCCGCTGCTACACCATCAGAAGAAGCCCAGCGGCTTGGTGTCGTAGCTCACCAGCAGGTTCTTGGTCTGCTGGTAGTGGTCGAGCATCATCTTGTGGGTCTCGCGGCCCACGCCCGACTTCTTGTAGCCACCGAAGGCCGCATGCGCCGGATACAGGTGATAGCAGTTCGTCCACACGCGCCCGGCCTTGATGGCGCGGCCCACGCGGTAGGCGCGGTTGATGTCGCGCGTCCACAGGCCGGCGCCCAGGCCGAACTCCGTGTCGTTGGCGATCTGCACGGCCTGCGCTTCGTCCTTGAAGGTCGTCACGGCAATCACCGGGCCGAAGATTTCTTCCTGGAACACGCGCATGCTGTTGTCGCCCTTGAGCAGCGTCGGCTTGATGTAGTAGCCCTTGGCGAGGTTGCCGGGCAGCACTTCCACATCGCCGCCGACCAGGCATTCGGCGCCTTCTTCCTGCGCGATTTCCAGGTAGCTGCGGATCTTGTAGAACTGCTGCTCCGAGGCTTGCGCGCCAACCATCGTTTCCGTATCGAGCGGGTCGCCGCGCTTGATGGCAGCCACCTTGGTCATCACCGCATCCATGAAGCGGCTGTAGATCGATTCCTGCACCAGCGCGCGCGACGGGCACGTGCACACTTCGCCCTGGTTGAAGAAGCCAAGCACCAGGCCTTCGGCGGCCTTTTCGATGAAGCTCGGCTCGGCCTGCATGATGTCTTCAAAGTAGATGTTGGGCGACTTGCCGCCCAGCTCCACCGTCGACGGGATGATGTTGTCGGCTGCGCACTTCATGATGTACGAGCCCACCGGCGTCGACCCCGTGAAGGCGATCTTGGCGATGCGCTTGCTGGTGGCCAGCGCCTCGCCGGCTTCCTTGCCGTAGCCGTGCACAACGTTCAGCACGCCGGCCGGCAGCAGGTCGCCGATGATTTCCAGCAGCACGCAGATGCCCAGCGGCGTCTGCTCAGCCGGCTTGAGCACGACGCAGTTGCCGGCGGCCAGCGCGGGGGCCAGCTTCCAGGCGGCCATCAGCAGCGGGAAGTTCCACGGGATGATCTGGCCGACCACGCCCAGCGGCTCGTGGATGTGATACGCCACGGTGAATTCGTTGATCTCCGCCGCCGAACCTTCCTGCGCACGGATGCAACCGGCGAAGTAGCGGAAGTGGTCGGCCGCCAGCGGGATGTCGGCGTTCAGCGTTTCGCGCACGGGCTTGCCGTTGTCCCACGTCTCGGTCACGGCCAGCAGCTCGAGGTTCTGCTCGATGCGGTCGGCAATCTTCAGCAGGATCAGCGAGCGGTCCTGCACCGAGGTGCGGCCCCAGGCGTCGGCCGCAGCATGCGCGGCGTCGAGCGCGAGGTTGATGTCTTCAGCGGTCGAGCGCGGGAATTCGGCAATCGCTTCGCCCGTCACCGGGGTGGTGTTGGTGAAGTACTGGCCCTTGACCGGCGCGACGAACTCGCCGCCGATGAAGTTGCCGTAACGCGACTTGAACGAAACGATGGCGCCGGGGGTACCGGGATGGGCGTAACGCATGGGTTGTCTCCTGATGTTTGAGTGATGACCGCAGCGTCATGTCTGCGCTGTGTCCGGTCGTCATCTGCAAAACCCGGGCCACCCCCTGCGACAGATGTTTCATCCCCCCGGCATCGGCTGTTCTGCGTTGTCCGCCCGTGGGATTGCTCCAGAATGGAACACCGGGTGTTGCAAAGCTCAACGCCCCATCGCCTGAACACCCAATGCAGCCGCATGTGAGCACCCCGGGCGCATGGCATGACTTTCGCAATCCCAGCCGTTCATCCGAACCCTCAAGGCAAACGATGAGAACGGCTCCACTCCTTGTCGCCGCCGCGCTGCTCCTTGTGTGTCAGTCCTGGCCGGTACGGGCTGATACGAACACCGACCCTGCAGGCTCACCGCTCTGGCCATTGATTCATCAGCAGATGTTCGGCGCCGCGCGGGCCACGTTCGACAACCGCATCAAGATCACCGGGCCCGCGTTTGCAGAAGACCCGATGCAGGTGCCCATTGCGTTTGACGCATCTGCGCTGGGCTCGGTCGAACGCGTTGTTGTCGTCGTGGATCGCAACCCGATCCGCAAGGTGCTGGAGTTCGAACCGATGCGCGTGCGCCCGGCGCTGTCGTTCCGGTTCAAGCTGCAGGAGGCATCGCCGGTGCGCGTGGCGGCACGCACGCCGGATGGCGTCTGGCATGTCGGCACCTTCTTGGTGGATGCCACCGGCGGCGGCTGCACACTGCCCGGCGCCACCCGCAAGGATGCGACCTGGAGCACCACGCTGAACCAGGTCGAGTCGCGCGTGTTTCCGGGCTTCAACGGCGCGGGCAGCCGCATCCGCCTGCGCGTGATGCATCCGATGGACACGGGGTTGGTGGCGGGCATCCCGTCCTTCCACATCGAACAACTCGACCTGCTCGATGCACGGCGCCAGCCCATGCTTCGGCTGGCGCTGTACGAGCCCGTGGCCGAGAACCCGATCTTCTCCTTCGATCTGGACGGCCCCGTTGAGCACGGCATCAGCGTGGCCGGCGTCGACAACAACGGCAACCGCATCCGCGCACAGGTGACACGATGAGCTGGCTGAACCAACGGTTGGGCATCCTGCTATGTCTGGCGATGTTGATGACCAACGCATACGCGCAAGGGCTCGACTACCACCTCGTACCGCGCGCGGTTGCGCCCGATATCTGGGTGCTGGAAGGTGCCAATGCGGACTTCTCCGTGCGCAACGGCTGCAACATCATCAACACCGGCTTCATCGATACCGGTGAAGGCGTGCTCGTCATCAACACGGGGCCGTCCGTGCTGTATGGCGAGCAGCAGCGGCAGGCCATCCGCCAGGTCACATCGGCACCCGTGCGCTGGGTGTTCAACCTGAACCTGCACCCCGACTATTTCTTCGGCAACCAGGCCTATGCCGATGTCGGCGCGCAGGCGCTGCCAGGCACCATCGCCGGTGCACAACGCGAGGGCGAAGCCTATGCGGACAATCTCTACCGCCTTTGTGGTGACTGGATGCGGAACACGGCGTCGACACCGCCCAGCCAGCCGTTGACGCCGGGCGAGCGCGCCCTGGGCCGCCACCGCATTGACCTCATCCGGCTCGAAGGGCATACCGGCGACGACCTCGTTCTGGTGGACCGGACGCGCGGTGTGGTCTTCGCGGGCGGCCTGGCGTTCCGCGACCGGATTCCCACCACGCCGCACGCCGACATTCCACATTGGCTGGCCAGTCTCGATCGGCTTCAGGCCATCGTTGCCGAGAGCGGCGCGCGCATCTTGATCCCCAGCCACGGCCCGGCGCTCGGCCAGGCAGACGCCATCGCACAAACGCGGCAATACCTGCTCTGGCTGGACGCACGCATGCGGCATGCGGCGCAGGAGGGGCGCGATCTGGCCGAAGTCATCACGATGCCGGTGGACACGCCCTATGCGCAATGGGGCGGCATGCCCGCGGAGTACGTGCGTAACGTCACCCGCTTCTATCCGCGCTATGAGAACGCCGCGCTGGCGCCCTGACATGGCGCCAGACCCTGCCCGGCGACGCTGGATGCGCCTGATGCTCGCGACCCTGATCAACCCGGCCCTGGCTGCGTCCGCAACGCCCGCGCGTGTCACGCTGTTGCGCCTGCAGGACGGCCTGTACGCCGCGCGGGCCGACAACGCCGAAGCCTCGCGCGCCAACGCCGGTGAAGTCGTGCCGACGCTGGTGCACGTCACCGGCAACGGCGTGCTGGTGGTTGACCCCGGCCCGCATGCGCGATGGGGCGATCGATTGATTACCGCCATCCGGCACGTCACCGCGGAGCCCATCCGTTGGGTGGTCAACACGCACGCGCACCCCGAACACGTGTTGGCCAACGCGGCCTTCGCGCAACTGCAGCCGCGCCCCGCGTTTCTCGCCTCGGCTGCCACCGCCAGCCTGATGCGGCAGCGCTGCGAGACCTGTCTGGCCAGGTTGACCGCCATGCTGGGCGAGCGCGTCATGCGTGAGACGCAGATCGTCTATCCCGAGCCCGCACTGCGCGATGGCGATTGGCTGCACACCGGCAAGACGGCGTGGCAAGTTCTCGTCTACGCGGCGGCGCATAGCGCGTCAGACACGGTGTTGTATGCCCCGCAGCGGCGCGTGCTCTGCGTGGGCGGCCTGGCCTATCGGCAGCGCATTCCAGACCTGCAGGAAGGCTCGCTGGTGGGATGGCAACACGCGTTGCGTGCCTTGATCCCGCTGCCCGCCGGCATCGTCGTCGGCACGGCCATCGGCACCCCGGCGCAGATGCTCCACCCCACGCTGTCCTATCTCGACATGCTGGATGGCGCGGTCACCCAGGCCATCGAGGCCGGCGCAGACGCGGCCCGCGCGCTCGACTACGTGCCGGGTGATGCGTATCGCGACTGGCGCCACTTTCATCCTCGACACGCATTCAACGTGGCGCGCGCCTGGCGCGAACTGGAAGACCGCTGGATGCAGAACGCGCCCGCGGTCTGATCAAGCCCGCTCCATTGCTGAACAAACGCAGCACAGGTGTTGCACCGACTGTCCCGCCACGCCACAGCACCCATCCAGCGCTCAGCACCCGCAAACGTTGCCCACCCGCTTGCAATGCACCGCAAACGGCCGCATGCGCGTTGGTACGCGTATTGCAAAAGCCCCCGCCGGCGTTGAGCGCGCTTCGCGCAATTGGCGTCCATCCCAATGCGTCCGAGCCGAATCCTTAGGCGCATCACACAAAGACAATACGGAGACAACATGCAGAACAAACGCGTTCGCCAATGCGCCCTGGCGGCCCTGGCAACCGCCCTCGGCAGCGCTGCGAGTGGGGCTATCGCACAATCGTCCGTCACGATCTACGGCACGGTCGACGCCGGCTTGCAATACCAGAACCGGAGCGCAGCCGGCGGCAGCATCACAGAGTTGCATTCGGGCGGTATCAGCCCAAGCATCTGGGGCCTCAAGGGCGTGGAAGACCTGGGCGGTGGCCTGAAGGCCAGCTTCAACCTCGAAAGCCATTTCAGCAGCGACACCGGCACGCTCACCACCGGCCCCGGCTTCAGTTCAGAACTCTTCCGCCGGCAGGCGAACGTTGGCCTCAGCGGCAACTGGGGCGCGATCACGCTGGGTCGCCAATACAGCCCGGCACTCATCGGTACGATCGGCACCGAAGCACGCGGGTTCAAGGAGCAGTTCTCGAACCTGTACGGCTGGGCCTACAACCAGCTCCCCGCCCCAGGCAACGCGATGGGCGCCGGCACGAACCCCGGCAACGATGTGGGCGTGTTCATCGGCAACGCCGTGCAGTACGCCAACAACTTCGGCCCTGTGTGGCTGGGTGTCGCGTATTCGTTGGGTGAGACGGCAGGCAGCTTCAAGCGCGGCAACGAGCTCTCGCTGGGGGCCACCTATACGGGCCCGGTGACGGTCGGCCTCGGCTATCAATCCACGTCGGACAGCGGCACCGGCCAAACACTGAGCCGGCTGTGGAGCGCGGGCGTAGCGGTGCCGTTCGACGCCTTCACAGGCAGGGTGAACTACATCGGCGTCACCAACAATGCACCCACGGGCGCACGCGTGTCGGACGTCAAATCGCTCGGCGTCGGGCTCGACTACAGGTGGAGCCCCGCCAATACCGCCACGCTGGCCGGCTACTACAGCAAATACGAAAGCAGCACGCACGACAGTTCCACCAAATCGGTCGTGCTGAGCAACGACTACTCGTTCTCCAAGCGCACCACGCTGTATGTGCAACTCGTGTATGTGGACGCCGGCGCCGTGGGTACGGCAGATCCGCTCGAAAGCATCAAGACGTCGATTGTTGCCGGAGGCACCGCCCCCGGTGCGAAAACGGTGCTGGCTGGGGTTGGCCTGAAACACGCATTCTGATCAGTTAAGCGCGCGCCCCCTCTTCCGCGGCGAATGGGCGGGTCAGGAATGACCTTGCCTGAAGGAAGAGGGGCGGCAGGCTGAAAAGCACTGCCGCCGCCCGCTCAACCGCGTCCCCGCACGCATCGGGCACCGTGCTGGGCAGCAACCCACTCCTCGTTGGTCGGCTCCACCGCCACGCGAATCCGGCTGGCCGAACTGGAGAGGATGGCGGCATGCGCCTGGTTGGCCGCGTCATTCAAATCCGCGCCCAGATAGCCGAGCGCACGCACGATGCGCTCACGCAGCACGGCGTTGTGTTCGCCAATCCCCGCCGTGAAAACCAGCAGGTCCAAACCGCCCAGAACAGCCACCAGGGCTCCGATCTCGCGGACGATGCGCCGCACGTAGAGTGCCAGCGCCGCCTGCACACGCGGGTTGTCGGCTTCCTGCGCCAATAGGTCGCGCGGGTCAGATGACACCCCCGACACGCCCAGCAGACCGGATTCGTGATACAGCACATGCCCCACCTGCGCCGGAGAAAGATGCTCCGTCTCCATCAGGTAAAGCACCGCACCTGGGTCCAGCGCGCCGCAGCGTGTGCCCATCATCAGGCCGTCGAGCGCGGAAAACCCCATCGTGGTCGCCACGCTCTCCAGCCCGCGCATGGCACATAGGCTGGCACCGCTGCCAAGGTGCGCGACGATGGTCCGCCCACGGGCAATATCGCCATGTCGCTCGGGCAAGACGATCGACATGTACTCGTACGACAGCCCGTGAAAGCCGTAGCGCCGCAATCCGCGCTCCCACGCCGCATACGGTAGCGGCAGCATCATTTCAACTTGCGGCAGCGTGTGGTGGAACGCTGTATCAAAGCACGCGACCTGCGGCACTTCGGGCAGCTCTGACAGAAGCGCCTCGATGGCCTCCAGCGCAAATGGCTGGTGCAGCGGCGCAAGCGGGATGTAGCTGCGCAGATCAGCAAGCACCTCCGCGTCCACACGCACGGGTGCGAAGTACTTGGCGCCGCCGTGCACCACCCGGTGCGCCACGGCAACCAGACGACGGTTGCCGAGCATGTGCTCGACACGCTGGCGAATGTGCAGCAGCGCCGCGTGATACGGCTGCGCGGTGTCAAGTTCCACAGCCTGTGCTGGCGCCCCGGCTTCTGTCGCCGTGGGATGAGCGGTGCCGATGCCCTCCACCTTCCCGCTCCACACGGGGGTACGGGGCAACGGAAGCTGCGCGGCATCGAACAGCGCAAACTTGATGCTCGACGAGCCGCAGTTCAGTACGACGATGCAATCGGTCATGGCGGCAGGATGCGGTAACGGTGTGCCAGCAACGTGGCGATGGCACATGAGGCAATGCGTGATTCGCGTGAATCAGCACGGCTGGTCAAGACGATGGGCACGCGGGCGCCGAGCACAATGCCAGCGCTGGCGGCTCCGCCAAGGTACTCCAACTGCTTGGCGAGCATGTTGCCACTTTCCAGATCCGGCACCACCAGCACATCGGCCTGCCCCGCCACCTCAGAAACGATGCCCTTGATGCGCGCAGCAGCGGCCGATACCGCGTTGTCGAAGGCCAGCGGCCCGTCCAGCACACCCCCTTCGATCTGGCCGCGGTCGGCCATCTTGCATAGCGCCGCCGCGTCGAGCGTGGCGGGCATGTGCGGGTTCACGGTCTCGACGGCCGCCAGGATCGCCACGCGCGGTCGCGCCACGCCAATCGCATGGGCCAGATCAATGGCGTTGCGGATGATGTCGGCCTTCTGATCCAGGGTCGGTGCAATGTTGATGGCGGCATCCGTCACGATAAACGGGCGCGGATACGCTGGCGTCTGCATGACGAAGCAATGGCTGATCCGGCGCTTGGTGCGCAGCCCGGCTTCAGCGCGCACCACGGCCGCCATCAGTTCATCGGTATGCAGGCTGCCCTTCATGAGCGCCTCGGCCTTACCCTGCGTTACGAGCTCCACGGCGCGCGTGGCCGCGGCGCTGCTGTGCGGCACGTCTTCGATTTCCATGCCGCTCAGGTCAAGCCCGGCCTCAGCAGCGACGCGCATCAACTTGTCGCGCGGTGCGACCAAGCACGGCACGATGAGCCCTTCTGCACGCGCATCCAGCGCGGCGGACAGGCTCAGCGCGTCGCACGGGTGCACGACCGCCATGCGGATCGCCCCCAGGGGCCGCACGTGGTCGAGCAGCCGGTGGATTCCATTGCCACCGGTGGTGATGCGTACATCGGGCAGCGTGGTGCGTGGCCGCTCGATCCGTTCGGTGGGCGCGATGACTTCGGCCTCCCCCGTGATGGCGACGGTGCCACTGTCGTTCGTGCAGGAGCACGCCAGCTTGAGCCGTTTCCTTTCGTCGTCCTTGCTGGTCACCGTCACGCGGATGGTCAACGTATCGCCAATGCGCACCGGCGCATGAAACTGCAGTGTCTGCCCAAGGTAGACCGTGCCGGGCCCAGGCAGGCGCGTTCCGAGCACGGCGGAAATCAACGCGCCGCCCAGCATGCCGTGGGCAATCACGCCGTGAAAGCGCGTGGATGCCGCAAACTCGGGGTCCAGGTGCTGCGGGTTGACATCGCCCGACAGCACGGCAAAGAGCTGGATGTCCTCCGCTGTCAGCGTGCGCAGGATGGCGGCGGCATCACCAACGGCGATTTCGTCGAACGTGCGATTGCGCACCACGCTCAGATCGCCACCCGGCAGTGATGCCGGCGGAGCCGGCAGATGATCGGGGCCCATGCGCGCTCCTCAGGAAGCCGTACGAAGTTGACCGTTACCCTTGACGCGCGCGGGTGCCGTGCTTGGCGACACCGTTGCCGCACGGATGAACACATCGGCCGGCGCCCCCAACGACGACAGCATGCCCTGCAGCGCCGTATGCACCGGCATGGCATTGCCAGCCGCGCTCAGCGCCTGCACCGAAGCTTGTTGCCATTCCAGCATGGCGCGCTGGTAGTCCGTGGCAAAGCTGGCTTGATTGGCCATGGCGGTCTGCATCACGCCCTGCAGCACATTCATTGCGCGCTGGTTGGCCTGCCAGAAGGCGTTCGGCAGCCCTGCTGCCAATGCGCTCCAGTCTTCAACGCCTTGCAGATCGGTCAGCGCAGATTCTGTGCGAGCGACGTCTTCGGCCAGCAATTCTGCACCCAGTGCATACCAGCGCTGGCGCGCTGTCTTGAGCAAGCCCAGCGTTTGCAGCCCGAGTGCGGCTTGCGCCTTGAAAAGCGCGAGAGGAAGGTTGGCAGGTGTGTCCATATTGGCTCCTTAGGCCATCTCTTAGGCCATCTGACTGATGGTTTTGCGAAAGCGCGTCAATGATGCGACAAACAGTACGGCGCCGATTGCGCAGATGGCCAGGCACTGCGGCCACACCACGGACAATCCTGCGCCCCGATAAAGAATCGCTTGTGACGCAGATACAAAATGCGTGGTCGGCGCGGCCAGCATGATGTCCTGCACGAAAGCGGGCATGCTCTCGCGCGGGGTGGTACCGCCCGAGAGCAACTGCAGCGGCAGCAGCACCAACACCAGCAGCATGCCGAATTGCGGCATGGACCGCGCCACCGTCGCAAGGAAAATGCCCATGGAGGTGGTGGCAAACAGGTGCAGCGTGGCCACCAGCATGAACAGCAGGATCGAGCCTTCAATGGGCACATGCAGGGCGCCTTGCACCACGAACACCAGTGCCACCAGCGCGGCCAGCACCACCACCAGCCCCATCGACCACACCTTGGCCGTCATGATCTCGAACGGCGTGACGGGCATCACCAGCAGGTGCTCGATGGTGCCGTGCTCGCGCTCGCGGATGAGCGCGGCGCCCGTCAGGATGATCGACAGCATGGTCACGTTGTTGATGATCTCCATCAGCGAGCCGAACCACGTCTGTTCCAGGTTGGGGTTGAAGCGCGTGCGCATCACCAGATCGACTGGCGCGGTGGGTGCGGCACGGTGGCGCTGCAGGAACTCGTTCACCTCGCCCGAGACGATCTGCTGGATGTAGCCGTTGCCCGTAAAGGCCTGGCTCATGCGGGTGGCGTCTATATTGAGCTGGATGGCCGGTGCGCGCCCCGCCAGCACGTCTCGCTGGAAGTTGGGCGGGATGTCGAGCACAAAGGTGTAGCGCCCGCTGTCCATGCCGGCATCCATCTCGGTGAGCGGAATGAGCGCGGGCGTACGGAAATGCGGTGGATAGAAACTCGAGACAATGCGCGCCGACAGCGGCGAGCTGTCTTCATCCACGATGGCGATCGAGGCGTTGTGCAGACTCTCCGGCATGGCGGTGGCTGCCACGTAGATCGACAGCGTGAAGGTGTAGGCGATCAGCACCAGCATCATCGGGTCGCGCACCAGGCTCCACAGCTCCTTGACGCCCAGGCGGAAGATGTTGCGCAGGCGGGCTGCGCGGCGATCTGTCGGATGGTCTGACATGGCGGCCCCCTACCGATCCTGCTTGCGCAGCATCAACAGCGTGGCGGCCAGGATGACTGGCACCGCCGCCAGCAGCGGCCAGAAGGCGCTACCCAATGCGCTCACATCCAGCGCCTTGCTGAACACGCCCCGGCTGATGGTCAGGAAATGGGTGGCCGGGTACACGCGCCCGATCATGGCCCCCACACCCTCCAGCGACGACACGGGGTTGAGCAAGCCCGCAAACTGCACACAGGGGATGATCGTGCCGATCATGGTGACGAACATGGCGGCAATCTGGCTTTGCGTGAACGTTGACGCAAACAACCCGAAACCCGTCGAGCACGTCACGAAGATCAACGCCCCCAGCGCGAGCGTCGCAAAGCTGCCCTTGATCGGCACACCGAACACCGTCACCGCCAGCAACGCCAGCAGCAGGAAGTTCAACATCGCCAGCACGATGTACGGCGCCTGCTTGCCCAGCACGAATTCCGCGCGGGTGACCGGTGTCACATAGAAATTGATGATGGAGCCCAGTTCCTTTTCGCGCACCACCGACAACGCCGCCAGCATGGCGGGAATCATCATCAGCAGCATCGGGATCACGGCGGGCACCATGGCGGGCAGGCTTCTCACGTCGGGGTTGTAGCGATAGCGCGTCTCAATCGTGCTGGGCATCGCAAGCCGCATCCCCAGCCGGTGCACGGCGGCATCTGCCAGCCAGAGCTGGTGGATGGCCTGCACGTAGCCGCGTACGGTTTCTGCACGGGTGGGCATGGCACCGTCCACCCAGGCGCCAATCTGTACGACCGCGCCGCGCTCCACATCGCGCGCGAAGCCTGGGGGAATTTCAATCGCCAGCGACAGCTCGCCGTTACGCATGCGACGGTCCAACTCAGCGTAGTCGCGAATCGGGGGTTTTTCGATGAAATACCGCGAGCCGGCCAGATTGAGCGTGTAATCACGCGAGATGGCGGTCTGGTCGCGGTCGAGCACCGCGTAGGTGAGGTTCTCCACATCCAGGCTGATGCCGTATCCGATGATGAACATCAGGATGGCCGTGCCCAGCAGGGCCAGCGTGGCGCGCACCGGGTCGCGGCGCAGTTCCAGCGCCTCGCGTTGCGAGTAGCTCAGGGCACGCGCAAGGCTGAAGTGACGGCGGGCAGACGTGCCGGTTGATGCGGCGGTGGTTGCTGCGGGTGCAGGTGCCGGCGCGGCAATCTCAGTGGCACCGGGAGCCACGTCGGACACCGTTTCAGACGCCTCCCGCAGATAGGCAATGAACGCCTGCTCCAGCGTCTGCGTGCCGCGCATACGTACCAGCGCGGCAGGCGCATCGCTCACCAGAACACGACCGGCATGCATGAGCGAGATGCGATCGCAGCGCTCGGCCTCGTTCATGAAGTGCGTGGAGATGAAGATGGTCACGCGGTCCTGCCGTGCGAGGTCGACCATCAGGCGCCAGAACATGTCACGCGCGACCGGGTCCACGCCGGAGGTAGGCTCATCCAGGATCAGCAGCTCCGGCTTGTGCACCATCGCCACGGCCAGTGACAGGCGCTGCCGCATGCCCAGCGGCAGGCTCTCGGGCAGGCTGTCGGCCACCTCCTGGAGCCCGAAACGGGCGAGCATCTCTACCGCACGCGGTTGCACCTCGGGTTCGGGCAACTGGAACAGGCGCGCATGCAGTACGAGGTTCTGGCGCACGGTCAACTCGCCGTACAACGAGAACGCCTGCGACATGTAGCCCACGCGCCGGCGCGTGTCGATGTCCTTCGGGTTGACCGGATGGCCGAACAACCACGCCTGGCCCTCGCTGGCGGGCAGCAGGCCGGTGAGCATCTTCATGGTGGTCGACTTGCCGCAGCCGTTGGAGCCGAGAAAGCCGAAGATCTCTCCACGGCGGATGCGGAAGTCGACGTGGTCGACCGCCACAAAGTCGCCAAAACGCATGGTCAGCCCGCTCGCCTGCACGGCCACATCGTCGTCCGCGCCGGCCACCAGCGGCGGCACCACCACGGCTTGGTGCCCCTGCCGGCGTGCAGGCGGCAGCAGCGCAATGAACGCGGCCTCCAATGAATCGGTGCCCGTGCGGCTGCGCAGGGCGGCCGGCGTGCCGGTGGCAAGCACCTGCCCAGCGTCCATGGCGACCAGCCAATCGAAGCGCTCGGCCTCTTCCATGTACGCGGTGGCCACGATCACGCTCATGCCCGGGCGCTCGGCCCGAATGCTGGCAATCAAATCCCAAAACTGGCTGCGCGAGAGCGGGTCGACGCCCGTGGTCGGCTCATCGAGAATCAGCAGATCGGGGTCATGGATCAGCGCGCAGCACAGCGCCAGCTTCTGTTTCATACCGCCCGACAGCTTGCCCGCCGGCCGCGAGAGGAATGGCCGCAGGCCGGTGCTGGCTGTGAGCGCATCAATGCGGCGGCGGCGCTCCGCTGCGTTGTGACCGAATAGGCGGCCGAAGAACTGCAGGTTCTCTTCGATCGATAGCGTGGGGTACAGATTGCGCCCCAGGCCTTGCGGCATGTAGGCAATACGCGGGCCGACCGCGGCACGTGCGCGGCGGTCGGCCATGTCGCTGCCCAGCACATGCACGGCCCCATCCTGCAGGGCCCGCGCACCCGCCATCAATGACAGCAGGCTCGACTTGCCTACGCCGTCGGGCCCGATCAGGCCCACCATGCAACCGGCCGGCAGGTCCAGCGTGACGCCATCCAGCGCCAGTGTCTTGCGGTAACGCAGGCGCACGCCGGCCAGGCTGACGACGGGTGGACCAAGCGGCGGCCCAAGCTGGGCATCGTGCTGGGTAAGCGGATTGGCGAACTGGGTCACTGCGGAACCTTGATCGCCAGTTTGGCCGGCCATTCGGCTTGGCCGTCGAGCTTGAGCCACGCCATGCCGGGCAGACCGGTCTTCACCAGCTTGAGGTGCTTGCGCAGCAGATCACGATCAATCTGCGCCTTGACACGGAACATCAGCTTCTGGCGCTCGGTGGCCGTTTCCACGGTCTTGGGCGTGAACTGCGCGGTGCTGGCCACGAATGACACGCGGGCCGGAATCACGTACTGCGGCGCGGCGTCCAGCACGATGCGCACCTCGCTGCCCATGGCAATGCGCCCGGCGTCCGTCTCTGGCACGAAGAAGGTCATGTAGACGTCGGACAGATCCACCAGGTTGAGCAACCGCCCGCCACCGGCCAGCACCTCGCCGGGCTGAGCGATGCGGTATTGCACACGGGCATCTCGCGGGGCGGCCAGGGCGCTGTCGTCGATATCCGCCTTCACACGCGACACCGTCGCGTCTGCGGCTTTGACGGTGGCATTGGCGCCGGCCACCTGCGTGCGGGCTGCGGCCACAGCGGCCTGCGCCGCTTCCGCCTGGGCGCGCGCGGCCACCAGTGCAGCCTTGGCGCCACGCACGCGGGCACGGTCGTCATCCAACTCCTGCATGGACGACGCCCCCTCGTGCGACAGGGTTTCAGAACGCGCCAGCCTGCGCTGTGCGGCATCCAGGTCGCTCTCACGCAGGGCGATCTGCGCCAGGGCCGCCTGCCGGTCTGCCTCTCGCACGGCCACTTGGGCCTGCGCGCTGGCCACGGCGGAGACGGACTGCTGCTGCCGCGCCTGGGCCTCGTCGCGCTGGGCCTCCAGCGTCTGTATCTGCATGTGCGCCAGCGGCTGACCGGCAGTCACGAAGTCCCCCTCATCCACCAGGATGTCCTGCACGCGGCCGGGGAGCTTGGTCGCCACGTCGATCTCAGTGGCCTCGATGCGGCCGTTACCGCTGGCAAAGCCCTTGCCGGGGCCGTCCTGCCGCAAGGCCTTCCATGCAAATGCACCACCGGCAATCACCAGGGCGGCAGCGAGCAATGCAATCCATCGTTGTTGGGGCGTTGTTGTCATGGTGTTGTTTCTCCCGATGCGCGCGCAGTGGGCGTCAGGCTCAGATGGGTATGGGGATCGGATGCGGATTCGACGGCCTGCGTGCCGCCGCCCAGCGCTGCGTATAGGCCAACACGGCTGGACAGCAGCGCGCGGCGCACCTGCACCAGTTGCTGCTGCGCGGCCAGCAGATCGCGCTGCGCGTCGAGCACCTCCAAAAACGTCGAGGCCCCCGCATCGAAGCGCAGTTGCGACAGCCGTGCACGCTCGGTCTGCGCCGCCAGTGCGGCCTGCGCAATGTCGAGCTGCTCGGCCAGCCACTTGCGCGCGGAGAGCGCATCGGACACATCGCGGAACGCGCTTTGTACGGTCTTCTCGTAGCCAGCCACGGCAAGATCACGGCGGGCTTCCGCCAGGTCGAGATTGCTGCGCAGCTTGCCGCCTTCGAACAGCGGGAGGGTCACGCTCGGCGCAAAGACCCAGGCGCGCGTGCCCGGTGCAAACAGGTTGCCGAGTTCGGGGCTGACCGTGCCGTACGCGCCAGTCAATGCCACGCGTGGGAAGAACGCCGCGCGTGCTGCGCCGATGCTGGCATGCGCGGCACGCAGCCGGTGTTCTGCAGCAGCAATGTCCGGGCGTTGCGTCAGCAGGTCGGAGGGCAGCCCTGCACGCAGTTCAGCCAGCATCCGGCGCTCATCGAGCGGCTCGGCCACCGGCGGCAGGTCGATCGGCTTGCCCACGAGCAGCGCCAGACCGTGTGCCTGTGCGTCGCGTGCCTGCTGTAGTTGCGTCAGTAATGCCTGCGCCTGGGTCAGCAGGGTCTCGACCTGGGTCTGGTTCAACCGCGATGTCGCCCCCACCGCCACGCGGCGCGAGAAGATGCGCAGGGTCTCGGTGCGGCTGTCCACGGTCTGCTGCGCCAGCGCGATGCGCTCATCCAGTTCACGCAAAACCAGATAGCTGTCGGCCACCTGTGCAATCAGCCCGAGTGCGACTGCACGGCGCGCCGCATCTGACGCCACGTAGCTTTCCAGCGCGGCGTCATTGAGATTGCGCACGCGGCCCCAGAAATCGATCTCCCAGCTGGAGACACCAGCGCCCACCTGGTACTGGCTCACCCGCATGGGCATGCCGAAGGGGCTCAGGTCTGCCGGAATGCTCAGGCGGTTGATGCCGGCCTGCGCATTGAGGTGCGGAAACGTTTCCGCCCGCTGGATGCCGAACGCCGCGCGTGCTTCTTCCACACGCAGCACGGCAGTCCGCAAGTCGCGGTTGTTTTCCAGCGCCTGGGCGATCAATGCCTGCAGACGTGTGTCCGTAAAGTAGGCTTGCCAGCCGACGGCAGCGGCGGACAGGCCATCACGGCCATCGTCGGCGTCATAGTGCTGGGCCACGGGCAGCGCGGGGGCTTGGTAAGGCGGTGCCATCGAGATACAGCCCGACAGCGCCAGTACGGCTGTGGCTGCGGCTATTGCGGCAAGGGTGGCCATACGCGTGCCGGCGTACCAGCCGCACGCCAAGGGTTGTTTCTGCACACGCATTTATTTCTCCAGCACGTAGGTGCCAGGCGCATCGCCCACAGGCGGCAGGCCTGGAGCGCCCATCTTGGGTGGCTTGACGGGTGTGGTACTGGATGCATGCGCCATCAGCCATGCCTGCCATGCTGGCCACCATGAACCGTCCGTTGTGGGGGCGGATGCCAGCCAGTCATCGGGCGCTGCAGAAACCGCGCCTGCGTGACGTGTCTGCATCTGGAAGCGCCGATGCGAGTTTGCCGGCAGGCTGACGATGCCGGCGTTGTGGCCGCCGCTGGTCAGTACGAACGTCAGTTCCGCCTCGGTCAGGTGATGCAGCTTGTAGACCGAGCGCCACGGCGCCACGTGATCCGTCAGCGTGCCCACCACGAAGATCGGCAGGTCCAGGTCGTTCAGAACCACGGGCTTGCCGTTGACGGGGTAGCGGCCCTCGCTCAGATCGTCATTCAGGAACAGGCGCCGCAGGTACTGGCTGTGCATGCGCGCGGGCATGCGCGTGGCATCGGCGTTCCAGGCCATCAGGTCATTCATGGGCGCGCGATCGCCCAGCAGGTATTCGCCCACCACGCGAGACCACAGCAAGTCGTACGACCGCAGCATCTGGAAGGCGCCAGCCATCTGGCTTGCACGCAGATAGCCGGTCTGCGCCATCTGCGCTTCAAGCAGACTGACCTGCGCTTCGTCAATGAACAAGCCCAGTTCGCCCGGTTCACAAAAGTCTGTCTGTGCGGCAAAGAGCGTCATGGACGCCAGCCGCGCATCGCCATCGCGTGCCATGGCTGCTGCGGCGATGGCCAGCAGCGTGCCGCCCAGGCAGTAGCCGGTGGCATGCACGCGCTGATTCGGCACGATGGCATTGACCGCATCGAGCGCGGCAAAGACGCCGAGCTTGAGGTAATCATCCATGTCGAGATCGCGGTCCGCCTCGTCAGGGTTCTTCCAGGAGATGCAGAACACGGTGTGGCCCTGCTCCACCAGATAGCGGATCAGCGAGTTCTGCGGGGACAGATCCAGGATGTAGTACTTCATGATCCACGCCGGCACGATCAGGATGGGCTCGGCCTGGACCTTGGGCATGACAGACGTGATGGGGGTGTACTGGATCAGTTCCATCAGGCGATTACGCAGCACGACCTTGCCGGGCGTCACCGCCACGTCGCGCCCCACCACGAAACACTCGGTGCCAGCGGCCGGCGCACCGCTCATGGCGCGCTCCAGATCGTCAAGCGCATTGAGCGCGCCCCGCACGAGATTCGTACCGTGCTGCGCAACGGTCTGACGCAGGACGACAGGGTTCGTCGCCAGCTGGTTGCCCGGCGACATCATGTCGAGCCACTGCCGCGCGGCAAAGGCCACCACGTCTTCATGGTGCCTGGCGACACCCCACACGCCGCGCGTGGCTGCCTCCCACCATTGTTCGGTCAGCAGAAAGGATTGGTGCAGGACGTTGAACGGCCACAAGCGCCACTCGTCGGCCGCAAAGCGACGGTCGTGTGCCGGCGGCAGAACGCAAAGCCCCGCCTGCTGGGGGCCAGCTGCCATGCAGTTCTGGATGTAGCGCCCGAGCTGTTCGGCCTGGGTCAGCGCCAGGCGGCACAGGTCGAGCCGCTTGCCGGGCGATACCGCCAGATGCAGGGCCCAATCGAGCAACGCCAGTTGCATCGATACCAATGACAACGAATTCGACGTACGAGCAAGGGCGGCGTGAAACGGCGGATCAATCAGCTCGGCGGCTGGGGAAGACGGCACGGGGGCGGTGCGCATGGTCGGGGGCGTCAAACGGTTACAAATATGCAACCCATTAGATGCCAGCTGCCGCGGCAGGAACTTGATGCATCTCAAACCGAGACAAGAGTGCCGACTCTAGATGCCCGTCACAGACATGACATGCAGCCTGGCGGATTGCGTGAGCGATTTGCCTGCTCGGCAGGTAAGGATGCATGGTGCCCGTCGGCCACGCGCTTCAGGCTGCAAGGCTTGACGCAGCAGGAGACCACCGCCCATCGTTCAGTGCCCTTGCTGACAAGCCGGTAGTACAGGCGAGTACACGCCAGCATGCTCAATTGGGGTTAGAGATACCGCCGAGTGCATCCGCGCATAGGCTGAGGAATACTCCAGCTCGCCCGACGCCTGGGCGTGAATGGCAAAGAGCGGCTGCCCCGCCTGAACCTGATCATGCAACCTCGCGTGCATTTCCACACCGGCCACTTGGCGTACCGGTGCACCGGCAAGCTTGGCGATACGGGCGAGATGCCGGTTGTCGATCTCGGTCACGATGCCATCCTGCTCAGCAACAACATCGTGACGGAAGATCGCTTCGCCCGGTACGCGCAGCCCGCCTTGCGCTTCGCAGATCTCCTCGAACTTGCGCCACGCAGCGCCACTGTCAAGCAAGCCCGTCGCCAGTTGAAGCCCCGCACCCTGCTCTGCCGCCTCACAGAACTCCAGCAGCACCGCGGCCAGCAGCAATGACCGTTCCCGCAAGTCAAACGGTGCCGTTGGCGAGCGCTGCAGCACGGCCAGAACGTCTCGCGCTTCAAGCGCCGGGCCAATGCCACGCCCTACGGGTTGAGCGCCATCGGTACGCACGATCATGACATGCACGCCAAACGCTCGCGCTACGCGTTCGAGCAGCATGCGCAAACGCTCCAGATCCTGCAGGCGGCGCACCTTGGCCGTTGGCCCCACCGGCACGTCGATCAGCACGTGGGTCGACCCAGCCGCGATCTTCTTCGACAGGATGGAGGCCACCAGTTGGGCATCGCTGTCGACATCCAGCGCCCGCTCCACGCGGATCAGCACATCGTCTGCGGGGCTCAGGCTCAGCGCACCGCCCCACGCCAGTGAAGCCCCCACCCGATCAACGACGCGCCGCAACTCCGTGGCGCTCAACGCTACGCGGGTGAGGGTTTCCATCGTATCGGCGGTGCCGGCAGGCGAGGTGATCGCGCGTGAAGACGTCTTGGGCAGCAGCAAACCCGCCGCCGCCGCAATGGCCACTACGATTGGGCTCGTGCGGTTGCCGGGCAGGCCGCCCACGCAATGCTTGTCCGCCACGATGGCGCGGTCCCATTTGAGACGCTCACCCGTGTCGACCATGGCCTGCGTCAGGTCGATGGTCTCTTTGACGCTCATGCGCTCGCCGCCGCAAGCGCTCAGGAATGCTGCGATGTGGACATCGGCATAGCGCTCCTTGGCGATATCGCTCACGACGCTTGCCAGTTGGTGCGTATCCAGATGCGCCCCGTAAATCTTGGCGCGCACCGCCCGCAACGACTCCAGCGCGGGGGCGTGGCTGACCGTCACCACATCACCAGGCCTTGCCATCAGCGACTCGCCGGCACTGACGGACAGGCTGACCTCGCACATCTCCAGCAGCCCTGAACCGACCATATTGAGCGTGGCAATCAAGGACCGCTGACCAATCCGTACCTCTACCCGCGCCTGCGCGGTGAACCCTTCCGACCGGCAGATCGCACAGTCCGGATGCATATAGATGACATGCTCCTGCCAGGTGTCGATGCCCAGGGGCTTGAAGGTCAGCCGGTCCGGCAGCGCCGCTACCTCAGGCGGAACAAGCATGGCGATGGCTCGTAATCGGCTTAGCGGCGCTTAGAGGCGAAAGCGGAAGTGGCCGCTGTGCAGGGTGATCTGTTTGGACCCGGTCATCTCAAACATGGCCCGTGCAACGGCCTCGATATCGTTGCGGTGGCCGGAGAAAGCCTGCACGAGATCTTCTGAACGGCACGACCGCGCGCCAAAGTGGTCTTCGAGTGCTTCTGCGGTAATGGCATAGGTGGCGTTATTGCCATCCACCGAGGCGCCGCACAGCAACGTTGGGCCCGCCGCGCAGTAGATTGGCTCGCAAGCCTGGAATTCGATCTGTTTCATGGTGCATCTCACACAGGGTTGGGGTCTTGCCTTCGTCAGGGTAGGACCCTGCCACTACCGTACAAGGCACCGCGTAGCGGTGGGCAGAGGTAGATCAAACATGTTTGAAATCGCCACGACAATGGGTTCCGTCAGCTCGATGCGGTTGGTGGGGTGGGCGATGGTGTCGCAGGTAACCACATCGGCTGCCACGGCACTCAGCTCGCTGTAGGCATCGGCGGAAAACACGGCGTGGACGGCTACGCATATGGGGTGCGGCAGCCCTGCCCTGCGTAACTGGTTGGCCGCTGCAATCATGGTGCGGCCGGTGGAGATGATGTCGTCGACCAATACAGGCGTGCGCTCCGCCTGCAAATCGGATCGGACTGCCGACACCTCCACGCGCCAGGCGCTGTGGCGCGTCTTGCTCAGAACCGTCCAGGGCGCACCGCAGAGGTTGGCCACGTGTTCAACCCATTGTCGGCTTTCCTCATCTGGCCCAACCAGCAGTGGTTTGGTGACGTGGGCCTGCACCCACGCAGCCACGGCGGGTGCCGCCTGCACTGCGGCAGCGGGCACACCATAGATGTCCGACAGGTTCGGAATGCGATGCAGGTGAGGGTCGACTGCGACCAACCAATCGAAATAGCGCGTCAGCAACTCGGCAAAATGCTGTGCCGCGCAGATCTCCCCCGGCTGGAAGATGGCGTCTTGCCGCATATAGGCCAAATACGGTGCGACCAGTCCAACACGGGCTGCCCCACCCTGGTGGGCGGCAATGGCAAGCCACAGCAGTGCCATGACCTTGTCGTCCGGCCTATCCAGCGTGCAGACGATGACCACGTCAGCGTCGCTCACGGGCGTTTGCAGCCTCACGTGGAATTCACCATCCGGAAAGCGTTTCAGCTCGGCGTGTCCGATTTCGGCTGCCAGCGGCACGGCGAGCCTGGCGGCTGCGGCCTGATTGCCTGGCAAAGCCAGTACGACGCGCCTTTGCGGCTTGCCCGAGAACGTACGAAGTGACGTAAGGGGTTCCATGATCAACTCAGCGCATAGGACTGCCGGTACTCCGGCATGCACACCGGCCATTGCAGTTCGCGTTCGATCCGCTGGCGCAAGGCGTCACTGGCGGCCGGCTCGCCATGGACGATGAATGTCTGCTGCGGTGCGCGAGAAAATCCACGCAGCCAGGTCATCAACTCGTTGGCATCGGCGTGGGCGGAAAGATTGGCGATCTGCTCAACCGTCGCACGGATGGCAACATCGCGGCCATGCACGCGCAACTGCCGCTGCCCGGCCAGCAGCGCCGCCCCACGCGTGCCGGCAGCCTGGAACCCTGACATCAGAATGGCATTGCGCTTGCCGCCGCCGAAGCTCTTCAGGTGATGCAAGACGCGGCCGCCAGTGGCCATGCCGCTGGCGGCGAGGATGATCTTCGGCGCGCTGTCGTTCGACAGATGCATCGACTGCTGCGGGCTTTGCACTGGAATCGCCAGTGCACAGGCCGCCTGGCAATCCACGGCATCGATATGCAGCTCGTCAACGTGGCGGGCAAACACCTCGGTGGCCCGCTCGGCCATCGGGCTGTCGAGATAAATCGGCACATGCGGAATCCGATGCGCCTGGATCAGCTTGTAGAGGCAGTACAGCAACGCTTGCGTGCGACCGACCGCAAATGCGGGAATCAGCAGCGTGCCGCCCTGCGCCAGGGTCCTGTGCACGATGCGCTCAAGTTCGTCGAGTGGATCGCCGGATGGATGCAGCCGGTCCCCATAGGTGGATTCCACCAGTAAGGTATCGGCCTCTGCCACCGCCTCTGGCGGACGCATCACCGGATCAGCCTGCCGCCCCAAGTCGCCCGAGAACACGATGCGCCGGCCTTCCGTCAGCACCGTCACGGTGGAGGCGCCGATGATGTGTCCGGCACGGTGGAACTCGGCCTCAACCCCATCGGCGACAGGAAAGCGTTCCCCATAGTTCATCGGATGCAACCTGCGCAACGCTTTGGCAGCGTCCTGCTCGTCGTAGAGCGGTAACGCAGGATGGTGACGCGAGAAACCCTGCGCATTGGCGTACTGCGCATCTTCAACGGCAAGCCGTGCACTATCGGGTAGCAGGATGTTGCACAGCTCGGCCGTGCCCTTCGTGCAGTAGACGGGGCCGCGAAACCCATTGCGGACCAGCAGCGGCAAGTAGCCGCTGTGGTCGATGTGGGCATGGGTGAGGACGACAGCGTCGATGTGGTGCGGATTGACGGCGAGCGCGTCCCAGTTCCGCAGTCGCAAGGACTTGTAGCCCTGGAACAGCCCGCAATCGACCATGACGCGATGCCCGCCTGTTTCCAGCACGTACTTCGAGCCGGTCACCGTGTCGGTGGCTCCGAGAAACTGCAATCGCATGCGCTGCTCCCGCACTTAACGAATCGTGATGCGTTGCTGCGGCGAAGCTTCCTTCTTGGGCAGCGTCACGCGCAGCAGCCCGTTCTCGTAAGTGGCTTCCACCTTGCCTTCGTCGATGGCGGCATCCAGCGTGAACATGCGCTGCATCGATCCGCTGTAACGCTCGCTGCGGATGACGCGCTCGCCCTCCTTCTTCTCGGACTGACGCTCCACCTTGGCAGAGAGCATGACCGTACCGCGGTCGACGGTCACGTCAATGTCTTCCTTCTTCGCGCCCGGGATTTCCGCAACGACGTTGTACGCGGTGTCGGATTCCGTCACGTCGACTTTGAACGGCAGCCCGCCGTCCACGCCACCGCGGAACGAACGCAGAAGCCCTTGAAACATGTCGCCCACCGGTTCGATGGCGAATGGGTCGTAACGCCTGAGTTGGCTCATGACAGCCTCCTGATGGATGGCCCCATCACGGGCGGGGCCGACACATTCATCGTGGCACGGCGGGTCTGGCGCGTTTTGCGGCAGATCAACACGTGGCGTCGTCATCCGGCGAGCGTGCACCATCATCGACGGGGCCGGCCAAGATCCCTTCTGGGTGCACCGCCTGAAGGCGTGTTCACGCGTCGTCTCACCAGGGCAATGGCCTCCCTGGGCAATGGCGCCGGCAGATCAGCCTGCGCGTGGGATCGCCCACACGGGCTTGCCGGCACAGTCTTGCGACACCACGTGCCACGTCGTGGGCATGGCCCGTGCGTGGTGCTCCCGCCGGGGCTGACGTGCATGACCCTCCGTGGCCGTTGTCACCTGGGTGCCCTAGGCGGCGATGATGACCTTGAGTGCATGTGACTCCCCCGCGTTGCGGAAGGTGTCGTAGGCGGAGAGGATGTCTTCCAGCGTGAACCGGTGCGTGATGAGTTGGCCCGGTTGGAGCTTGCCTGAGCGCACCGTCTTCAGCAGCATCGGCGTGCTGACCGTATCGACCAGCCGTGTGGTGATGGCGATGTTCTGGCTCCACAGTGTCTCCAGATGCAGATCCGCCTTCACGCCGTGCACGCCGATATTGGCAATCACGCCACCCGGTGCAACAAGGTCCTGACACAGCTCGAACGTGGCAGGCACGCCTACCGCTTCGATTACGCAATCCACGCCCACGCCATCGGTCAGCTTCTTTACTGCGGCAACCGCATCTTCATTGGTGACGTTGATGCACGCACTGGCGCCCAGCCGGCTCGCCACCTCCAGGCGGGCGGCGTTGGTATCGATCAGGATGATCTGGGCAGGCGAGTAGAACTGGGCGGTCAGCAGCGAGGCCAACCCGATGGGCCCGGCGCCGACAATCGCCACGGTGCTGCCCGGCTGCACGCGGCCATTCAGGACGCCGCATTCGAAGCCGGTCGGCAAGATGTCTGACAGCATGACCAGCGCCTCTTCGTCGATACCTGGCGGCAGCTTGTAGAGACTGGTTTCTGCGTGCGGTATCCGGACGTACTCTGCCTGCACGCCATCGATGCGGTTCCCCAGGATCCAGCCTCCCGTCTCGCAATGCGAGTACATGCCCCGTCGGCAGTTCGCGCATTTTCCGCATGAAGAGATGCACGAGATCAACACATGGTCACCCGGCTTGAGCGACGTCACGGCGGCGCCGACGGACTCGACGACCCCGACACCCTCATGCCCCAGCGTACGCCCGGGTTCGCAGGTGGGCACATCGCCCTTGATGATGTGCAGATCGGTCCCGCAGATTGTCGTCAACGTTACGCGGACCACGGCATCGCTGGGCGCCTGCAACTCGGGCTTCGGCTTGTCTGCCAGCGAGATCTTGCCGGCGCCGTCATAGACCAGTGCTTTCATGGAAATCATCCGTTGGAGTAGAGATTCCATGCTAGGCAACTGCCGCGCCCGACCATTGATCTGCATCAGCGGACCGTTACGCACGTTGATGTGCCGCAGAGGCGGCGCACGTCTTGCGCGTGGATGCGCTACAGGATGTCGTCGTCCGAGAACAGGCGATGGCGTATCGCGTAGCGCACCAGCGCGGCGTCGCTGGACACCTGCAGCTTGTCCATCAGGCGCATCTTGTAAGTGCTGATGGTCTTGGCGCTCACGCACAGGCTGGTGGCAATTTCCGTGAGCGGTTCTCCGCGTACCAGCCGGCGGTAGACCTCCATCTCCCGGTCGGACAGGCGGGTGTGGGCAGCCTCTTCGTTGGCTTCGCCCAGGCTGTGTGCAAGTTTTTCGGCCATGGGCGGACTGACATACGTGCCGCCGCGCGCCACTTTTTGCAACGCCGTCACCAATTCGGTCGCGGCGCTTTCCTTGGTCAGATAGGCCGCAGCCCCCGCGCGAAAGGCGCGCGCCACATACTGCTCCTCTGCGTGCATGGTCAGCACCAGCACCCGTACGGTCGGGTGATCGTCATGCAGCTGGCGCAGCAGCTCCAGCCCACTGCGCCCCGGCATCGACAGGTCAAGCACGATCACCTGCGGCTGGTACTCGCGCACGAGCTGCAGCACCTGGGTGCCGTCGGACGCCTCGCAGGCAACCTCGAAATCTCCAGCACGCTCCAGGATATGGCGTACGCCGTCGCGCATGACAGCGTGATCGTCGGCAATCATCACGCGGATCATCGTCCGGTCTCCTCGGTCACTTCGTGGGCAGCAGGAAAACGCACGCTCAACCGAAAGCCGCTGTTGGGCGTATGCGTGATGGAGGCCTGACCGCCCAGCAGACGCGCACGCTCGCGAATGCCGAGCAGCCCCAGCGGCTTGCGCTCACCCGCCGTGGGCGGCACCCCGCTCCAGCCACGGCCGTTGTCCTGGATCGTGAGTTCAAGCATGTCGCCTTGCTGCGCTAACCCGATATCAACGCGGGTCGCATCAGCATGGCGCACCACGTTGTTGAGCGCCTCCTGCACAATCCGGAACACCGAGATTGCCGCACGCTCCTGCAGCGCAGTCTCCTGGGCGTGTACGTTGACGATCAGCCCAAAGCGCTGACGGAAGTTCTTGGCGATCCACTCGATGGCCGGCACCAGCCCGAGTTCATCGAGCAGCGGCGGACGAAGATCCGCAGAAATCTGTCGGACTGCCGCAATGGTCTCGTCAATCACGCGTTGCATGGCCTCTGTCTGGGAGATCAGCGCCCTGTCACTTCCCCCGGCCTGCAGGTCCGTTGCCAGCAACGAGATATCCATCTTGAGCGCACTCAGGCGCTGCCCAAGGTCATCGTGCAGCTCCCGCGCGATGCGATGCCGCTCTTCCTCCCGCGACGCCAGAATGCTGTCCGACAGGTGCTGCAACTCTTCCTGCGAGCGCCGCAGCGCCGCTTCCGCCCGCACGCGCTCCGTGGTGTCGCGCAACATCACGGTAAAAAGCTTGCCACCATTCACCTCGACCTGCGAGATCGACGCCTCGATGGGGAATTCACGGCCGTCGGCATGCAGCGCGAACAACGGGCGCTGCTTGCCCATCTGGCGCTCGGATACGCCTGTCACGCCAAAGCGCCGCACGTGTGCCTCGTGTGCACCGCGAAACCGTTCCGGCATGAAATCGGACAGCGGACGGCCGATGGCATGCTTGGCCGGGCAACCGAACAGGGTTTCCGCCATGGGATTGAACAGAACGATGCGCTGCGCATCGTCCACGGAAATGATGGCCTCCATGGAGGAGCGGATGATGCCCGCCAACCGGGCCTCGCTCTTCTCCAGATCGGTCAGATCCTTGGCCACCGCCGCACGCAGCACGCGAAGTCGCAACCAATAGAAGACGAGCGCCAGGACGGCCGCCATGCTTGCCAGGGCCAACCATACAAACGGCGCATCCCGCGCCTGAATCGCCATGGCAAGCCAGGCGACCGACGCAGCCAGCAGCAGAATGGCCAACCCGCCCGCCACCAGTTCAGCCAGTGTGGAACGCGATAGCAACAGGCGCCTGCGCGACGCCTTTAAGGAATGGCTGTCTTGCTCCACCACAAATGCCACCAAAAAAGGCCGGGATGCACACAACATAGCCCATCCGGATGGCGGGAGATACTAGCCAAGTGATGGATGCGCCTCTGGAAAAGCCCATCGTCGCTGTCAGGGATGCCTGACAACATCGCAGCCTATGCCGACACACATCTCAGCGCCGCCTGATTTCGCGCAAACGCTGCGCCTCCGATACTGAACATACGGACACCGAACTGTGGCTGCATGCGGTGGCCGATGCTGCCTCGCCCAACCAGGCGCGAGACCACATACAGCGCGTGCCCTCCGGAGGCCCCCATGATTCCGAGCGCTCTCCAAGCCCAGACGTCCGTGGACGTTGTCCGCCCTACGCCCCTTCCCCAGCTCAAGCTGATCCGCGATGCAACACAGCGCTGCCAAACGGCTGGCCCGGCGCCGAGCAGCCGGTGCGCCGGCTGCATGATGCATTGGGCGTGTATCACCGCAGCCGTACCATCCGCGCTACAAGAACGGCTGGACCGGTTGGTGCATACCTGGCGCAAGGTCGGCAAAGGTGAATCGCTGTTCCGTGCTGGCGACACCTTTCATGCGCTGTATGCCATCCGCTCCGGCTCTTTCAAGACGGTCGTATCCCACCCCAATGGCACGAACCACGTGACAGGCTTCCAGTTGGCTGGAGAAACCCTTGGTCTCGATGGCATTGCCGCAGATCGTCATACGTGCGACGCCATTGCCCTGGAAGACAGCACCGTCTGCTCGATGCCCTTCCACTGTGTTGAAGACCTGTGCCAGGACATTCGCCCACTGCAGCGCCGGCTCCACCAACTGATGGCGGAGGAAATCGTGCGCGAATCCGGGTTGATACTGCTGCTGGCCGGGCTGACAGCAGAGGCGCGCGTCGCCACCTTCCTGCTCAATCTGTCCACACGCATGCAAGACCGGGGCTACTCCGGGTCCAGCTTTACGCTGCGGATGACGCGCGAAGAGATCGGCAGCTATCTGGGCATGCAACTGGAAACCGTCAGCCGCGCGCTGTCTCGGTTCCAGCGCGAAGGCTGGATCGCGGTGAGCGGCAAGCAGATTGCCATTGCCAACAAATCGGCGCTCAGTGAACTGTAGCCGCGCGATAACGGGCAACTACCGCCGTGACAGGGGCAGGCTGTGCTGCCCTGCCATCAAGTGGCGAGCGGCATCCACACCCACGCCTGCTGCATCCACCGCGGGCTCCCAGGGCGGCTCGTCATTGAGGTCTTGCTTGATACGCAAGTCGCAAGTCGTGAGTCAATTTTCATACCTCACGCCTACTGTGCTTGGGTTGCCCCCTAACCCCACTTGCGCTCTCGCAGTGCCTGGCAGCTCAGGCACCGCAGCGCAGTTGGTTGGGCTTGCAGGCGCAAGAAGGGAATCGCCTCGCCACAATCCACACAGATACCGTACTGCTGCTCCTGCATGCGTTGTCGTGCCGCATCGACCTGCGCGAGCTCGTTTCGGTAGTGAACGAGCATGATGTCGCTCGTCTGGTCTCCCGCTTCCTGTTCCGCCAGGGTTGCATGCTCGACTGGCGCCTCGCGAGAGGCGGGTTGAGTCGCGGCGCGCAGTGTTACCAGCTGACGCTGTGTGCGCGCCTCTTGTTCATCAAGCAATGTGTTGAGTCGCGTCCATTGCGCCTCGGTAAAGCGGTCCATGCACACTCTCCTGCCGTCGATCTGATGCGCAATCCCTACGCAGGTTTCAGGCCTCGGTCGGTGACAGCCATGCCGGCCGGCGCTTGGACTGGTCCCATTTGCCAGCGGTCTGTACTTGCTCGATAAAGCCCGAGATCTCTTGTTGAGAAAGACCACTGAGCACATCGCGCTGGCAAAGTGCCAGGACCGGGGCCGGATTGGTGGCGGTGATGCGCGCGACTTCTTCGATGGCGCTGAATGCCCCACGCGACGCCATGACGCAAATCACCGACAGGTTTGCCGAGAACGGCGATTGATCCGCCAGGAAATCCCGCATCGGCGAAGCCAGATGCCCCATCCAGATTGGCGCCAGCACAACAACCTGGTCGACCTCATCCAGTGGCGGTCCGGCGTAGTGATACTTGGCACGCTTGTGGAATAGCGTTTCGATCACGCAGCGCAGATCGCCAAGAAAGCCGGCACGCGGATACGCATCCGAAACCTCGGCAAGCTGCCAACCGCTTTGCGCCGCCATCAGTTCAGCCACCTGGCGTGCCGTGCCGGTGCGCGAGTAGTAAACGATCAGGTTTTTTTCCATGGCAGATGTCCGGAATGGAGACGGTTGGGCGGTGCGCCGCCGTAGGTCAGGTGCCCACCCAAAGATGGTCGATCACAGCACGGACACCTGGCGCGTCCATGGCGGCCTCCCGCGCGGCACGGCACTCATGCAGATTGCGCAAGGGCCCGTACAGCGTGACGGTGCCATCCGCCACCACCACATTGATCCGTGCGGCGTCGAGAACAGCCTGGCGCTGCAGTGCCTTGACGATGCGCTCAGACAGGTCTGCCGGGCCAGCGGCCTCCCGAAGGGTCAGCGCGTTGGCAATCGATGTCACCCCGCGCACGCGCTGTACGGCATCCAATGCCGCACGGCGCTGGAAATCCTGATCAACCTGACCCCGCAAGGTCACCGCACCATCCTCGACCGTGACGCGAATGGCGTCTGCTGGCACGGCAGTGTTCCAATGGAGGGCATGGCCGATGGCCTGGGCAATCTCCTCGTCCGGGCGCCGCATATCGGGCGGCACGCGCACCTGCACGTGCACAACGAGCGCGGTCACACCGGCAACCCGGCAGATGGCTTCCTCCGCGGCATGCTTGTCCGCAAAGCTGTCGGCGCTGCCAGAAATCGTCACGACGCCGTTCTTGACGCGAATGGCAAACCGGTCGGCATCCACCGCCGGATCCCATTGCAGTTCGTCTTCCACATCGCCCTTGAGCTGGATGTCGTTCTTCATGGTGGCCTCCTGGAACAACGTCCGGACTCAGTGAGACAGCAGGACGGGTACGGTCATGGTGTTGAGCAGCGTGCGCGTCACCCCACCCAGCACGAGCTCACGCAAACGGCTGTGCCCGTAGCCCCCCATCACGATCAGGTCAGCGCCGAAATCGGCGGCGCGCGATAGCAGCATCTCGCCAATTGCGATGTCGGAATCCACACAGCGCGCTTCCTCAACCGTGGGTTCAATCCCATGTGCCAACAGCGCGCGGGCGACTTGGCCAACCGTCGTGTCCTCCGCCCAATGTCGCGGGCGGTCACCCGTCATCTGCAGCACCCGTACGGTGTTTCCGGACATCAGCGGCATGGCATCGTGCAGCGCACGTGCCGACTCTCGGCCGCCGCTCCACGCCACCAGCACCCTCTGCGCCACGCTCGTAAAACGGCCTGCATACGGCACGACCAGTACCGGCCGGCCTGACTCAAGGATCAGTGTTTCAACAAAATCGGGGGCAACAAAACTCTCGGCGTCGCTGCCATCTTCCTGCCCGACAACGAGCAGGTCCGCCTCGCGCGCCTGACGCAACACCTCCGCCAGCGGATCACCGTCGACGGCCCGCCATTCCGTCTCAACAGGAACGGACTGCATCGCCTCACGAAAACGCGCGTGTACAACGTCCCGAACACGGTCGCGCCGATTGCGGTCCTCGTCCAGGTAATGGGCGGCGCCTTCCATCCGGTAAAACCAGTTCGGGCTTGGCGCAAAGCTTGCGTAGACAGCGATGAGCGTTGCGTGGTGCGCCTGCGCGTAGCGCGCGGCAAGACTGAGGCGGTGCATCGCACGCTCGCTGGCATCGAGGTGCACCATCACGCTGGCATAAGTCATGATCGAACCTTGTTCTGAGTCAGAAGAAGAACGCACTACGCAATGGCAATGTTCGTCAGCGGTTCTGTAACGGCGTGCTTGGTTTCGGTCGGAACGGCCCGCACCAGCAGCACCGGCAGCGTGCTTTGTCGCGTGACACTCTCTGCCACGCTGCCGAGCAATATCCGCCGAAAGCCGCGTCGACCATGCGTTCCAAGCACCAGCAGCTTGGCGTCGGCGTCGCGCGCAGCCTGCTCGATTGCATAGCCCACATCGAACGCACCAAGCGGGTCGTTGACGAGTGCCGTCTTGACGCGCGCGCCTGCCTTCTCTGCCTTGGCTTTTGCGCTCGCGACGATCTGCTTGCCGGACTCAATCAGCATTTCAGTGAATCCAGCCACGTCGATGTAGCCAACGTCGTACCTCAGGTAGTTGTTGTCGATCACGTGCGCAATGATCAGCTCTGCGTCGAGCTTCAGGGCGAGCTGAATGGCTTCGTCCAAAGCGCGATCTGCCGTTGGACTGCCATCTACCGCAACCAGGATCCTGTCGTACATGGTGTGCCTCCATATGGAATCGGCCCGAGCGCCCGAACACGGGCTGACGTGATTCCATGTTGGACCACCGGAGGGATTGCCCCTTGATTTACATCAGCGTTTTTCCACACGCAAAGAGATCAAGGCTGCTTGATCTACCTCAAGGGTGTTGACGCCCTTTTCTCTAGACTTTTTTGTCACCCGCGGCCACCCACACCCGCAATCGAGGGCGACAACATCTTGTGCAGGATCAACTTCCGGAACCTGTCCGTTCTTATAGTGAGTACGTACGCGTATCGGAGGTCAGCATGAGGGTCAGTGAGATTTGCTCCCGCCGCATCGTCCACGTTCCGGTATCCGCAACGCTGCAGACGGCCGCGCGCCTGATGCGAGACCAATGCCTGCGGGCGTTGTTCGTGACTGAGCACGGCGTAACAGGAATGCGGGTTGTCGGCATCGTGACCGACCGCGACATGGTGGTACACGGCATCGCCAGCCAGACCCATTGCGCGCAAACCTCCGTATCCGAAGTCATGACGCGCGGCGTGCTGACCATTCAGGGGCATGCGGTCATGAGCGAAGCCCTGCGCACCATGCTCGGTCACGGCCTGCACCGCCTTGCGGTGATTGACGATCAGCAGCTGCTTATCGGCATGCTGACACTGGACGACACCATCCGCGCAATCGGCGGTGAATGGACGCTGCTGGCCGGCATCCTCGGCCGCGACCGGTGCAGCGACGACGGTTTCGACACCCGATCTCCGTTAAGCGCTTCGGACGTGCGCCCGATTTCATGTCATCCGTAGGAGTGCTGCCATGTTTCCCAACGTAGGAACAGCCGACCGCATCGTTCGCATCCTGATCGGCCTCGTGATGATTCTGCTGGCGCTCTTCAGCAAGGTACCGGCCTGGGTTGGATGGCTTGGTCTGGTACCTCTGGTCACCGGCCTCATCCGCATGTGTCCGGTCTATTGGATGATGGGCATCGGCCGAGATTGAACGCTCCGCGTCATCCATACTGAACAGGTGCGTGCGTTTGGAGGTGCCGATGCCAGAATCCATGCGAGCCATGGTCCACGAAAGCGCGGGGGCGCCACTGCAGTGGCGAGAGGTGCCTGCGCCGATTCCCGGGCCGGGCGAAGTCCGGATTGCTGTGTCCGTGTGTGGCGTCTGTCGCACCGATTTGCACATCGTGGATGGTGAGCTTCCACATCCCAAGGCATCGCTCATTCCCGGCCACGAGATCGTGGGCGTGGTCGAGTCCTGTGGCCCTGGCGTTCCTTCGCCAGCGCTGGGCGAGCGAGTTGGCGTGCCCTGGCTTGGCTGGACATGCGGAGCCTGCCCGTTCTGCTTGAGCGGGCACGAGAACCTGTGTGACCACCCCGCCTTCACGGGCTACACGCGTGATGGCGGCTATGCCGAGTACGTGGTCTGCGATGCCCGATACTGCCTGCCCATTCCAGAGCGGTATGACGATGCGCATGCGGCGCCGCTGCTGTGCGCTGGCCTGATCGGCTATCGCACGCTGCGCATGGCTGGAGATGCGCGTCGAATCGGCATCTATGGCTTTGGTGCGGCAGCCCACTTGGTCACCCAGATTGCCTTAGCGGAGCAGCGCAAAGTCTTTGCCTTCACACGTGCCGGAGACACTGCCGCACAGCAACTTGCCCTGCAGACCGGCGCCAGTTGGGCGGGATCAAGCGATCAATCTGCGCCAGAGCTGCTGGACGCGGCCTTGATCTTTGCTCCGGTTGGGGCGCTGATACCACGCGCCCTGCCGGCCGTGGCCAAGGGTGGTGCCGTGGTCTGTGGCGGCATTCACATGAGCGATATTCCGTCGTTCCCGTACCGGCTGTTGTGGGAAGAACGCAAACTCATGTCGGTTGCCAACCTGACACGCGCGGATGGCCTTGCGCTGATGCGTGTGGCATCGGCAATCCCGCTGAAGGTTCATGTCACGCCGTACCGGCTGCAGGATGCCAACACCGCCTTGGATGACCTGCGCGCTGGGCGCGTTGCCGGCGCGGCAGTACTGAGGGTCAATGCCTGATCAGCGTTGATGTGGGTCAATGGGGCGCCCTCCATGCGGCCTACGCTGGTGACACGCGGCACCATTTCGCGTGATCCCATTGGAGACCACCATGTACCAACGCATCCTGCTCGCTATCGACGGAAGTCATGCATCGCTCCTCGCATTGCATCAGGCCATCGTCGTAGGCAAAGCCACCGGCGCAGAGGTCGAAGCCCTGTTTGTGGCCGACAGTTCAGACTTGACCTTCGACATGGTCGGCTGCGACTCGGTTGCCTACGCAAAGCGCGTGCTCGAGTTGGGCCGGGAAACCCTGGCCAGCGCAGCGACCAAGCTGGGGGCGGCTGGCGTCAAACACTCGACCAAATTGTTGGAAAGGGGGATCGAACCCGGCCAGATCTCGGCAACGATCGTGGCGGAAGCCAACGAAAACGGAGCGGACCTGATTGTGCTTGGTACGCACGGCCGGAGTGGGCTCAGCCATCTGGTGCTGGGCAGTGTGGCCGAAGGCGTGGTTCGCAAGACCAACAAACCTGTGCTGATGGTGCGCAGCGAAGCTGAGGAGTAAAGGGCGCTATCCGTCCTTTACCCGATGCAGGGCAAGGAACCGCTGCAGTGTGTTGCCCTCGCGCAGGGCATTTGCCGATGCTTGCGTCAATGCACGCGGATCAGCTTTGGCCGCGCCGCCATTGGCCCACGGCCCTGCACGGTCACCTTGCCGAACCCGGGAATGATGGCATCCCCCCGTTCAACGTCGCCCCTCCTACTTGCGCTGTATCCACGATGGTTTAGCGCCGTTTGATTTTTGTCATCCGGTGCTTCTAACTCACCCCTCAATTTCAGTCACCAGACGCAAAAGAACCGGTGCGATTTACATCGCGTACCGGTATATCATCCGGGGCGTTGCTTCTACGGAAAACCCGCTACAACAAGCGACATCCAAGCTAAAAGGGTTTTCGCGATAAGGCACATCGTTTGTTATCAAAACAAAATAAAACAATACGCGCGAGTCAGGTCCATGAATACCAACCATAAACCTTCGGCACCGTTGCCCGAAGAGGAACAACATCCCGTCATCGTCCGCGTGGCTGACGCCACGATCCGCGATGCCAACACGCTGCTGCACTCCAGCGGTGGCATGGTTTTCGGCCGCGGCATGATCGGCACCGTCCTGGCACTGGTGCTGGGCTTCCTCTGCCTGCTGGGCGTGCTGGCGTTTCATTTTCCGCAGTACATGACCACGCCGGAATTACGGCGTGCGTACTCTGTGGACGTGATTCGGCAGATCCTGTTTTTCTCGTTGCTGATCTCGGGCGGGCTGTCGCTGGCGAATATCGTGCTGGATAACCGTCGCCGCCTCAATTGCCTGGCGTTTGTGTTCGTGGTGATCGCAGTGGCACTGGGCGGCTCGCGGGTGCCGGTGGGCGACTTTCCAGACCATACGCCGTATATCGGCATGGACTGGTTCATTCTCGATCTGCTCGGCTCGACGGCCATTTTCGTGCTGCTCGAAAAGCTGTTCCCGCTCTACAAGAAGCAGCCGGTGTTCCGCGCCGAGTGGCAGACCGACATGGCGCACTTTGCGGTCAACCACTTCATCGTGGGGCTGGTGCTGCTGGTGGTGAACTTCCTGATCCACCGCGTATTCGGGTGGATGGTCCACGCAGACTTCCAGCAGATGGTGCAGCACATCTGGTTCATTCCGCAGTTGCTGCTGTGCATGCTGGTGGCCGATCTGATGGAGTACGTCACGCACCGCGCGTATCACGAGGTGCCGTTCCTGTGGCGCTTTCATGCCGTGCATCACAGCGTGAAGACGATGGATTGGCTGGCCGGCTCGCGCCAGCACATTCTTGAATTGATCGTGACGCGCGTGGCTGTATTGGGGCCGCTGTTCGTGCTGGGTTTCGACAAGGCCGTGGTCGACATCTACATCATCATCGTGGGCTTCCAGGCGGTGTTCAACCACGCCAACGTGCACCTGCCGTGGGGGCCGCTGAAGTACATCTTCGTGACGCCGGATTTCCACCACTGGCACCACTCGTCGGAAGACGAGGCCATCGACAAGAACTACGCTGCGCACTTCGCCTTCATCGACTACCTGTTCGGCACGGCGGTGAAATCGAAGAAGGCGTTTCCGGAAAAATACGGCGTGGTGGGCGACTACATGCCTGACGGCTTCATCAACCAGCAGCGCTTTCCGTTCCAGCGTCAGAAAGACTGAGCCGCAGAGGCCTCATCATCATGCCGATTGCACCCGCTGCGTTGCACCTCATCCGCCGGCTCGGTCTTGAGCCGCACCCGGAAGGCGGCTTCTACCGCGAGACCTATCGCAGCGAGGAACGCGTCCAGCGCGGCCGAATCGATGGCCGGGCCGCTGAACGTGCGGCTGCCACCGCGATCTACTACCTGCTGGCGGATGATGCATATTCCGCCTGGCATCGGATCCAGTCAGACGAGCTCTGGCATTTCCATACGGGTGATGCGCTAGACGTGCATGTATTGGAAGACGACGGTACGGTGCACACGCATCGCCTGGGCCATGCGGCCGAGGACGAGATGGCGGTGTACCAGGCGGTGGTGCCGGCAGGCCGCTGGTTTGCTGCAGAGCGTGTGGCCGGTGCACATGGCTACACGCTGGTTGGCTGCACGGTCGCGCCGGGCTTCGAGTTCAGTGAATTCGAATTGGCCGACCGCGCAATGGGCCGTGTGCTGTTGGAGCGTCATGCGGCACAGGATGATGTGATCCGCCGGTTGCTGCCGAAGTTGCCCGCTGAGCCACCGGCGCGCTAGTCAGCACCACACCACGCTTTCATAGCCGACTGTGCGGCGATAGACACTCATACCGCGCCAGGTGCTGTACTCCATGTACGCACATGTCAGGACGACGATCCAATTGGCTGCTGTGGCTGTGGCTGTGGTGGACATATCCCCTCCCATCTCTGCCGTGCCGATAGCTGTCTTATCGGCACGGATTCAGCTTATGAGAGGGCAGCAAAAAGCCATTGCACGAGCAATGACGGTTCTTGGGGCCAATTCTCAGTGGGATCTTTTGCATCACGCCACCTGGATGTGACGCGCGATTGACACCCAGCGCGGTGAGCTTGGCGCGCAGTCTGCGCAACTCGACCTGCAAGTGCGCAGACCCTGTCTTGATCAGCATACCTTGGCTGAAATCCAGGGTCTCTTGCCCTCGCAGAACGCCAATCACGCGTTGGCAGCGGAGGGCACATCACGCCCTAGCGTCTGCGCACGCGGCCTGACCAGCGTCCAAAGCAACGCCATGCCAATCAGGTCTCCGCAACCGAGTGCCACGAAGAACGGCGTGTAGCCGATACTGCTGACCAGCCAGCCAATCATCAGCGTAAAGCCGAG
This sequence comes from Ralstonia insidiosa, assembly GCF_008801405.1. Classification (NCBI taxonomy): domain Bacteria; kingdom Pseudomonadati; phylum Pseudomonadota; class Betaproteobacteria; order Burkholderiales; family Burkholderiaceae; genus Ralstonia; species Ralstonia insidiosa. The sequence goes on along the minus strand of NZ_VZPV01000003.1, from coordinate 258,772 downwards.
GTTGCCGAGGCCGGCCACAAAGCTGGCCATGCCGGTCACCGTCGCCACTTCATTCTTGGGGAACAGGTCCGCCGACAGCGAGATCACCGAGATCGACAACGTCTGGTGCGCAAAGCCGCCCAGGCACAGCAGGAAGATGGCCACGGCCGGATCCTTGACGAAGCCGACGCCCGCCATGCCGATCATCAGCACCGCACCCAGCGAGAATGCCACGCGCTTGCCGTCGACGATGAGGATACCGAAGCGCTTGTTCAGATAGGCCGAGATGGTGCCGCCCATCATGCAGCCGAAATCCGCCGCCACAAACGGCAGCCACGCGGTCAGCGCGATGGTCTTGAGATCGAACCCGCGCGCCTGGTACAGGTACAGCGGCATCCAGTAGACCAGCGTGCCCCACACCGGATCGGCAAAGAAGCGCGGCAGCGCGATGCCCCAGAAATTGCGCTGCGACAGGATCTGCCGGATGGGCGGCCTGCCGCCTTCCCTGGCCGGCCCTGCCCGCTCGCTGCCAGCGAATTTCTGGTCCTGCTCCTGCCCGGTTGCGATGTAGTCGGCCTCTTCCTGCGTGAGTGCGGGGTGCTCATCAGGGTGGCGATAGAAGATCAGCCACAACCCCGCCCAGCCCAGGCTCAACGCGCCGGCAATGATGAACGCGGTCTCCCAGTCGTACTTGAGGATCGACCATGCGATCAACGGTGGCGCCAGGATGGCACCGACCGATGCGCCCAGGTTGAACGTGCCGGCCGCAAAGCCCCGCTCGCGTGCGGGAAACCAATAGGCCGTGGCCCGCATGCCGGCAGGAATGAATGCCCCCTCCACCAGCCCCAGCAGGCCGCGCAGGATGAACAGGCCAACCCAGCCGCTCACGAACCCGTGCGCCATGCAGATCAGCGACCATGCCACCCCGCACAGCAAGAAGCCGAAGCGCAAGCCGATACGGTCCATCAGGTAGCCGGTCAGCGGTGCGCCAATCGGATACATGACCAGGAAGGCGCCCGTGATCCACCCATAGTGCTGCGTGGTGATGTGCAGGCTCTGCATGACCGTGGGTGCGGCCACGCCGAGCGAGCTGCGCGCCAGATAGTTCATGACCGTGCCGAGCGTCAGCAGGCCGATCATCCACCAGCGCAGTCCCTTGATTTTCATTGTCATTGCGGTCTCCCTAGGCCGGGAACAAAGTGCGCGCAACCGGCGTGGCATCCAGCCCAACCGATACGGCGCGGAATTGCGGATCCAGATGCGAGGCGATCCGGTAGAGGTCGGCAGCCTCGTTGCGTTGCCAAAGGCCTGCGTAGCCTTTCACGTTGGCAGCAGCACGACGCGCATCGAACTTGACGGTGCTGTGCACGAACTCCTCGTGCTGCCGCTCGCCGCGCGCAAAGGGGGCAAGCCAGTTCAGTGCGCTCGCCAGCCGGCCGCGAATCTCGGGCGCGCCATACCAATCGTGCCCATGCGCGGCCGCCATCGACGCCGCCATCAACAGCGGCTCGAGGTTGAAGACCACGTAGTGCATGGCATCGCGTTGGGCGAAATCGTAGGTGCTGCCGTCATCGCGCACGTTCTGTCGCACGTGGCCGATGAAGGCGGCGCGCGCAGCGTCGATCCAGCGCCTGTCTCCGCTCAGGTAGGCACCGGCGGTCGCCAGCTTGACGCGATGGCTCTGCCAGTTGTTGAGCAGGGTGCTGTCGTCGCCCACGCGCCGCGCGGGCGTCAGGTAAGCCTCGGCCAGTTGCGCGCCGAAGGCAGGAATGCGGGCAGTCAGTTCGGCCGACACATGCTCGCGCACCAGATCCAGCCCAAACAGGAATTGCACCAGCCCCGCCTCGTCCACCGGGTTGGAGGATGACCGGTACGCCGGCAGCCAGCCGGCGATGTACGCCACCGCCTTGTCGGCATAGGCGGACGTACTGGACACACGAAACGCCAGCGCCTGCACCAGCGTCTGCTGCCAGTCCTGCTGCGCCAGCACGCTCGCATCGCGGTCGCCTTCATGCGGCAACAGGCCCTGCGTATGCACAATGTCGCGCACGTGCAGCTCACGCGTCAGCCCGGCCTGTGCCAGCGAGATCAGTTGCGCAGCCACGGCAGGCGGCACGTTGCCCGCCAACGCCTCTGCACGCTGCGTTGAAAACAGTGCATAGGTGGCAGCAGGCGTGGCACTGGTTTTGGCGACGGCACCGTCTGCCCACGTGGTGCGATAGGCGCCTGCCACCGCCGTCAGCGGTGCCGCAAACATGCCCCGCAGCAGCAGGCGACGGCCCTGGAAGTGCCGGCCGGAAACGTCTTCGCAGCTCATAGCACCCCCGCGTATTCCGCCTCGGCCAACCCTCCCACGCCTGGGCGGACGGCGAAGACATGCCCGTCGTGCTCAGTGGCACCGGTGGCCGGGCGGATTGACGTGATGAACAGCGTGTCGAGATCGGTCCCGCCGAATGCACACATGGCCGGCTTGATGGCCGGCAGATCGATCCTGCGATCCAGCACACCCTGCGGCGTGAAGCGCAGCACCGCGCCGGCATCGTTCGCGCAGATCCAATAACAGCCATCGGCATCAACCGCGGCGCCATCGGGGCGCCCTACGTAGCTATGCAGATCGGCAAAGACGCGGCGGCGGCTGGGCGTGCCGGTCTCGGTGTCGTAGTCGAACGCCCAGATCAGCCGGCGCTGCGGGTGCGAATCGGACAGATACATCGTCGTGCCATCGGGCGACCACGCCAGCCCGTTCTGCACAATCAACTGATCAACCACGGGCGCCGACAACCGCCCCTGCGTGTCCAGGCAGAACAGTGCGCCGGCCGGGTTGGCGGCAGCCATGTCCTGCACCATCGTGCCCGACCAGAAGCGGCCCTGGCGATCACAGCGGCCGTCGTTGAAGCGCATGCCCGGCACGGGGAACACCGGTGCGGCAAGCTTGCGTGCGTAGGCCGGCGTTGCGCCATCGGCAGGCGCCGGTTCTGGCAACGCGACGGCAAACAGGCCCGTCTCCAATCCGGCCACCAACCCGCCATGGCGGCAGAACGCAAAACACGCAACCTTCTCCGGCAGCGCCCACTCCGTGCGCACTCCCAAGGCCACGTGCTGCCGCACGATGCGCTGCGCGGGAATATCGACCCAGTACAGCGCGTCTTCCTGGGCACGCCAGACCGGGCTCTCACCGACCGTGGCTGGTGCGTACCCCTCGTCAATGCGCTCGATACGTGCTTGCGAAACCACGTGCATCACTTTGGCTCCATCGGCCCGGCGAGCACGAACGGTCCGCCCTGAAAACGCTGCGTCGGGTCGTCGAGATCGGTGGTGGGTGCAACGGCCGGGAACAGATGTTCGAACTGGGCTGAGCTGTCCTGCGGGCGGAAGCCCAGAAAACCGGCCTTGGTGTTGTCCCCCCACTTGATGCGGTTGTCCGACACGCCATACACGATGGCATGGCCGACACGGTTGGTGAACAACGAACAGCGCACCAGCTCAATGAAATCGCGATAGCTCAGGTAGGTGACCAGCATGCGCGGGTTCTTCGGCGCCTCGAACGACGAGCCGATGCGCAGGCACACGGTCTCCAGGCCGAAGCGATCGAAGTAGTAGCGCGACAGCGCTTCGCCAAAGCACTTGGTCACGCCGTACAGGCAATCGGGGCGCAGCGGCGCATCGATATCCAGCACGGAGGTGACGGGATGGAAGCCCATCGCATGGTTCGAGCTGGCGTAGACAACGCGCTTCACGCCTTGCTTTTGCGCAGCCGCATACAGGTTGTACAGACCGAGGATGTTGGCCTGCATCAGATCATCGAACGGCGCCTCGACCGAGATACCGCCCAGGTGCACGACTGCATCCACGCCTTCGAGCAGGGCGAGCACGGCTTGACGGTCCGCCAGGTCGACGACCGCGCCCTCTTCGTGCGCAGCCAGCTCGCCCAGCGGGGCAATGTCGCTCACGCGAACCACATCTGCCCAGGCTGCCAGTGCGCCGCGCAGTTGCCGGCCGAGATTGCCGGCAGCGCCGGTCAGCAGCAGCCGCTTGAATGGCTTGCCTTGTGCGGCCGTGCCGCCTGCTTTGTCGTTGATTCCCATGCTTGAATGGTGTGGTTAGCGTTGATGTGACCGTGCCTGCTTGAGTGCCGCCTCGGCACCGCTGCGCATCAGGCTGATGTCGGTGGCCACGGCCACGTAGTCGAAGCCGTCGGCGATATAGCGGGCATTCAGCTCCGGATCGGCCATCAGGATGCCGATCGGCTTGCCGCAACGGTGAGCGCGCTCGCGGGCGTCATGGATGGCAGCCTGCACTGCCGCATGCCGGACGTTACCCAGGTGCCCCATCGTGGCGGCCAGGTCGGCCGGCCCGACGAAGATGCCGTCGATGCCGTCCACCGCGGCGATGGACTCGAGGTTCTCCAGGGCCTTGGGTGTCTCCAGTTGCACGAGCAGGCAGACCTCCTCGTTGGCGCGCTGGCCGTAGTCGGCATCGCGCCCGTAGCGGTTGGCGCGTGTGGCCAGCGACACCCCCCGAATGCCCAGCGGCGGATAGCGCACTGCCGCAGCGGCGCGCCGTGCGTCGTCCGCCGTATCCACCATGGGCACCAGCACCGTCTGCGCGCCAATGTCGAGCAGGCGCTTGAGCACTACCGCATCGTTCGTGTTCGGCCGGACCACTGCCGACATCGTCGTCTGGGCCACCGTGCGCAACTGGTCCAGCACCATCGGCACCTCGTTGGGTGCGTGCTCGGTGTCGAGGAGAATCCAGTCGTAGTCAGACTGCGTCAGGACTTCAACGACATTGCTGGAGGCCAGCATGCTCCAGATGCCGAGTTGCTGCTTGCGGGCGAGCAACTGTGCCTTGAACCGGTTGCGCTGCATGGAAAAGCCCCACCGAAGGTTAGAAGGAGTGGCGGATACCCAGACCCACACCGATTGGCGACCCGCCCGGTGTACGGCTTGCCACCGCAGTGACAACCGGGTTCACGTCATAGTCATAGGTGGCAAACGAGCCGTTGTGAATGCGGCTGACGTAGGCCTGCAACATGGTGCGCTGCGACAGCCAGTAGTGGTAAGCAAACACCATCTGCTGGGCGCCAGTGTGCTCACGCTGCGCATCCGAGCACTGGCCGAACTGCGCCGCGCCAGAGCATTTAAGCGGGCGCGCCACCGAGTAGCTGAAGATGAAATCCTGCGCGCCGACCTTCTGCATGACCGACACGCTGAAGGCGTCACGGTAGGTCTCACCGCTGCCAGTGGATGCGCCCGTGCCAAAGATGCCCTTGGAGCCCAGCCGATCCCAGCCCACCGAAAAGTTGGTCGAGCCTGCTGACAGCCACTTCGCTTCGTAGCGTACGGCCACGCGGTGTTCGTAATCGTTCGAGTAGCCTGCTGCGGCGACCCCCATGCCTGCGCTGGCTGCACCCGAGAGGCCTGCGCCCGCGCCCAGCAATGCCTGGCCACGTCGCGTTTCGTAAGCATAGGCCGCGTAGATCGGGCCGTTCGCGTACTGCGTCCCGGCGCCCCATGCATACATGCCGTTGATCGGCTTGCCCGCGCTGCCACCCACACTGCTGTTGGTGGGGCCGACGCCGCCCTCGCCCGGCGAATACACCACCTGCGCGCTCAATCCGCCCAGTATGTCGGGCGTGGTGTATTCAATGGTGTTGGCCAGGCGCGCGTTCAGGTTGGTTTGCGTGCCGTTGAGCGTAGTCATGATGCCAATGTTGTTGGCAATCGACGTGCTGCCCGGAATAAAGTTGAGCTTGCCGCCCAGGCCGCGCATCGGCGTTGTCATCAGACCCATCTGTACCGTGCCGAGCTTATCGCTGCGCAGGCCGACGAACTGGTCACGCCCGCTGGGGCCGGAACCCGTGTCGGCATTGAAGCCGTATTCAATCTGGAAGATGGCCGACAGACCGTTACCCAGATCCTCATTGCCGCGCAGGCCCCACAGCGAGCTGTTGCTGGAATCCTTCACCGCCATCGGCACGTTGCCGCCCACCTTGTTGGCGCCCGTGGTGCGAACAGCCTCGACCGTGTTGTCGATCACCCCATACAGCGTCACCGAACTCTGTGCATGCACGTTGACGGTCGCACACATCGCCGCCACCGCGCCCGCTGCGCAAGAGAGTTTCGTCTTCAAACCCATTTCCTTTCTCCTTGTGGATCTCTGTCTTCTTTGTGATTGCGTTGTGGTTTTCACCCGTGGCAGATCCACTGCGGGAAACCGGTCTCTCAGTTCAACCGCAGTTCAGTCGTGCGATCGAACAGATGCAAATGCGCCGCCGGAATGCTGAGACTGGCTTGCGCGCCGTGCTGCAGGCCATAGGCCTGGCGGTCGCGCCCGGTTGCGGCAAGTGCGCCGACCGGGGTGTCACAGACGAGCAGCGTCTCGGCGCCGTAAAACTCGCCGCTCTTCACGCGGGCGTTCACCCGGATGTCCTGCGCCCCATCGTCCGCACCAATGCGGATGTGCTCGGGGCGGACGCCACAGACGATCTCCTGGCCATCGTGCACGGGGGCGCGGTCCGGCAGTGCAATCTCGATGCCCTCCGCGCAGCGGATGGCGGCCTGGTCACCACGCACCTTGGCCACGCCCTCGAAAAAGTTGATGGCCGGTGAGCCGATGAACTGCGCGACGAACCGGTTCACCGGGCGGTCATACAGCTCGACCGGCGTGCCGACCTGCTCGACACGGCCATCGCGCAACACGACGATGCGGTCGGCCAGCGTCATGGCCTCGACCTGGTCGTGCGTCACATACACACAGGTGGTGCGCATGCGCTCGTACATCTCGCGGATCTCCGCACGCACGTGGTGACGCAGCGCGGCATCCAGGTTGGAGAGCGGCTCGTCGAACAGGAACACCGACGGCTTACGCACAATGGCGCGCCCCATGGCCACGCGCTGGCGCTGTCCGCCAGAGAGCTGGCGCGGATAGCGGTCCAGCAACTTGTCGAGCGCCAGCGAACGCGCGATCTCATTCACGATGGCATCGATCTCTGCTTTCGGCCGCTTGGCGAGCTTCAGGCTGAAGCCCATGTTCTCGCGCACGGTCAGTTGCGGATACAGCGCGTAGCTCTGGAAGACCATCGCGATGTCACGCTCCTTCGGGTGCAGTTGCGTGACGTCACGCCCGCCGATGCGCACGGTGCCGCCCGACACTTCCTCCAGGCCGGCGATGATGCGCAACAGCGTCGACTTGCCCGAGCCGCTCGGGCCCACGAGCACGCAGAATTCACCGTCGCGGATGTCTACCGAGACGTTCTTGATGATGTGCTGGTCACCAAAACGCTTGTCGATTGCGTCCAGGGTCACGGAAGCCATGGTTCGCTCCTCTTTCTGTTCTGATCGGTTACCGGGTTCAGCCTCAGCCCTTCAACGCGCCGGACGTCAGCCCGCGCTGGAAGTGCTTCTGAAGGCCAAGGTAGAGCCCCACGCTGGGAATCATTGCCAGCAGCGTGACGGCGATGAAGACGTTGGGCGAAATGTGTTCGTCCGTGCGCAGCGAGGCCAGCACCACGGGCAGCGTGTACAGCGTCTCGCGGTTGACCACGATGAGCGGCAGCAGGTATTGGTCCCAGATCATCAGGAAACCGAAGATGGCCGTGGTGCCCAGTGCCGGCTTGACCAGCGGCAGCACAACGTTGAAGAAGATCTGCCACTCGCTTGCGCCGTCGATGCGCGCGGCCTCTTCCAGCTCCATCGGCACGGCCTTCATGAACTCGGTCAGCACGAAGATCGAGAACGCCCAGCCGGCCACCGGCAGGATCATCCCGAGGTAGGAGTTCAACAGGCTCGCGTGCACCACCGGCAGCTTGCCGAGCACGAGGTACAACGGAATGGCGATGACCTCTTCCGGCAGCATCATGGTCGACAGGAACAACAGGCTCACGATGCCCGCGCCGACAAACTTCTTGCGGGCCAGTGCATAGGCCGCCAACGCGCTGACGGTCATCTGCAATGCCAGGCCGCCCACCACCACCACGCAAGAATTCAGCAGATTGCGCCACGCGCCAGCCTCGCTCCACGCATAGACGAAATGCTTGAGCGACGGGTGCGACGGCCACAACTGGAGCTGGCCCGGCTGCACGGTATCGGCATTGAAAGCGGTGGCGATCATTGCCCAGTACGGGCCGGCAAACACAGCCACGACCACTGCGTACAGCAGCCAGCGGACAGCCGTACCGGCCACCCCCGAAAGCCGAACGCCGGATTGCGCAGGCGCCATGGCAACGGGTTGCCCGGAAACGATCGGTTTAGCGCTCATGACGTTTGCTCCGCTGCCGCAGGGCCAAGTAGGTGACGGTGGTCACCGCCGTGAAGAGGAACAGCAGGCACGACACGGCAGAGGCATAGCCGTAGTCGAACTGCACGAAGCCGGCCTTGTAGACGTACGTCATGACGACTTCGGTAGCGCCGCCAGGGCCGCCGCCCGTGCTCGAATACACCTCGGTAAACACGCGCACACCGCGAATGAAACCGAGCACGCCCACGATCACGAAGGTGTGGCGGATGGCAGGCAGCGTCACGTACCACAGGCGGTGGTGCCAACGTGCGCCATCCACGGCGGCCGCGTCGTACAGCTCGCGGTTCACGCCGGTCAGGCCCGCGATGAAGATCATCATGTCGTAGGGCACGGTCTTCCAGATCTGCATGGCGATGAGCGAGCCGAGAGCGAGATCGGGGTCGGAGAAGAAGCCTGCGGGTGCCACGCCAAACCAGCCGAGGATCGTGTTGCCGATGCCCTCCGGCGTGGGCGCCAGCAGGATCTGCCAGATCTGCGCGACCACGGCAGCGCTCGTCACGGCCGGCAGGAACATCGCCGTGCGGATGATGCGCAAATGGCGCGCCGGGCCTTCCAGTGCCAGCGCCAGGAAGAAGGCGATCGCGGCGGAGGCGATGACCGACACCGCCACATACAGCGCCGTCTGCACCACAGCCGCATGCAGATCGGAGTCGGCAAAGGCGCGCTCGAAGTTCTCGAGCCCCACCCACTGCCAATCCGAGCCGAAGTGCACCTGGTAGAAGCTCATCTCCAGCCCACGCAGCATCGGCACGAACTTGAACGTGACAAACACCGCAATGGCCGGCAACAGGAAGAGCCACGGCACGATCGGATGGCGTGTGGCCAGCCCGCGCGCGTTGCGTTTCATGGTGAGTCGCATGACAAGCCCGCCATCAGTTTGCAGCCACGCGCTGGCGGGCCAGTTCCTGGTTGACCTTCTTGTTCAGGTCTTTCAGGCCGGCATCGATATCGCTGCTGCAGTTGGCCAGGATGCGGTTCAGGCCGTCGGCCGTGAGCTGGCGCATGCTCATCCAGTCAGGAATGGCAGGTGCGTAGTGCGCGCTCTTCTCGTACACGGTTTCGACCGTCTGCCAGCGCGGGTCGTTGTAGACCTTGCCGGCATCAACCGTCTTGTTGACCGGCAGGCGCACCACCGGAAAACCGCCCGGATGCATGCCCAACTTCTGCCCTTCCGGCGACGTGAGGAACGCGATGTATGACAGCGCCGCCTGCTTGTTGGCCGAACGCGTGACATACGCCAACTCGCCTTCGCCCAGGCTGTCCGCTTTGCCGGCCGGGCCCGGCGGCGGTGCAACCACCTCGATCTTGTCGCGGCCCGGCTCCTGATCCACGACTGCGATGTGATACGGGCCACTGAAGAAGATGCCCGTCTGGCCGGAACGGAAGCTGGCGATGGCATCGGCCGTGGTGGCGTTGATGGCGCCCGGCTGCGTCACCTTGTCGGTGCACAGCATCTGGCGGAAGTAGGCGACGGTCTTGGCGGCGGCGGGCTCATCCAGCGCGCCGCGGAACTTGCCCTTGCCATCCGGGCGGATGAAATCGCCACCCGCCTGCCACAGGAAACTGCTCATGAACCACGTGGTGTAACCACGCGTGGCCGAGGCGGGGAACGTAAAGCCGTAGACCGGTTTGCCGGCGCCTGCCGGTTGCATCGTGGTGAAGGCCTTGGCCAGCTTCGCCATGTCATCCCACGACTTCGGCTGCGGCAAGCCGAGCTTCTCGCGCCAGTCCTTGCGGATGAAGAACACGAACGACTGCACCGACACCGGCACCGCGTAGTACTTGCCGTTGTAGCCCTGCGCGCCCTGCCAGGCACGGTCCTGGATATCGGCGCCGCCGGGGAAGCCCGCCCGGTCGATCTCGGTAGCCACACCGGTCTTCATCATCAGACCCAGCGACGAGCTGTCGTTGATGATGACGTCGGGCAAGTCATTGCCGGCAATGGCGCGCGACAGACGCTGCTCGTAGTCCGTCATCGCATTGAAGTACTCGACCTTGATGCCGGTCTTCTTGGTGAACGCGGCTGCGATGTTGTCGTAGGTCGTGCGCGCATCCGGGTTGGAGCGCGTCCAGACACGCAGCGTGGTCTGCGCCTGCACGTGCGATGCGAATCCGAGCAGTGCCGCGCATGCCGCGCCAGATGCCATCAGCCGCGCAAACAGGCGCGTGCGTTCCCTGGTGATCTTCATCTTGTCTCCTGCTTGTTCTGTCGGCCCGGCGTCCAACGTATGTGGCGCCGTGCTCGTTCATCAACTTCCACGCCCCGGCTCGGGCAAGCCGCGCCAGCCCTGCACTGCCCCTTACCCTTACGCGGTGGCGGGCATCCGCAACTGCGCGAGCAGGCCGCCATCAACGGGCAACACATGCCCGGTGATGAACGACGCTGCGCTGGACGCCAGAAACAGCACCGGCCGCGCAGCCTCTTCCGCCAACCCATGACGGGGCAGCGGCAAGCCGCGTGCGGCAGCCGGGTCGACGTTCTTCGTGTGGGAATGCGGAATCTGTGCCGGCGCAATCGCGTTCACGCGAATACCGTGGTGGCCGAAGTCCACTGCCAGACAGCGCGTCATGGCATCCACGCCGCCCTTGCTGATGTCGTAGATTGCGTTGTTGCGGTGCGCACGCTGCGCCCCCGGCGACGACACGTTCACCACGACCCCCGGATGCGCGCGCCCGATCCAGCCGCGGATCACATCCAGGCTGAGCGCGTACATGGCACGGAGGTTGACGGAGACGATCTCGTCGAAATCCGTGAGCGTGCCGTCTGCCGTTGGCCTCTTGGTCTGGGTCATGCCGGCGTTGTTGACCAGCACGTCGATGCCGCCACGCTCTGCCGAGCGGTCGATGATGGCCTGGCGATGCGCACCATCCGCCATGTCACCCATGACGATGTCGCAGCGCTCACCCAGGCTCTTGCTCAGGGCATCGAGTGCTTGGCGATTGCGGCCGGTGGCGACCACGTGCGCGCCGGCACGGTGGAATTCGCGCGCGATGGCTGCGCCGATCGCGCCGCTGGCGCCGGTCACGACAGCCAACTTGCCGTGGAAATCGAACTGAGTGTGCATAGCGAGGAAGCGGTTGAAAGAGAACTTCTTGGAAAACGGTTTCCAAACTATAGGGACCGACCAAAATCAAGTCAACCGTTTTCCTAAATTTCCGCATTCGTGAAAACCCGCATCCGTCGTCAGAGGGCTTCCCCAAAGCGATTCGCTCGCCACCTTTCCGCTCATACCAACCGGAACGTACCGCCATCCTTGCATCACCACTCAGTCAAAGATGGCTTAGATACGCAAAAATTCTGTTTTCTCCTTCCCGCTTTCTGCCGAACTCAGCCTCTGTACTTTCTTTGCAAGCCAGGCAGCTGACCCCTCGGTTTACGCCTTCAGGAAAATTGTTTACGATAGGAAAACGTTACCCTAATATTCCTAGCGGCAGACCAGCCGCCCCATCCGCAACAGGAAGCCCGCCATGAAGATCACCGCCGTCCGCGTCACTCCCATCGCCATCAGCGATCCGCCTCTGCTCAACGCCAGCGGCGTGCACGAGCCGTTTGCACTGCGCTCCATCATCGAGGTGGAGACTGACAACGGGCTCGTCGGCCTGGGCGAAACCTACGGCGACAAGCCGGTGCTCGAAGGCCTGCTGCGCGTGAAGGATTCCCTCATCGGACTGAGCCCGTTTGACCTGAACGGTCTGTGGCAGCGTGTGGCGGCGGCAGGTGCTCCGGTGTCGCAGGGCGTCGAACTGGACGTCGCGCCGGGCTCCGCGGCCAGCAAGGGGGATCGCAAGGTGTTCGGCGGGTTCGAGGTGGCGTTCGTGGATCTGCAAGCGCGCTCGCTCGGCATTCCCGTGCACGCGCTGCTGGGTGGCGCCGTGCGTCGCAAGGTGCCGTTTTCCGCCTACCTGTTCTTCAAGTTCGCCAGCGATGTCGACCCGTCGTACAAGCCCGACGCGTGGGGCCCCGCGCTCAACGCCGAGCAGATGGTCGAACAGGCCCGCAAGATGATCGACGAGTACGGTTTCGGCAGCATCAAGCTCAAGGCCGGCGCGCTGGAGCCCGAGGTGGAGGTGGCGTGCCTGAAGGCGCTCAAGCGCGCCTTCCCCAACCACCCGCTGCGTATCGACCCGAACGCCAACTGGTCATTGGAGACGGCCAGCCGCATGGCCGAGCTTCTGCAGGGCGACCTGGAGTATTACGAAGACCCCACCCCGGGCCTGGAGGGCATGGCTGCACTGCACAAGGCCACCGGCCTGCCGCTGGCAACCAACATGGTGGTGACCGACATGGACGAGTTCCGCCGCAACGTGTCACGCAATGGTGTGCAGATCGTGCTGTCTGACCACCACTACTGGGGCGGCCTGCGCGCCACGCAGACGCTGGCGGCGATGTGCGAGACCTTCGGACTGGGCCTGTCGATGCACTCCAACTCGCACCTGGGCATCAGCCTGATGGCGATGACGCATCTGGCCGCCGCCGTACCCAATCTGACCTACGCTTGTGACACGCACTACCCGTGGCAGGACGACGAAGTGCTCAAGGGCGGCAAGATCGCCATTGAGGGTGGTTGCGTGAGCGTGACCGACGCGCCGGGCCTGGGCGTCGAGATTGACCAGGATGCGCTGGCCACCCTGCACGAGCAGTACCTGCGCTGCGGCATCACCAACCGCGACGATGTCTCGCAGATGCGCAAGTTCCGCCCCGACTGGACACGCAAAAAGCCGCGCTACTGATGCCACACTACGAATCCTCACCAACGCTGCACTGAACAACACGGAAGAACATCATGGCAACCATCGGTTTCATCGGTCTGGGCATCATGGGCGCCCATATGGCCCGCAACCTGCTCAAGGGCGATCACACGCTTGTCGTCAGTGGCAAACACTCGGTGCCCGATGACCTGCGTGCACGCGCCACGGTCGTCGCCAATTCCGCGGCTGTCGCCCAGGCGGCGGACATCATCATCGCCATGGTGCCGGATACGCAGGACGTGGCCAACGTGCTGTTTGGCGAAGATGGCGTGGCCCAGGGCCTGACCGCCGGCAAGCTGTTCATCGACATGAGCTCGATCTCGCCGATCGAGACGCAGGCCTTCGCCAAGCGCATCGAAGCGCTCGGTGCCGACTACCTGGATGCCCCTGTGTCGGGCGGTGAAGTTGGCGCACGCGATGCCACGCTCACCATCATGGTGGGCGGCAAGGCGGCGGCGTTTGAACGCGCCAAGCCGCTGTTTGCACTGATGGGCAAGAACATCACGCTGGTGGGCGAATCCGGCGCCGGACAAACCTGCAAGGTGGCCAACCAGATCATCGTGGCACTGACCATCGAGGCGGTGGGCGAAGCGCTGCTGTTCGCGTCCAAGGCCGGCGCCGACCCTGCGCGCGTGCGCGAGGCGCTGATGGGCGGCTTTGCCTCGTCGCGCATCCTGGAGGTGCATGGCGAGCGCATGATCAAGCGCACGTTCGACCCGGGCTTCCGCATCGAACTGCACCAGAAAGACCTGAACCTGGCGTTGGACGGCGCGCGCAAGCTCGGCATCGCCCTGCCCAACACCGCCAGTGCACAACAGCTCTTCAGCGTGTGCGCGGCCAACGGCGGTAAGGCATGGGACCACTCCGCCATGGTGCGCGCGCTCGAACTGATGGCGGACCACACCGTCGCCTGAGGGTACTGGCGCAGCACGGTGCGCCATCCACGCCATCCACGCCAATGCGCACCGGTGGAAAACGTTCTCCACCTATAATTCCACACCATTGGCCGCTGCCGTTTTCGTGCAGCGGCCTACTCTCTCGCCCCTCCCCTGCACGTACGTGCCACCCGATGAAAAAGAGCTCTCCGACCATTCGAGACGTTGCAGCCGCTGCCGAGGTATCCGTGGCCACCGTGTCGAAGTATATGAACGGCGCGCAGCGTTTTTCCGCGCCGGTGGAAGCCAAGCTCAAGGCCGCCATCGAACAGCTCGGCTACCGCTCCAACCCGCTCGCGCGCTCGATGATCACGGGCAAGACACGCACCATCGGCCTGGCCATCCTCGACATCCGCAATCCGCACTTCACCAACATCGTGAAAGGCGCCAACCGGATTGCCCTGCAGAATGACTACACGCTGCTGCTGGTGGATACGGAAGAAAGCCAGGAGCGCGAGCGACAGTTGATCGAAGCGCTTGCACAGCGCGTGGACGGCATGATCGTCAGCTCGCGCATGCCGGAAGAAGCGATTCAGTGGATGGTCGAGTTGAACAAGCCGGTGGTGCTGTTTGGCCGCACACGTGAACTGCAGATTCCCAGCGTCGGCTCAGACAGCCATCTGGCAGCCTACATGCTGGCGAAACACTTGCTGAACGAAGGCCACCGCCAGGTGGCTTACCTGGGCTTCGGCCAGTCACGCTGGAATGCAGAGCGCATTCGCGGGGTATCGGAGTGCTTTCAGGAGGCCGGCCTTACCGTCGACATTCACGACGCGCACGCCCCCTCGGCACAGGCCGGCGAACAGGCCTGTTCTGCCATCATGCTTGCGCCCAAACGCCCGCAGGCGGTGATCTGCTACAACGACTTGATCGCACTCGGCTTCATGAAGGAAGCGCGCGCACTCGGGTTCAACTTGCCTGATGACGTATCGGTGGTGGGCTTCGACAACGTGCCCTATGGGGAGTACTCCTCCCCCGCGCTCACCACGATGGACTTGCAGAGCGAGCGCATGGGTGAGGTGGCCATGCAGAAACTGCTCGACCTGCTGGCCGGCCAGGATGGCGATGGCGAATATGCGCTGCTCGAACCGCGCCTGGTTGTGCGTGAATCCACCCGGCGCCGCGAAGCGGTGGCAAACGCCATGCCGCTGCCTGCCGCCAAATCACGGCGCAAGGCCTAGAGAGCGCGCGGCGCCGCACCGCTAGACGACAGTCTGGCAGCGCGGCACCGCGTCAGACCATCAGAACGAGTGATGCACCCCGGTGCTGACAACGATCTGACTACGATTGGCCGACACGCCCACGCCGTTGATCGCCGCCGATTGCGCATCGCCTGAGGCGCGCTGATACGTACCCTGCAAATACACTTGCGTCCGCTTGGAGAACGCATACACATTGCCCACGCTGAACTGGTTCCAGCGTGCGCTTTCGTACTTGCTGAACGTGTAGCCGACATTGAGCGTATTCGCAGCGGTGTAGTGCCACGCCGTGCCCAGGTCGACGTTCTGCGAGCGGGCATTGGCGCCGCCCAGCGTGATGCGCGTCTGCGTGTAGACCGCGTTGATCTGCACCGGCAGGCTGCTGAACTGGTACAGCGTGCCCGCACCAAACGACTTGACCGAGCTCATCGGCGTCATCACGCCCGGCACCAGCGTCGTGCCCAGCGTGTTGGTGATCCCCAGACGACCGGCAATGTCCAGCGCGCGGTCGTTCGAGGCCGTGTACGCCGCTGCCGCACGGAAGCCGCCGTTGCTGTAGTACGCGCCCAGGCTGTAGCTGCGGCTCTTCGAGGGCGAACCCGGCACCTCGCCAAAACCGTACATGCCGCCCAGTTGCAGCCCGCCGAAGATGGGCGAGACATAGCGCACGGCGTTGTCGATCTGGAACTGGTTGGCCAGGTTGTCGAAGTTGCCCGGGTGGAACAGGTAGAAGTTGGTGAGCTGGAAGCCGTTGCTCAGGCGGCCCAGGTAGTCGAACATGAAGTCCGCCTGATGGCCGAGTTGGATGTTGCCCAGGCGCTCATTCGACAGGCCGACCCATGCGGCGCGGTTGAACAGCTTGCCCGCCACCACGCTGTTGCCGGTGTCGCCCAGAAAGCCCGATTCCAACTGGAAGATGGCTTGCGTGCCGCCACCCAGATCTTCCGAGCCACGGAAACCGAAACGGTCCGGCTGCATCGTGCCCGGGTCCACGCGCATGGCAGAGCCGCTGGTCGCACCGCTTTTCAGGTTGTTGATGTAGGCCACGCCCTGGTCGATGCTGCCATACAGCGTCACGTTGCTCTGCGCGGCAGCCGTACCGGCCAGGCTCATCGCCGCCACGGCGAACAGTGTCTTCCTCATTTTTGCTTCCTCCGTTGGCCGGGGTGTCGGGCCCCGCCAGTTGTTATCGCCCGCCTATTGGCAGACCGTTATCGATCGTTCCACCTATGAAACGATGTTTAAGAAATTGGCACCGTAAAAAAAGAGAGCGCGCGGCTGGTCAGGCCGGCGCTCAACTGCTTAAAGATCAACCACCAGCCGCTTACCCTTGCAGCCGGATACGCAGACCATCATGGTCTGGTTAGAGGCACGCTCGCTCTTGGAGAGCACGCTGTCCCGATGCTCGGGTTCCCCCTCCAGCACGCGCGTCTCGCACGAGCCGCACACGCCTTCCTTGCAGCTGTATTCCACCTCCACGCCCACTTCCAGCAGCGCATCCAGCAGTGACTTGCCGGCGGGCACACACAACTCCGAGCCGGTGCGCGCCAGCTTGACCGTGTACTCCCCCTCCTGCACCGACGACACTTCCGCATCCGCGGCAAAGCGTTCGATGTGGACATTGGTGTAGCCCAGCGCTTCGCATGCGGCCTCGAAGGCGCGCAGCATCGGGCCGGGGCCGCAGCAGTAGAAATGCGTCTCCGCCGGATGGCCTGCGAGCAGGGCCTTCAGATCCGGCGGGCCGCCGGCGTCTGCGTCAAAGTGAAAGCGCACGGCATCGCCATGTGCCGCCAGATCGTCAGCAAAAGCGGCTTCGGTGCGTGAGCGGGCGCAGTAGAGCATCGAGAATGTCTTGCCCTGCTCTGCCAGCCGGCGCGCCATGCACACGATAGGCGTCACGCCAATCCCACCGGCCACCAGCACCGTGCGCGGCGCGGCTTCATCCAGCGCGAAGTTGTTGCGCGGGCCGCCAATCTTGAGCGTCGAGCCCACACGCAGTTGCTCATGCACGTAGCGCGAGCCACCACGGCTGTTGCGGTCGAGCAGCACGCCGACCACATAACGGTCACGCACCTCCGGCGCACCGCACAGCGAGTAGCTGCGCACCAGGCCATTGCCCAGGTGCAAGTCGATATGCGCGCCCGGTGCGTACTCGGGCAGGGTCTTGCCGTCCACATCGCGCAGCTCCACGCTCACGATGCCCTGGGCTTCGTAGCGCATGGCATGCACGCGCAGGTTGAGGGGGGGATTCGTACTCATGACTGACACGTCTCTCAACTTCAGTTCAGCGCTTCTCGGTGAGGAACTTGCCCTCAACCTTGCCGGCATCCTTCTGCCGGCGCGTATTGCCGTCGATGCCGCCGTCGATAGCCCATTCGGCAAACACGGTCGGACCGGGCTCGAAATCGCGCGGCTGCCATTCGCCATTCAGTTGGTCTTCATCGGCGTAGTACTCGATCAGGCCGCCGGCGGGGTTCTTGAAGTACCAGAAGTACGCCGACGAGATCGGGTGACGACCTGGACCGAGCTGTGTATCCCAGCCGCAGCGCGACACATGCATGCCGCCGCCAAACACTTCGTGGATATCGCGCACGGTAAAGGCGACGTGGTTCAGCCCGCTCTTGGCCTGCGGCAGTTGCAGCAGGAACAGATCATGGTGGCCGCCTTCCGGCTCGCAGCGCAGGAAGGCGCCGCGGCCCGGATAGTGATCCGACGGTACGAAGCCGAGCTTCTCGATGTAGAAGCGCTCGGTGGTCTCCACGTCCTTCACGAAGAACACCACGTGCCCCACTTCGATGGGCGTAGCGCGTTCATAGATGGGGCTGGGTTGATTGAGGCGTGGCTTGTCTGTCCACGTGTTCATCGCGGCGCATTGCACATCGATGTCGTGCTTGGCGGTCAGTTGCACCCGCACAGCCAGGCCGTTGGGGTCGATACAGCCAACACGGCCATCCGCATGGATGTAGCCCGGCTGATCTGCCAGCTTGTCGGCCAGACGATCCAGCACGGCTTGCGAATCCGCACCCCAGATCACTTCGCGCAGCGTGGGGCCAGCCTCCATGGCCGGCGGCAGCGTGGCATCGTCGCTGCGCTTGACGCGTACGCGGCAACCGTTGAGTGTTTCGAACAGCAAGCCACTGGCGTCTTCTGCCTTCAGCGTGAGGCCCCAGTCCTGGAAGAACTGCTTACAGGCGGCAAGGTCGTCGGCACCGTAGACGATTTCGTCGATGCCTCGAATGGTATTCATCTTCATCTCCTGCTTGGCGCCGCGTGGCCTCGGGTGGCCGGCGAGCGCTGTGATTCGTTGCGGGTTGTCAGTGCGCGGCGTCCGGGACGGCACGCGTGACCGCCTCACCATTGCGCAGCAGAGCCAGGCCGCACAGCAACACGATCAGTTGGGTGCCCACCAGGCTGCCGAAACCGGCAGCAAGCCCACCGCCGCCCCCCAACCCGATCACAACCCCCATGATGGCCGGCATGAACCCCGCCACCAGGCTGCCCACACCATTGGTGACACCAAACGCGCACGCAACATGTTCTGACTTGGCGTTGAATTGCACGGTGCTGGGGATGGCCGGGCTCTGCAGGCCCCAGCACAGGCTGGCAGCAGTCAGCCAGTAAGCGGCGGCATAGCGATCGGTGCTATTGATGGCCAGCAGTACTGCCACCGCCACGCCCAGACTGCCAAACACAAAGATCAGCGGAATGCGACGGCGCGGAATGAGATCCAGCAACAGCCCGCCCAGCAGCACACCGAGCACCGCCGCGTATTGCGGCATCGATGCCATCCAGCCCATCTCGCGCAGGGAGAAACCACGCGCTTCCTTCAGGTAGGTCGGCAACCAGTTGCTGCTGCCCCACAGGTAGGAAAGGAAGGCGGCGGTCAGCACCGTCATGGTCAGGATATGGCGCGTGTGGAAGGCACCGCGAAACATCTCGCCAACCGTGCTCAGCGCTGCAGGGAGTGACTCCGGCTTGGGGATGGCCGCGTATCGAGCCGGCATGCGCACGAACGCCAGCACCAGCGGAATGCCCAAGAGCAGATTAAGGAGGCCGAGCAGATGGAACGACGCTTCCCAGTCGGCGCTGGCAATGGCGTAGCCCACCAGGGGATAGCCCACCGCCAAGCCGACACCTGTGCCCATATTGAAAATCGCGTTGGGCTTGCCGCTTTCCCGGCTGTCGAAATGGGCCTTGATGTAAGACGCGCCCAGCGAGAAGAGTGGCCCTTCGGCAAAGCCAAGCACGAAGCGGGACGTCAACAGCTCCATGTAGCTGTTGAACCAAGGCGAAACCATGGTGATGGCACCCCACAACGCCAACCCATAGATCAGGCTACGGCGTACGCCAAACAGCGCTGCACAAAACGGCGTAAACACAATGGCGGACAAGCCATAACCCGCCATGAACGCCGTTGCCAGCAGCCCTTGGCCGCTGCGGTCGTTGGCGGCAAGGCCGACATGCTGCAAAAAATCATGCTGCGTGATCAGCACCGCAATATTGATGCGATCGATGTACGAAATGGCGACGACCAGGAACAACACGACCACGCCAAACCAGCGTTGCGCACTTGAGTTCATTGCGAGCTCCTTTGCGCGTTGCGTTGATGCGATTTCATTCTTTTGTCTCCTCACACCTGCCCGGCTTCAATTCTTCAATTGGCCCAGGCCAGCGGTTGTTCGTTCAGGCCCCAGTAGAGGCTCTTTTGCTCCATGTACTGCAGGATGCCCAGGCGACCCTTCTCGCGGCCCAGGCCGCTATCGCGCCAGCCGCCAAACGGCGTCGAGATGGAGAACTGCTTGTACGTGTTGATCCACACGTTGCCGGCCTGCACCGCACGGCCAATGCGCCAGGCGCGCTTGTAGTCACGCGTCCAGATGCCGGCGGCCAATGCGTACACGCTGTCATTGGCCTGTTCGATGAGTTCCTCTTCATCATCGAACGGCATGGCGACGAGCACCGGGCCGAAGATCTCTTCCTGGCAGATGCGCGCGCTGTTGGTCAGGCCTTCGATGATGGTGGGCGTGTAGAAGTAGCCCGACTCACAACCGGAGATTTCCGGGCGCAGACCGCCGGTGCGCAGGTGGCCGCCCTCTTCCACGCCCATCGCCACGTACGACTCGATGGTCTCGCGATGGCGATCGGTGATCAGCGGCCCCATCTGCGTGGACTCATCCGCCGGGTTGCCGACACGCAGGCGTGCTGCGGCAGCCGCCAGGCGGTCCATGAACGGCTCATACAGCGAGCGCGCCACAAACAAACGCGAACCCGCGATGCACGATTCGCCCGATGAGCTGAAGATGCCGTACAGCACACCGTTGACCGCGTGGTCGAGATCGGCGTCTTCAAACACCATGGTCGGCGACTTGCCACCCAGCTCCAGCGACACCGGCATCATCTTGTCAGCCGCGATATGTGCGATATGGCGGCCAGTGTTCGTGCCGCCCGTGAACGACACGCGGCGCACCAGCGGATGCTTGGTAATCGCATCGCCAATAACCGAACCCTTGCCCGGCAGCACGCTGATCATGCCCTTGGGCACACCCGCCTCTTCGCAGATGGCGGCCAGTTCCAGCGCCATCAGCGGCGTGACTTCAGCAGGTTTGACGACGACGGCGTTGCCGGCGGCCAGCGCAGGCGCCATCTTCTGCGCCTCGCTGGCGATGGGGGAGTTCCACGGCGTGATGGCCGCCACCACGCCCATAGGCTCGTGCACGCTCATCGTCAGGCAATCGCCACGCGCAGGCGTCAGCGATTCTTCCAGCGTCTCGCAGGCAGCGCCGAAGAATTGGAACGTCGCGGCGGCACTCGCCACCAGGGCGCGCGTTTCGTTGATCGGCTTGCCGTTGTCCAGGCGCTGGCGCTGGGCCAGAGCTTCGCTGCGCGAGCGGATCAGCTCGGCCACGCGGTACAGCACAGCCGCACGCTCATGCGGCTTACGCTGTGCCCAGCCGCTGGAGAGGAAGGCACGGTAGGCACCGGCCACGGCCTCTTCCACATCGGCCACACTGGCAGCGTTGAGTTCAGCCACGACTTCGCCCGTGGCGGGGTACCGCGTGACATAGCGCTCGCCGGTGCCGAGGCGCCATTCGCCTGCAATGCAGATCGGCAGCAAAGCGGTTGCGGTTGGATTCAGGGTGGAGACAGTCATGGCGCAGTGGCCTCACTCAAATCGAAACGGCGTGCGCGCGGTTGCCCAGCGCACGCACCACGCTGAACACCGTCAGCGCAGAAGTCTTGGGATTGGCTGCCAGTGGCTTGCCGCGCATCGTCAATTCGAAGCCACCAAAGGCGCCGCGCGCCTCCACGTGATGGACGTTCTCGTCAACAGTCGGATCGGCCAGCAACTTCACATGCGTGTGATCGAGCCCCAGGCCAGCCAGCGACAGCGTGGCGGCCACGTTGGCGTTCTTCGGGAACAAGCGCGCAGCTTCGCGGGCGTTACCCTCAAAGATCACGGTCGGCTCACGCAGTGCGTCGAGGTCGAATTGCAGCTCGGCCGGCGTGTCCTTCCAGGCGCGCGGTGGTTTGCGGCCGGTGTAGATCACAGCATCCAACCCACCAACACGCGCCGCAGCCAGCGCATCAATGGCACCGATGGCACCCGACAGCAATTGCACCTGCGCATTACCGCGACGGGCCGCTGCTTCCAGCCGCTCGGCGACACCGGGCTCGGACAGCGCACCGACGGACACCACCAGGCAGTCGATACCTTGCTCCAGTGCAGGCAGCACATGCTCTTCGAGCGCGTCATGGCCAGCGCACTCGACCAACAGATCTGGATGCGCATCTGCCGACAGATGCGTCGTCACGCGCGCGTTCGGGGCAAACGGGGCGATGGCCTCGCGCGCCTTGTCCATTGCGTGCTCGGGCACGATCACGGCGTCGAAGCAGACGTCCGGATCGCTCTTGAGCAGCTCCAGCACGCCCTGCCCGATCGCTCCGCAACCGACCATCGATACATGCAGCATGTCCGGCTCCTTGGGTTGGCTCGGTTGCGGGCTCACGCCACCACCGTGGTGCGCTCGGCTGCGCGTTCGCCCTGACCGTCCTTGGCTTGCTGGTTGACCGGCGGGCCCGCAAAGATGGTCTTGAAGCTGCCGATGGAGAGCATGTCGATCTCCAACAGGAACGGGCCTTCGCCCGATGCTGCCTCGTTCAGTGCATTGCCCACGTCGGCCAGATCCGACACGCGGCGATGACGCAGTTGCAGGGATTGCGAGAGCGCCGCGTAGTCCGGCGTATGCAGATCCACGTAATGACGGCGGCCGCCGTACTGCGCGTCCTGGATGTTCTTGATGACGCCGTAGCCCTTGTCGTTCATCAGCACGATGACGAGGTTGGCACGCTCCTGCACGGCCGTTGCCAGCTCACCCAGGTTCAGGATGAAGCCGCCGTCGCCAGCCAGGCAGAAGGTGGTCTTGCCCGATGCGGTTGCCGCGGCACCAATGGCGGCGCCAATGCCCATCGCCAGGCCCTGGCCGATGCCGCCGCCCAGCGCATGCACGCCGGCACGCGAATCGAAAATGCGCAGGTGACGGTTGCCCCAGGTGCTGTTGGAAACGGTCACATCACGCACCCAGTTGAACTCACGGCCCACAGCAGCCTGCAGCGCTTCGACCAGCTTCGAGTACGGGCCGAGGCCATCGACCAATGCGCCAACTGCCGTCTCATGGGCACCACGCAGGTCGCCGGCAAATGCCGCATCGATCTGCATCTTCTTCTCCAGCCGGTCGGCCAGACCGTCCAGTGCGAGGGCTGAGTCGCCGCAGACGAAGTAGTCGCTGGCGTAGCAGCGGCCTTCTGCCGACGCATCTGCATCAATGCGGTACAGCGGACGCGGCAGCTTCAGTTCGTACTTGAGCGTTTCGTTGCCGCGCAGGCGCGAGCCGACCACGAGCATGGCGTCGCACGTCTGATAGAACGCTTCGACCGGCTTGTGCAGGTTGAAGGCACCGAGCGAGCGCGGATCGTCTTCCGGCACGATGCCGCGACCCTGTGTGCTGGTGACCACGCCAAAGCCCAGATCCATCAGGCGCTTGACCTGCTTTGCGGCATGGCGGGCACCACCGCCCAGCCACAGCATCGGACGGCGCACACGCGACAGGCGCTCGGCCAACTCATCCAGTGCATGCGCCGACGGCACATGCTGCGGCACGAGCAGCGGGCGCAGGTCGGTCGGCATCGGGATCAGCGCGGCCTGGATGTCGATGGGGATCTCCACGCTCACCGGGCCGGTCGGGGCCGTCAGCGCGGTCTGCACAGCCAGCTTCATCGTGCTGATGGCAGTGTCTGCGCTGCGGATGCGGAAAGCCGCCTTCGACACCGACTTGAGCATCGTGAGCTGGTCCGGCGCTTCGTGGATGTACGCGAGGCTTTGGTCCAGATACGGTGTTTCGATCTGGCCGGTGATGTGCAGCAGCGGCGTGCCGGCGGTCAGGGCTTCGACCATTGCGCCGGCGGCATTGCCCGCCGCCGTACCGGTGCTGGTCAGGCACACGCCCAGGCCACCCGTGGTGCGGGCATAGGCATCGGCCATGTTGGTGCCGCCTGCTTCGCCGCGCGCCATGATGAAGCGGATCTTGCCGCGCTCGCCCATCGCATCGAGGATGGGCATGTTGTGGATGGAGATCACGCCAAAGGCGGCCTTCACCTCGCAGGATTCCAGGAAGGCTGCAATCGCGTGGCCCACCGTGACCAGTTGTTGTTCCTGTTGTTGTCGTTTAAGCATGACGGGAGTGTCCTCCGGAGATATCGATGTGGCTGCCCGTGGTGTACGAAGACAACGGCGAGGCAAGGAACAGAATGGCGCGGGCTGCCTCTTCCGGCAGGCCCAGGCGGCCAAGGGGAATATGTTTTTGCGTGGCCAGGCGGCGCGTCCACGCGGCCCAGTCGAGGTGGCGATCCTCTTCAGCGCGTGCTTCGAAACGGCGGCGCCACTGGCCGGACTCAACCAGGCCGATCAGGATGCCGTTGACGCGCACGCCCTTCGGCGCGAACTCGGTGGCCATCGAGCGCACCAGGTTCAGCACGCCCGCCCGCGCCGCCGACGTGGCGACCATGTGCGGCTCAGGCTGCTGCGCGAGCAGCGAATTCACGCAGACGATCGCACCGTGCGCCGAGCGCTCCAGTTGCGGCATGAACGCACGCGTCGGGTGGATGACGGAGAAGAACTTGAGATGCAGCTCCTGCGTCCACGCGGCATCGTCGGTGTCGGCAAACGTCGAGACACGGCCCTGACCGGCGTTGTTGACCAGCATGTCGATGGGGCCAAGCTCTTGCTCCACCGCGTCGGCAAACGCGGTCATCTGCGCGGCATCGAGCACGTCGCAGGTTGCGGCGAACAACTTCGCGCTCGGGAATCGGTTACGCAGGTGTTGTTCAGCTTGTGCAAGACGTTCCGCATTGCGACCGCACAGCGCCACAGCAGCACCGGCTTCCAGCAGCAGTTCAACGGTGGCTAGGCCGATGCCCGAGGAGCCCCCGGTCACCACAGCGGTCTTGCCTGTCAGGTCAATCATCGGCATGGTCATTCCCGGAACAGGTTGACGACCTTGCCGCTGGCGGGGCGGTAGTCCAGCAGGTACGACAACTCACCGGCGGCGGCACGCACCTTGTCGATCATCGTGTCCAACTGGGCGGGCTCGATGCGCGGCGACGGGATCGTCGTGCCGAGCGCGGCGACCACCTTGCCGCCGCGGTCCAGCACGGGTGCGGCGATTGTGGAGATGTTGGCTTCGAAGAAGCCCTCTTGCAGTACGTAGCCGTGGTCACGGTCGCGCTGGACCATCTCGAACAGCTCTTCCACCGTGCGCGGCGTGTTGGCAGAAAACACTTCCAGCTGCGGCTCTGGATAGAGCTGGCGCAACTCAGCCAGTGACAGATCCGCCAGCAGCACGCGGCCCAGCACGGTGGCATGCGCAGGCAGGCGCGTGCCGACATTGACGGAGCTCGTGAACGGCGTGGGCGCCACCGATTTCGCCACATAGACGATCGAGCGGCCATCGCGCACCACGAGGTTGCACGGGTAGTGGATTTCATCGCGCAGGCGATCGAGCAGCGGACGGCCCAGCTCGGTCAGCTCCAGCGAGGCAAGGTACTCAAAGCCCAGGCGCAGCACCGCCATGCCGAGGCGGAAATCACGGCCACCGTCGACACGCTCCACAAAGCCCATGACTTCGAGCGTGGTGAGCAAACGGAACACAGTCGAGCGCGGCACCTTCAGCCGGCGCGCCAGTTCCGGTGCAGACAGCACGCGATCTTTGTGGCTGAACTCGCACAGCAGGCGCAGGCCCCGTTCGAGCCCGGGGACGATGTACTTTTCCTGCACGTCTTCGGAGATGAGGTCGTTGCTCATACGTGTTGGCGCTTACGCGTTTCGGGATTGAGAGAGGACGGCTTGTTCGATCCAGCCTGCAACCGCTTCAGGTGCATCGATATAGGAAGCGTGTCCGGCAGACGGCACGAGCGCGAACGGCAGATCGAACGTCTCGGCCAAGGCTTCGCAGCCTTGCGGCGGCGTGATGCTGTCAACATCACCACAGGCCACGCGAGCGAGTGTCGATGCCGGGCGCTTGCGCAGATAGGCGCCAATGTCGTCGCCGCTGAGCATGGCCACTGCCTGGCGGTAGCCCCCATCGTTCAGGCGCTTCATGTTCCAGCGCACCCAGGCGCGCTCTTCGTTGCTGGCATCGGGGCGAAGCAGATGCGCGTGGCGCGATTCCGCCATGCCGTCGATGCCCAATTGATCGAGCGTTGCAAGACGTTGAGCCTGCACAGTGCGGGACGCCTGTTCCTGCCCCGGCTGGCCGTAGCCCTGTGCCGGGTTCAGGAGCAACAAGCACTTCGGCTGCATCGCCGCCGGTGCATTGGCTGCATACGCAGATGCCATCAACGCGCCCAACGAATGTCCGACCATCACATCCGGCTTCACATGCAGGGCGGCCAGCCATGCGCGCAAGCGCACCGCATAGTCAGCCGCGCGGGGTGCCGGCGCTTGCAGCGATGTCGAATTGCCGTAGCCCGGCGCATCCCACGCGAACACGCGCGTGGTTTGCGAAAGGACTTGCGCGCAAGGCAGCCATGACGCGGCGCTGGAACTGATGCCATGCAACAGCACCACCACCGGCCCGCGCTCACCCCATTGCCGAAAGCCAATGCGATCGCCTTGCTCGTTGATCGCGACGGTGTGTTCGGCAAACTCGGCGCCGAGCACGGCAAGTGCATCAGCAACACGGAACGGGTGGGAGGACATGACAGCCTGCGTGCTCATGGCATCAACGCTTGATCTTGGTGAGCGGATGCTCGGGCGGATACGTCGGCGTGATCGGCTTCTTGGCGCCGAGCATCACGCACATCAGCGCGTCTTCATCACCGATGTTGATTTCTTCGCGATACACACCGGGCGGCACCGAGACGAGATCGCGATCGGTCAAGATGGTTTCGAAGCGCTCGCCGTCCTTCTCCAGCACCAGCTTGAGCTTGCCGCGGATGACGAAGAACACCTCTTCCACATCAGTGTGCAGGTGCGACGGACCTTCGTGGCCGGCCGGGATGACCATGGTCGAAAACGTGAAGTGCTCCGACGGCACCGTGTTGGTGTCCGCCGCAACGCCCGTGCCGCCCGTGCCCACGTAGCGCATCTGCGCACGGCGGTACTTCGGGTCGTAGTCGGCCTGGAATTTGAGGGCATCCCAGTCGTACCGGCGAGTGGCAAAGCGCGCCACGCGGCTGTTCATCCAGTCTTCAAACGACGCCCCTTCCGGGCGGTCCCAGGTGCGCTGCACTTGCTGTTGTTCGGAGAGATCGCTCATCGAATGCCTCTTCTGAATGGTGTGTGGTTGCAGAATGTGCTTGCGTTACTGCATGACAAAACCGCCGTTGACGGCCAGTGTCTGGCCCGTCACGAATCGGGAAAGATCGGACAGCGCGAACAGCACGGCGCCGCAGACATCGCCGGGCACTTGGTCGCGCGAGATGGCGCGCTGGTCGCGATACAGCGCGTGACGATGCGCCGGCACGTATTCGGTGGCTTCCACCAGCGTCAGTCCCGGCGCGATGGCGTTGACGGTGATGCCGTCTGCGCCGCATTCACGCGCCAATGACTTGGTCATGCCGATGACCGCGCTCTTGCTGGCCACATAGGCCAGCAGGTTCGGCGCGCCCCACAGCGGCGTGTCTGACGATAGGTTGACGATCGCGCCACGGCCCGACGCCTTGAGCGCCGGCAGGCAGGCCGTCGTCATCAGCCAGGTGCCGCGCACGTTGACGTTCATCACGCGGTCCCAGGTGTCGACGTCGATGGACGATGCATCGCGCCCGCCCGAGTTGGTGATGGCCGCGTTGTTGACCAGGCCGTCCAACCCGCCCAGTGCCTGTGCAGCCGCAGCAGCACAAGCCTGGATGGAAGCGGGGTCACCCAAGTCCAGCGTGAAGCCATGGGCTTCGAAGCCGGCCGCACGCAATGCTGCGGCCTCTTCCTGCACACGCTCGCCCAGAATGTCTGCCAGCGCGACCGCGCCACCCGCTTCGGCGATGGACTTGGCGAACGCCAGACCCAACCCACGCGCGGCGCCCGTGACAAGCACCTTGCGGCCGGCCAGCAGTCCGGTGGCTGGATTGCGCTCAGGCATGTTGGGCTTCCGAAGCAATGGGCTTGAGCATGGCGACCGGCGCATCGGCCAGTTCGGCGGCAGCGCGGCGCGCCAGCAGGCGGCGGATACGCGTGATGCCGATGTCGTGCTGATACAGCGTTTCGTGGTCGCGCGCCTCTGGCGCCATCGATTCGAGCACCACACGGTCCTGCTCGAGCACGTCCCAGTGCAGGCCTTCCAGGCGATTGCGATACAGGAAGCGCCACACGTCGCGCTCCCAGCCTTGCACGTGACGCGTGCGCCAGAAGTAGACGATGCAGTGTTCTTCATCCACCGGCGTGGTAATGCCGATGATGGTGAACGGGCCACCGGGGCCCACCTTCGGCTGATACGGAATCGACAGGCGCAGCCACATCGTGCCGGTCTCGCCAAACTCGGTCCAATCGAAGTTCACGCCGCGCTGGCCGGTCTTCTGGAACATGATCCCGTGCTCGGTTTCGACCACTTCCATCACGGCTTTCTTCTCGCCGCTGGCCATCGAGTGCGACACCGCATGCAGGTACGCGCCGTGCATCGGGTCCATGACGTTGTCGATGGCATAGCGGTAGTTGACGTTCCAGTGCGCGAAGCAGAGGAAGTGGCTGTGCTCTTCGTTGGTCAGCTCTTCCGGCAAACGCAGCGTGCCGACAGCATCGTCGTATTCCGACGGCGCCTTGTCGCCAAACCACAGGAAGATGGCGCCGGCACGTTCCTGCACCGGGTAGCTGCGCACGCAGGTCTTGCCTTCCATCGGGCAAGCATCGACAGCCGGCACGCTCGTGACCGTGCCTTGGCCGTTCACTTCAACGCCGTGGTACCAGCAGGCTACGTGGTCGCCCAGGTTCCAGCCCATCGACAGGCGTGCACCACGGTGCGGGCAGCGGTCTTCCAGTGCATGCACCTGACCAGCGGTATCACGCCACAGCACGATGTTCTGGCTCAGGCGGGTGATGCCCACCGGTGCGTTCTTCACGTTCCACGACGCCGCCACCGGATACCAGTAGTTGCGCAGACCGGTGTTGATGCGCGCTTCCTTCTGCGCTTCCTTGTTGCCTTCCATTGCTTGCCTCGCTTGATGGGGTTGCGCCGGCTGCCTCTGCGGGCAGTACGGCGTCGAATCGTGTGTGATCAGACCGGGCTGAACTCAGGCGCCCAGGCGGCGCATTTCGGCCAGGAACGCGTCTTCCGTCCAGGCCTCACCGCCAGCGGCGTTGCGCGGGCCACGTTCGTTCAGCACGACGACGATGTCGGCCGGCGTTTGCGCGCCACCCAGGAACGCCGCCTCCAGCGAATCGGCCAGTTGGTTCTCATAGGGCGTCGGCTCAGCAGCACGCGTCTGCCACACCAGATTGGCGACGTGGCCCGGGCGCTCAACACGGCCCTTGCCAGCGACGTTGTTTGGAGAAATCGGCTCCCACGGAGCGAGGTCGGGGTTGAATTGCGGCTGCATATTTGTCGACTCCATCACGTTTCACTTGTTTTACCTATGAAACGTCTGTTAATATCTGGAACACAGGTGCAACTATAGACCGCGTCTTCGAAATCGCAGATGCGGGAATACCCTATGGTTTTGTGAAAAGTTGGTGCGCCAGAAGCCGGCCGATCGGCCGGATGGCGCGCGGGGCGCTGGTCTTGGCGAGGTCGGCCAGCCCTGCATCAATCGACAGCGCCCCTCCTTCCTCTCCTACCCAAGACGCCGGCGCCAAAACCGGCAGCCATCTCCATCAATACCCGTACGCAGTAGCCGGTGTAGCCGGAAAGATGCGGCGCGCAGGCCCTCCCTCTTTCGAGGGACGTCTCTTCAGATATGCAACTGGTTGCCGTATCTCTATTCGTCGCACACAAGGGGCGGCTGGCTGGCGGCTGGCCGAAATGCGACGGAGACACGCACGAGACAACAACAACCACATGAAACGACTGACCTTGAACGCCAAGCTGTACGCGACGCTTGCGCTGCTGTGGGTAAGCCTGAGCGCGCTGCTGGCGATCGGCCTGCTGGCCAACCGCACCACCATGCTGAACGAGAAACGGCTGGACCTGCAGCACCAGATCGAAAGCGCCACGGCCGTCATCAAGTCGTACCAGGATCGCGCCGCCAAGCAGACCATGCCGGTGGACGACGCCAAACGCGCCGCGCTGGAAGCGCTGCGCCCCATCCGCTTCGGCAAGAACGGATACATCGGCGTGATGACGTCGGGGCAGATCATTCTGCTGTTGCCGGTCAAGCCGACCTCAGAGAATCAACACGTCGATAGCCTGAACGACCCGGCCGGCGTGCAGGCGGTCAAGCGCATCATCGGGGTCGGCACAGGCTTCATCGAATATGAATTTCCGCGCCCGGGCACGGAAAAACCGGTTCCCAAACTCACGTACGCGCAGTACCTGTCCGACTGGGATTGGCACGTCTATACCGGCGCCTATATCGACGACATCGACGCCATACTGCGCGACAACGCAATCAAGGGCACGGCCATCGTGCTGACCATCGGCCTGCTGCTGACGCTGCTGATGCTGGCGCTGATCCGCAACATCCAGCGCAGCCTGGGCGGCGAGCCCGGCTATGCCGCCGCCGTGTGCACGCAGATTGCCGACGGCGACCTGAGCGTGCCGGTTGCGCTGCGTGCAAATGACCGGTCAAGCCTGCTGCACGCCATGCATACGATGCAATCCACGCTGACTGGCACGGTGGCGCGCATCCAGTCCGGCATCGAGCAGATCAACGTGGCTTCCAAGCAGATTGCGGCAGGCAATGCAGACTTGTCGCAACGTACGGAAGAACAGGCTTCATCGCTGGAAGAAACCGCATCGAGCATGGAGCAGCTCACGGGCATC
Organism: Ralstonia insidiosa; assembly: GCF_008801405.1. Classification (NCBI taxonomy): domain Bacteria; kingdom Pseudomonadati; phylum Pseudomonadota; class Betaproteobacteria; order Burkholderiales; family Burkholderiaceae; genus Ralstonia; species Ralstonia insidiosa. The sequence goes on along the minus strand of NZ_VZPV01000003.1, from coordinate 228,148 downwards.
GTGCGTCAGAACGCCGATAACGCCCGCCACGCCAGCGCGCTTGCGGGCGATGCGTCCAGCACGGCCAGCCAGGGCGGCGAGGTGGTGGCGCGTGTGGTGTCCACCATGGGCGAGATCAGCGACAGCAGCCGCAAGATCGTCGACATCATCGGCGTGATTGAAGGGATTGCGTTCCAGACCAACATCCTCGCGCTCAACGCGGCAGTCGAAGCAGCACGTGCTGGCGAACAAGGCCGCGGCTTTGCCGTGGTGGCGGGCGAGGTGCGCACGCTGGCGCAGCGTTCCGCAGCGGCGGCCAAGGAGATCAAGGCGCTGATTGGTGAATCCGCCGAGCGCGTGGCGACGGGTTCCACGCTGGTGAGCGAAGCGGGCGCCACGATGGAGCGCATCGTGCAAGCGATCGCGCGCGTCACGCAGATCATGGACGAGATCAGTGCCGCCTCGGCCGAACAGAGCAGCGGTATCGAGCAGGTCAACCAGGCCGTCACGCAGATGGACCAGGTGACGCAGCAGAACGCCGCGCTGGTCGAACAGGCCGCGGCCGCGGCGGAATCGCTGGAAGAGCAGGCGCAGGAGCTGGCGCGGGCGGTCAGCGTGTTCCGCGTGGCGGGCTAGCGCGCGAGCGTTACAGAAACTTGCGGTAGACCACAAAGCCCGATTTTTCCGCGACCGTGTCGTAGAGCTTCATCGCCGTCGCGTTGGTCTCATGCGTCTGCCAGTAAACGCGCGGCAGGCCGGCCTCTGCTGCGCGGCGATAGACGGCTTCGATCAGTGCACGCCCCACGCCCTGCCCGCGTGCCGCCTCTACGGTGAACAGATCCTGCAGATAGCAGGTCATCTGCACCTGCGTCGTGCTGCGATGGAAGAGGAAATGCACGATGCCGAGCAACACGCCATCGCGCTCGGCAACCATGGCGTAGACGGGTTCGTGCTCGTCAAAGAAACGTTGCCACGTCGTCTGCGTGACGAAGTCGGGCAAGGCGGTTTCCCCGGCCCGGCCGTAGAAGGCGTTGTAGCCGTCCCAGAGGGGTTTCCAGGCGTCGTAGTCGTCTTGGCGGATGGGGCGGATCAGCAGTTCGGCAGATGCGGGCATGGTGGGCAGTCCGTGTGATGAGGCTGCCATTCTGCCGCACGGGGGCACGCACATGCGGGTAAGTCCTGAGCGCCTCCGAAAGTTTGACGAAAGCCGACGGGTCATACAGTGCAATCACTGCTTGGCGACGAACTCCGCCAGTGTGCAAGGTGGAGGCGGTCGGGTGTCAGGTAGGGCGCGTCGGGCAGCAATGCTTGGCAAGGATGGGCTTGCAGCGTGATTGGGGAATCCGCGCTGCGCGTTCAACCGAAGGTTGCCGAGTCAGTGTTGTCATGTGCGATTGGGTTGGTGACGTTGCGATTGAGACATGCGCATACCGCCAACCTGCGTGTCACACCGATTTTGGTCGGTCTTTCCTGCTGTCAACTTTCGGCCCACCGTCCTCCCGGTGGGCCGATTTCTTTTTCAGTCAGGGCTGCAGCGCATCCGGCAGCACCAGGCGTTGCGTCAGGCGCTGCACGGTGGGCGCGGCGATCAGCACGATGGTGAATGCTGCCGGCCAGGCCAGCACGAAAGCATGCGCCCAGCGGGCGACGAAGTCTGCGCTGAAGCCGGCGTTGATCCAGCCAATCCAGCCCGTCATCAACAGCGACATCAGGCCAGACATCAACCAGGCAAACGTGACACGGAGGCGCGTAGGTAGCGAAACAAGCATCGACATGGCGGTTCTCCTTGCAAGCCATCAAATGTGATTGACGGTATGCTAGACAACCGCGTTTCAAGAAACTATAGATGTTTATTGAAACTTAAATTCCAAAAATGGAATCATGCTTGACGACCTTGCCCTCTTCGTTTCCATCGTGGACCACGGCAGCCTGCAGGCAGCAGCACGCCAGGCCAACCTGCCTGCAGCTACCCTGACGCGGCGCCTGCAGAAGCTGGAGGCCACCCTCGGCTGCCAGCTCCTGCTGCGCAGCGCCCGCAGCCTGAAGCCCACGCCGGAAGGCCTGCTCTATTACGAGCAGTGCCGCCCGCTGCTGACCGCGCTCACGCAAGCCACCGCAACACTCGACGACGACCTCAACCAGATCAAGGGCACCCTGCGCGTGCTGGCGCCGCTGAACCTGTCACGCGGGCTGCTGGGGCCGGCCTATGCGAGCTTCATGGCGGCGTGGCCGGAGATCCGGCTGGAGCTGTCGCTGAGCAATCGCAATGAAGATGTCTGGCGGCATGGTGCGGACCTGGCCATCCGTGTCGGGCCGCAGGATGACCCCAAGCTGCGGCAGCGCCGGCTGGGGGTCATCGGGATCGTGCTGGTGGCCTCGCCCGCCTATCTGGCCGAGCACGGCGCACCGGCGCATCCGCACGAGTTGGAAACGCATCGTCTGATAGTGGCATCGCCCATTTCCACCTGGCGCTTCACCTCGCCGGATGGCAAGGAGACCATCGAGATGCAACCGCAAGGGCAATGCGACGTGAACGATATCGAGTTGGCGGCTTCGCTGGCAGAGGCGGGACAGGGACTGCTGTATTGCCCGCGCACGCTGTGTCATGCGGCGTTGGAAGCCGGCCGCCTGGTACGCGTGCTGCCGGAATGGCAAACGCCGCAGCGCACCATCTATGCGGTGTGGCCGCAGCAGCAATTGCCGCGCAAGGTGCGCGCACTGCTGGAGCATCTGGCTGAATTCGCAGCGGCCAACCCGCTGTTGCAAGACGCGCTGTTGCAAGACGGGCCGGAGTTGCCCGTCTGACCCTCACATCTGGAAGGTCGACACCGCACGGCGCTTGCGGCGGCCAATCACGATGTGCACCCACAAGGCGATGCCCACCACCGCCCCGGCCACCCAGTGCAGGATCTCCGCACCCTGGCGCGGCAGCTCGCCGTTGACGTAGTACAGCGCATAGCCCGTCACCACCAGCACGGCAGTCAGCGTGCCGAACACCGCGCCCGCCGCGCGATTGCGCCGTCGCACCCATGCATTGCGGATATGCGGGCCCCACAGCATGCCGAACAGATACAAACCCGCCATGGCCGCCGCGCCATGGAGCTTCATGCTCCACGCCAGCGCCAGCATGCCGCCCTCGCTGCCGTCATCCAGAAAATGCAGCGCCAGCCAGACCAGCCCTGTCACCAGCAGCACCGCAAACACGCCATACACCATCCAGCGCCGACGGCGGCTGAGGCGGAAGGCGCTTTCACGCAGATGGTGGGTAAAACGGGGAGAGGCGGACATGACGGACTGGGCAACCGGTTAACCCGGCGAGTATACGGCCACCGTCGCGCCGTACTGATTCAGAAGCGGATGCGTGACATCACCTGTGGCGAGCACGATCTTGGTCAACGCATCAGCCAGCATGCAGGTAGGTGCCTGCACGGTTGCCCCGGCAAGCGCTGGGAGATGAGTTCGATCGGCATCGTGAATGCGTGACACGCTGCCAGCATGCGCACCCAAACCACCCGCAGTGGAACTGGCGAGCGCCGCATTGTCGAGCATTACCGTCGTGGCCACATGCGCCGCATTGCGCGGGTCGCGCACCTGCACCGCCATCGGCCGTACACCGCAGTGGCGCAAGTCACCACCGGCATTGACGACTGCGCGTTCAATGGCATGCGCCAGCATCACCTCGATGGCGCGATCGACGGCATAGCCCTTGGCGATGCCACCCAAGTCCATCGATGCGCCAGTCTGTTTGATGAGCATGTCGCCCTCGAAGGCAACAGGAAAACGCGTGTCGGCCAACTGTTCAGGTGTGCCGACACGGCAGTCGAACGCGCGCGCCGATGCGTCATACAGCGCGGCGGCAAGGCGCAGCACCGTGACCGTTCGTTGATCAACGTGCAGCCGTGCGCCGGGCGCCGCACGGTTGATCAACTGCAGCTCGCTGTTCGGTGCATGAAAGCTCAGCAGCGTGTGCACGGCGGCAATCTCTTCGAATGCCACCGCCACGGCCGCCGGCGCGCCTGCCCCTTCGGCCTGCACATCAACCAACGTGCCCAGCAGCGGCCGCGCGCGCCGGCAGACTACCGGCTCCATCGCGGGCTCAGCCCTTGACCAGCGCCAGCTGCGCCATCACTGCAATGCGCCGGATGCCGTCGGTCAGGTGCGTGCACGACAGTGTCGCTCCGCTGATGTTGTTGATGTCATCCCCAACACGCAGCGCCGACTTGGCCGACTTGCCCAGGAACTGCGCACGCCACGGCTTGTTGCGGACTTCATAGCCGTGGCTTTCGCGATAGGTGAGGATTTCGACACCGCTGATCTCGCCCGCCGGGTTCAGGCCCACGGCGTAGTTGATCAGCTCGAACTTGCCGATGACAGCGTCGGTGACGACGTAGCCGACCGCCTTGTCGCCCTGCTTGGCCTGCCAGACGCGCCAAGCGCCGGGCTTGGCCGGGCCACCCGCGCGATCGGCCAACTGCTTGAGCTGGTCGACAGACAGAGCAAGCGCCACCGGCTCAAAGCTGGTGGCATCGGGAAAGATCGATTTCTGGGCCTCTGCAGCAGTCATATAGTCTGCGGCAAAGGCGTTCGTGACGACCACCCCCGGCGCACCGATGGCGGCGGCACACACGAGAACGATGGGCACTGGCTGATAACGCATGGCTTGCGCCTCCTTCGGTTCACTCAAAAAAATGGGGCGACTCAGAACCTGTTCACGATCCGTAGCGAGCGGCCCGAGGTTGGCCCGAGGTTGGCCCGAGAAGCGCAACCGCACATGGGTACGGTGAGCATTGCAGGGCCAAGATCGGGCCGCGCAGTAGGATCGTGAGCAGGTTCTTAGAACGACACGCCCAGGCCCAGGTCCACGCGCGAGAAATCGCGGTTCTTGGTGAAGCGCTGGTAGTCGACCTTGAACACCACGTTCGGGTTCAGGTAGAAGTTCGCGCCCACGGTGTAGACCGTGTCAGACAGCGACGGCCAGCCTGCCGGTGCCACAAAGCCCGGCACCAAGCCTGCGTACTTCTCTCCCATGTTGTAGCGCTCGTAACGCACGAACGGCGTGACACGGTAATCGCCTTTTTGCCACACGTTGTAAGCGCCTTGCACGAACCAGCCGTAGAACGCCGACGGCATCGGGTTGGCCGCGCCCGGGTTCAACTGGTTGGCCGCAGCCGTGTTGCTGATCATGCCGCGCGCATACAGGGCAGACAGGTCCCACTTGCCCGGCGTCCAGCGAGCGTGCGCCTCGTACAGTGTGGCGCGCTGTTCAGGCAGCGGGGCATCGGTGCTCGCACGGCTGCTCTTGCCTGTGAAGACCGAGCCGCCCAGCGTCACACCCGGAATACCCGAGTAATTGAGCGCCACGTACTGCGACAGGTTCTTCGCGTTGGCCAGCCCCAGTTCCTGGTGCGTCTGCTGCATCGGGCCCGCGCCGTTGTTCTGCATCTCCAGCGCGGAGTTGAACAGCGGGTTCTCCGGGTTGAAGTTCCACTTGGCCAGGTTCAGGCCCGTCGTCAGGCCCACGTTCCAATTCAGGCCGAAGTCGGTATCGCCGTACAACGACAGGCCACCCTCGCGCCATGTGCTCGGGATGATCAGCGTCTCGACAAAATTGCGATGCACGCCGTAGTAGTTGGTCGGCTCGTGGTTGCGGTTGATGAAGCCCGCCGGGATCAGGAACAGGCCGGCGTTCAAGCCGATCTTGTCGGTCAGCTTGTGGTCAATGTAGAACTGCTCGACCTCGAATTCGCCCGAATCGGACGACGATGCAATCGCGTGCTCAACTTCAAACTCGGAGTTGAAGCGAGTCTTGTCGTTGAACTTGTAGCCGATGCCGAACACCGCGCGCGACAAGTCCATCTTGGTGTCTTCGGAGCGGCGGGTCGGGCGGCTGTAGTTGATCTCGCCGTAGCCCCACAGCGTGAGGTTGTCCAGCGGCGAAGGTTTGGTCGATGCCAACTGCGCCGTCTGCACGGTTTGCTGCACGTCTTGCAGGGCTGCGGTCTGCTGTGCCTGGGCCTTGGCTTGCGTCTGCTGCTGCGTGGCCAGCGTCGCGTTCTGCGACTTCACTTCCTTCAACTCGGCCTTGAGCGCTTCGATCTGCGCGGCCATCGCATCGAGCTTTTGTTCAAGTTGCGCAGTAGTGGCGGCATTGGCTGCGCCAGCCCCCATCATCGCAATGGCGGCGGCGGCCGGAATGGCAGCCCGGGCGATTCGTTTCATGCTGTGACGCTCCCTGGTCTTTGAATCGATTTATTTGTTGATTGCCGTCTTGACCAGCGTGGCTCCGCTGGCAGAAACGGTCTGGATACGTGCTGCGCCCACGCTGGTCGCGGTGGAGCCGCATTGCGCCGGCACGTTGTAGGCCGACGGATTGGCCGGATCAAACCCATCGGTGAGCGTGCACAGGAAATGCACGAGATCGCTCATCTCCTGGTTCGTCATCGATGGCGCCTTGGCCGGGTTGTAAGGCACTTCCGCCACGTTCACGTTGCCGTCAAAGGCAACCGGCAGATCGTTGTAGGGCACGTCGGGCGTGCCGTCGGCCTTGACGTACCAGCGGCCGGGATCGGTATCGCGCGTGACGTACCAGGCGACCACTTGATCCAGCGTCTGGAACACGCCGTTGTGGAAGTACGGTGCCGTCAGCGCGATGTTGCGCAGCGTGGGCACCTTGAACTTGCCGCAGGTCGAGCCACCCACGCGGAAGTCCGTGCGCAGCGGGCCACAGATGCCGAGGTCGTAATAGCTGTAGTTCGGATCACCCAGCGCCGCACCGTTCTTCGGCACGTAAGGCAGCGTCGTGCCTTCCTGGTTGGCGGCAATGCTCCAGTTGCGCGGGATGCCGACGTTGTCGTAGGTGAAGTCAGTGAACAGCGCGGGCGTGGTCCCCGTTCTCGACGAAAGGTGGCACGCAGTGCAGTTGCCCTTGGTCGGGTTGTTGAACAGCAGCAGGCCACGCGTTTCCGAATCCGAGAGCGTGGTCTTGCCCGCGAGGTAGGCGTCGTATTTGCTGTCGAACGTATGGAAGCTGGGGTCTTCGGACTGGTACGCCGCCAATGCCCGTCCAATGCTCTGCATGGCTGTCGCGCTGTCCTGAATGCCGGCCTTGGTGAACACCGCGGTCAGTTGGTCGAGGTACGGGCGCGTCAGCAGCGTCTTGAATACGTCGTCAGCCGAAGCGTTCGCCATCTCGAACGGGTTGGTGAACGGCTGCTGCGCCTGGTCTGCCAAGGACGGCGAACGTCCATCACGGAAAAAGCCGCCAGACGCCTTGCCGGTCGCATCGATCTTGAAGTTGGGCGTGTACGACGCGTAGTTCAGCGACGGCGCATTGCGCAGGCCCGGCAGATCATGGTTCGGGCCGCCAAACGAGACCGCCAGGTTGTTCGGATCGGTAAACCCGCGCGCGGCATCGTGGCACGACGCGCACGACTGCTTGCCCGAGGCAGAGAGCGCCTGATCAAAGAAAATCTGCTTGCCCACCTGCGCCATCGGCGACAAGGCGCTGGCTGAGGGTGTGCTCGACGACGTTGTGCTGCTCCCGCCATCTCCGCCACCGCAGGCCGTCACCAGCACGGTGCAGGCTGCCATCCACATTGCACGCCACGACGCGCGCGCCAACAGACGAGTGCGCGCGCCGTCTCCTCCGCGTTCTTTTTTTTCTTGCATTTCCCTGATCTCGGCGGCTTGTAGGCTCACTCAGGCCGCTCAATTAATGGTAATAGGAACAATTCGCGTTCGCATTCTATGGAACTTTTTCACGAAAAGCTACGTTCTTTGTGGCGGTGCATCGATGCAACGTTAGTGAAGTTGCGCATTGCCAAACCGAGATAGCGGCGCCACCATGCCATCGATCAATGTCACCTTTGATCGACATGGAGACCCGCCGATGGCCACGCCTACCGCTCCCGCGCCCCCTGATGCGCATCCGGATTCGCGCCAACCGCGCGGCCTTCCCCAGCCCATCCAGCAGTCTTCCCATGTCGTCCGCTCGGGCGGCGTGCGCCTGCATGCGCGCCTGACCCAGCCCAGGGATGAGGCTGCGCGGCTGCGACCGGCGGTCGTCCTGGTCCATGGCTATCCGGATGACAGTTCGGTCTGGGATGGCGTGCGCGATGCGCTGGCGCGCCATAGCCGCGTCATCACCTTCGATGTGCGCGGCGCAGGCCTGTCCGACGCCCCCGCCGACACCACCGGTTACCGTATCCCGCAGTTCGTCGATGACCTCGCCGCGGTGGCGGATGCGCTGCTGCCGGGAGAACCGTTCCACCTGGTCGGGCACGACTGGGGCTCGATCCACAGCTGGGAATCAGTCACCACGAACAAGCTACGCGGACGCATCGCTTCGTACACGTCAATTTCGGGGCCGTGCCTCGATCACGTCGGCCACTGGATGCAGGCACAGCTCAACACCGGCACCTGGGCGGCCAAGCGCGCGGTGTGGAAGCAGCGGCTGCAGTCGTGGTATGTGGGGGTTTTCCACCTGCCGCTGGTGCCGGAATGGTCCTGGCGATTGTGGATGGCGCGCGCATGGCCGTGGTGGCTGCGCAAGACGGAGGGCATCCGCGGTGCGGCGCAACGGCCATCGCTGGTGCGCGACGCATGCAATGGTGTGCGGATGTACCGCGCCAATTTTCGCGAGCGGCTGGCCCGTCCGCAGGCACGTGCGCCGCATGCCCCCGTGCAGTTGATCGTGCCGACGCGGGATCGCTACGTGAGCCCCGCCGTCACCCGTGCGGTGGAGGCCTGGGTATCACACTACTGGCGGCACGAGATCGATGCCGGCCACTGGCTGCCGCTACGCCGGCCCGACTGGGTAGCAGACTGCATCCGCCGCTTTGCCGACTATGTGGAATCGGGCAACGAACCCGCTGCACTGCAACGGGCCCGTGTGGCCGGCACGTTGGCGCCGGCCTGATCATGCAAACGCGTTAATTGCCGCCCTCATCCTGCCAGCGCTGGTGATACTCCTCCAGCAAGCGCTGCAGCGTTGCGCCAATGCGGATGTAGTCCGGCTCGTTCAAGTTGGCCAGCGACACGCGCACCGATGGGTTGAGTGCGCCGAAGCCGTTGCCGGGCAGCAGCACCACACCGCTCTCCTTGGCCAGGCGGAACAGCACATCCGCCGGTTTGGTCTTGGTCTTGAACCACTGCACGAACGCCTCGCCATAGGTCTTGCGTCCAACGACTTCGGCATCGAGGATGTTGTAGTACGCGACGTCGTTCTCGTCTGCATCGCACTCGATACCGAGGGCCTGGTACAGGGCAGCCTTGCGCCCGCGCACCAGGCGTTTGACCGCGGCCTTGTAGGCATCCGGCTGATCCATGAGCGCGTACAGCGAGAACAGCGCCATCTGCACCTGCTGTGGCGTCGACAAGCCTGCCGTGTGGTTCAGCGCCACGGTACGGCTGTCCGCCACCAGGCGATCAATGAACTTGAGTTGATCGGGTTCGGTCGTGATGGACGCATAGCGCTGGTGCAGGATCTTGCGCTTGTCCTCAGGCAGTGCGGCCAGCTTATCGTCCAGCACGTTCTTCTCATGCGTGGCGATGGTGCCCAGGCGCCAACCCGTCGCACCGAAGTACTTGGAGTACGAATACACGAGGATCGTGTTGTACGGCGCCACCGCAAACAGCGAGACAAAGTCATCCGCAAACGTGCCGTACACGTCGTCGGTCAGGATGATGAGATCGTTACCGGCCTTGTGGCGCTCATCAATGATGGCCTTGAGCTTCTTTAAGCCGTCTTTGGAGATCTTGACCGACGGCGGGTTGCTGGGGTTGACCAGGAAGAACGCCTTCACGCTCGGGTCGCGCAGCTTGTCGAGCTCTTCGTCGGTGTATTGCCAGCCATTGAATGGGTCTGCATTGAGCTTGACCTCGACAAGCTGGAAGCTGTTGAGCTCCGGAATCTCGATGTAAGGCGTGAAGATCGGCATGCCCAGCGCAATCTTGTCGCCGGCATTGAGCAGGAAGTTCTCCTTGAGCGTGCTGAACAGATACGTCATCGCCGCCGTACCGCCTTCGACGGCAAACAGATCAAACTGGCCGACGAATGGCGCACTGCCGATCATTTCCTGCTTCAGGTACCGCGCGGCAATCTGCTCACTGATCTTCAGCATGCGGTCAGGCACCGGATAGTTGCAACCGAGAATGCCGTTCACCATCTCCGCCAGAAAGTCCTCGGCGGAAAGGCCAAGTTGATCGCGTACGTACGACACAGCGTGATGCAGAAACTTCACGCCAGGCACATCGGCATTGCGGCGTGCAAAGCTTTCAAAGCGCGCCTCAAAGCCTTGCTTGGTCGGGATGCCGCCAATCTTCTCGGCCAGGAACGAGAACGAGCGCTCGGACTCCTCCAGCGCGAACAGGCCAAGCTGGAAGAAACCGTGGCGTGGCTCCAATGCCAGGAAGTTTGGATTGCCGCGCCCGGCATTGAGCATGATGCGTTGCGAATCGCTCTGCGCGAGCTGGATCAGCACGTCCTTCAGTTCAAACGGGCTCAGTTGCCCAAGGGCTTCCAGCTCCTTGGATTTTTGCGTCGGATTGGTAGTCATCGCAGGTTCCCGTGGATGCGGCGTTGGCGAAGGGCAGCCCACCACGCCGGTGGCGGGCCGAGGAGACGCTCAGGCGAAGGCGATGACAAGCGGACCCAGCAGGGTCAGCAGCACGTTCGCCAGCGCGTAGGTAATGGCAAAGGGGATGGTCGGCACACTGCTCTCGGCTTTCTCCAGCACGCCGCCAAACGCAGGGTTGGCCGAACGCGCGCCTGACAGTGCACCCGCCAGCACGGCAACGTTGTCGTAGCGGAGCACATAACGGCCGAACAGGTAGGTCAGGATCAACGGCACCATCGTGACGATCACGCCGGCAATGAAGATCGACACGCCGCTCTTCTGCAGCGTCGCCCACGCCTGCGCGCCAGAGCCCAGCCCCACGCATGCGACGAATGCGGCCAAGCCCATGTCCTTGAGGATTTGCGATGCCGCGTTCGGCAACTGGCCAAAGGTCGGGTGCTTGCCGCGCAGCCAGCCAAACACCAGCCCCGAAAGCAGCGCCCCGCCGCCACTGCCCAGCGTGAGCGGAATGCCGCCCACCTTTGCCACCAGCGTGCCAATCAGCAGGCCGACGAGCACACCCAGGCCGAGATAAACAAAGTCCGTCTTGTCACCAGGCGGCACGGGATAGCCGACTTCGACAGACGCGCGCTTGATGTCGGACGGTGCGCCGTGCAGCGTGACGACATCACCGTGCAGCAGGATGGTGCCGTCCAGCAGCGGCACGGCCTTGCCCATGCGCGTAATGCGTGCGATGTACACGCCATGCTTCATGTCGCGCGTGGCCTGCGCTTTGAGTTCGCCCAGCGTCTTGTGGCTTGCGCCCTTGCGCGTGAACACGACGTCGCGCACCTGCAGCGGCTGGTCCATGTCGGAAGACATCGCAGACTCGTCACCCAGCAGCGTCCAGGCTTTGGCAGCGGCTTCCCGGCGGCCGATCAGCAGGACGCGATCGGCATGTTGCAGCGTCAGATTCGGCGCGATGGCGATTTCCTCGCCGTTGCGCAGGACGCGTTCGATGGTGATACCGTCATCCAACGTGGTTTCGACTTCCGCCACGGTCTTGCCCGCACCCGTGGTCACGTCGTACACGCGCCCGACCAGCGCCGGCAGCGACGCCACCTCGCCCTGCTCCAGCGGACGCTTGCCGCCGGCCATTTCAAGCTCGGCTTTCTTGGCATCGTCGCGCAGCTCACGCCCCATCAGGCGCGGCAGAATATTCACGCACATGATGATGGCGCCCAGGCTGCCGAACACGTACGTCACCGCATAGCCGATGGCCACGTTCGACTGCAGGCGTGCCACCTCATCGGCCGGCAAGCCCATGCGTGACAGGGCATCGCCCGCCGTGCCGATCACAGCCGACTGCGTCATGCCGCCCGCCGCAATGCCTGCAGTCAGCCCCTTGTCGAAGCCGAACAGCTTGCCGCAGACAAGAATGGTGACCAGGCCGCTCACCGCAAGAAACACCGCCATGGCGATCTCGCGCAGCGTGCTGCGATTGAGGGAGCTAAAGAACTGCGGCCCGCTTTCGTAGCCAACCGCATAGATGAAGAGCGCGAACATGATGCTCTTCACGCCAGAATCGATCGTCACGCCAAACTGGCTGATCAGCACCGCGGCAATCAGCGATCCGCCCACACCGCCGATCTGAAACTTGCCGAAATTGATCTTGCCGACCGCATAGCCAATGGCAAGCGACAGAAAGAGCGCCGTCTCCGGCACGCTCTTGAACACGGTGTGAATCCAATCCATGGGCAGCGACTCTCCGGAAGGTCTTACGGGCTTGTCTGCTTGACCAAACAAACAGACATCACATCAGGCGCCAAGTCATGCGGCGCACAACACGCCCGTGGACCTTAGAAGCTACACATCGGCGATGTCAATTTCACAAAATTTAACTGCTACGGCACATATTTAATGTTTTGCATTAGAAGATTGCGCCCAACGCAAACGTTGACGTGCCTGCATCTCACTGCAATCATCGTCCGCCAATAACACCGCTGACGGCCCGCCATGACCTGGCGCCCGGACAGCCCGAGCCGCCGGCCTCGTGCAAACCGCGACGCCCGGTCATCGATACAAAGACAGGGACAATACGATGAAAAGCAAAGTGGTGGTCTACGGACCGCTCTACGGGAAGTGGTACGCGATTCTGGTCAACGACGGCGTGGCCGAAGAATCGAGTCAGTTCGGATCGTACGAAGCCGCCATGGGCTTCGCCTCAAACCGATATCCGGAGCTTGAGCAGGAGCGACAGCCCTATGCGCGGGGCCGCGAGGAAGAAATACAGGTCTGAGGCAGCGCATCAAACGCTGCCTGTGCGCTTTCGCGTATCAGTGCGGCTGCACTGAGCAGAATCGCCCGGCAATCCAGTCAAACACGCTGCCCGCGTGAAGCGAGCGGCTTTGCGCATCTTCGCCATAGCGGATCTGGTAGAGCGGGTTACCGCTGGCGTTGCGTGTGCGATAGAGCGTCTGCGCAATCACCGTGTAGGTGCGCTGCGCGCAGTCGAGCACCACCTGCTTGACCGACGAACGGATCGGTTGGCCGTCCGACGTCTTGATCGTGAAATCGGGCAGGACGTTGCGCAACAGATTGAAGTGCACGGTGGGTGTGCCGGCTTGCGCCTCCACCTGCGGCTGGACGGATTGCTTGTCGACGTACGACACCACGCCGGTGGCGCCGACGAAGCGGCGCCAGCGAGTATCGTCGCTGGCACGCTCGGGCGTTGTGGATGCGGCGGGGGTTGCCGGGGTTGCGGACATGGCCGGCGCAGCCGCCGACGTAGATATGGTTTGAGCAAACGCGGGCATTGCTGCCCACTGCGCAACAACCAAGAGGGTTGCCGCGATGGCGCTTTGCGGGCGCCAGCCTCCTGTTTTCATGGGTGGTCTCGCCTTGCTGCAAAAACTGAGCGAGCGATTCTACCGCGTAGGCTCAACCGTTCTCGTCACATCTGGTCGACCGGTTCGGCAGCGTCAATACCGGCAAACCGCAGATACAGCGCGCGCAATGCCTGCGTCAGCGGGCCGGGCTGGCCATTCCCGATCTTCACACCGTCAATGGCCGCCACGGGCATCACAAACGTTGATGCGCTGGTGTAAAACGCCTCGGCCGCCTGTTGGGCTTCCTGCACGGTGAAGGTGCGCTCCTCCAGCGTCAGACCATGCTCGCGCGCCAGCGCCAGGATCGACACACGCGTGATGCCCGGCAGTACAGCGTTCGACAGCGGGCGCGTAATCAGTCGCTTGTCTGCCGTGATGATGAAGGCGGTGGACGACGCGCCTTCGGTCACACGGTCGCCATCGGTCATCCAGGCCTCGTTCGCGCCCGCGGCGGCGGCCATCTGCTTGGCCATCACCTGCGGCAGCAGACCGACACTCTTGATATCGCAACGCTTCCAGCGCAGGTCGGGCACCGTCACAACGGTCGCGCCCTTGCGTGCAAGCGGGCTGTCGACAATGGTCTTGACCTGCGTGAAGGCCACGGCTGTCGGCGTGATTTGCGCAGGAATGCCAAAGTCGCGCTCGGCCACGCCACGCGTGACCTGCATGTAGACGACACCCTCTTCCAGGCCGTTGCGCGCCACCAGTTCTTCGCACACGCGCGTCCATTCGGCTTCGCTGTATGGGTTCTCGATGTCGATGGCAGACAGCGAGCGCGTCAGGCGCGCGAGGTGCGCATCGCTGTCGACGAGCTTGCCGCGCGCCACGGCGGTCACTTCGTAAATGCCATCGGCAAAGGTGAAGCCACGGTCCATGATGGAGACGGTGGCTTCGGCGGCGGGCACATATTGGCCGTTCAGGAAGACGATTCGGGACATGCTGGGCGGGAGAGATTCGAGGCGGGCGGGACTGCCCTGCCAAGGAATCCAAAGGATACGTGGACTGCACCGCGAATAGCGTTGTGCGCCCGGGTTATGCGCAAACGGCATGAGGCGCCGGGACCGTCCGGTAGACTTGCGGGTTTTCCGGAGGCTTCCCGCCACCCTTGCCCGCCATGTCCGACCTCATCATCCGACCTGTTGCCGATACCGATCTGCCTGGCATTCTGGCCGTGCAGCAGGCGTGTTACGGCGATGGGTTCCTGGAATCCGGCGATGCGCTTGCCAGCCGCTGGGCACGCAGCCCGGCCATGTGCCTGGTCGCGCTGGATGGCGCCGCGGTGGTCGGCTACCTGCTCTCGCATGCGTGGCATGCATGGGCGCCACCCAAACTGCACGTCCCCCTGCCGGCGACAGATGCAGCGGACGTACTCTGGTTCGTGCATGACATGGCCATTGCGCCGGCAGGCCGCGGCCAGCGCCTGGGCGAGCGACTGTACGCAACCGCGTGCGCCAGCGCCCGGGCACAGGGCCTGCGCCAATCGCGGCTGGTGGCAGTGCAAGGTGCCGATGCCTTCTGGCGCCGCCTCGGCTACCAGTCCACCCACATGGAAAGCACGCAGTTGACGGCGCTGCGCAGCGTCTACGGCGACGACGCTGAGCTGATGGAACGCCCATTGCGCTGAGCGCTCGCCGCATCACTCCATTACAATTCGTAACACCCGTATATCTTCTGTAAGACTGCGCACGCCCCGTTCCACTACAGTGCGGCCGTAGCGAGGATTTCCATCATGCAAAAGAACCTAGCGCTGTGCGCGCTGGCCGCCATTGCGGCGCTGTCGTCCCAGGCTGCCCTGGCCCGAGTGAATGTTGATATCGGCATTGGTGTGCCGGGACCGGTGTATGTCGCGCCTGCGCCGGTCTATGCGCCTGCCCCCGTCTACGCACCGCCTCCGCCGCCCGCTTACTACGCGCCGCCTGTCTATGTTGCACCGCAGCCGGTGGTGGTTGCGCCGCCCGGCTACTACGAAGACCCGCGTGCCCGCGCATGGCAGGAACAGCAGTGGCGCGAGCAGCGCTGGCGTGAGCGCGAATGGCGCAAGCACCATCGTCGCGACGACTACGACGATTGATCCCGCGCCCGGCAGCACTCAGGCTGCCTTCTTTGCCAGGCCCAGGTAGGTCTCGATCACGCGCGGGTTGACGGCCAGTTCCTGCGCTGGGCCTTCGAGCGTCATGTCCCCGGTTTCCAGCACATAGCCGTAGTCGGCCACCTGCAGGGCGGCGCGCGCGTTCTGTTCGATCAGCAGCGTCGCCACGCCGGTTTTGCGCAGGTCACTGATGATGTGGAAGATCTCTTTCACGATCAGCGGCGCTAGGCCAAGACTCGGCTCGTCCAGCATCAGCAACTGCGGTTTGGCCATCAACGCACGGCCCACGGCCAGCATCTGCCGCTCGCCGCCGGAGAGCGTGCCGGCTTCCTGCACGCGACGCTCCTTCAGGCGCGGGAACAGGTCGTAGACCACGTCCATCTGGTCCAGATAGTTGCGCTCACCCGCGCGCTTGCGACGGTAGGCGCCGAGCACGAGGTTGTCTTCCACGCTCATGGTGGCGAACAGCTCGCGCTTTTCCGGCACCAGGCACATGCCGCGCGCCACACGCTTTTCCACTGGCAGCCCGGTCAGGTTGTGACCGAGATACGAGACCACGCCATTGGCCGAACCGGTGGTCGGCAGCGCGCCCATGATGGCGCCCAGCATGGTCGACTTGCCCGCGCCGTTCGGGCCGATGACGGTGACGATCTGCCCGGTCTCCACCTTCAAGTTGGCGCCGTGCAGCGCTTCCACCTTGCCGTAGCGGACATGCAGGTCCTTCACTTCGAGAATGATCGACATGCGCCCTCTCCTTATTCCACGCCGCCCAGATAGGCTTCCAGCACGGCCGGGTTCTGCTGCACTTCCTGCGGCAAACCTTCGGCGATCTTGGTGCCGAATTCCATCACGACAAGCCGATCGGTCAGGTTCATGACGAAATCCATGTCGTGCTCGACCAGTAGCACGCTCATGCCTTCGGCCTTGAGCTTGGTGAGCAGCGCGGCCAGGGCCTGCTTCTCCTTGTAACGTAGGCCGGCGGCGGGTTCGTCCAGCAACAGCAGTGCCGGGTCGCAGCACAGCGCACGGGCGATTTCCAGAATCCGTTGCTGGCCAAGCGCCAGGCTGCCGGCTTCCTGATACATGCAATCGGCCAGGCCAACGCGTTCCAGCTGGCGGCGTGCCTCGAACAGCAGCTTTTGCTCTTCCGCTTGATTCATGCGCACCACGCTGGCGAGCACCCCGCCCTGCGCCGCAAAATCGCCACGCAGGTGGGCACCGATGGCCACGTTCTCCAGCACCGTCATACCCGACAGCAGTTGCACGTGCTGGAAAGTCCGGCCGATGCCGCGCTTGACGATCTCGCGCGAGGGCTTACCGCTGATCTGCTCGCCTCGGTAAAGCACCTCGCCGCGCGTGACCGGCAGCACGCCGGTGACGAGGTTGAAGGTGGTCGATTTGCCGGCGCCGTTGGGGCCGATCAGACCGATGATCTCGCCGGCTTTCACCTGGAAGCTGACGTCGTTCACCGCCACCAAGCCACCAAACTCCTTGCGTGCAGCACGCACGTCAAGGATCAACTCGCCAGCCTGCGGTTTCTCGCGCTGCTTGAGCGCGGGCGCATCTTCCGGCGCGCGGGCCGTCGGTGCCGACGGAAACAGCTTGCGGATGAAGGGCCATACGCCATCGCGCGCGTGCTGCAACAACAGCACCAGCAGCACACCGAACACGATGATCTCGAAGTTGCCGTTGGAGCCCAGCAGCTTCGGCAGGATGCTCTGCAGGCTGTCCTTCAGGATGGTCAGCAAGCCCGCGCCCAGCACCGCACCCCACACATGGCCCACGCCACCGACCACCGCCATGAACAGATATTCGATGCCGTAATTCAGGCCAAACGGCGTCGGGTTGACCGCGCGCTGCAAGTGCGCATAGAGAAAGCCCGAGATGCACGCCAGCACGGCCGCAAACACGAAGATCACCACCTTCATCCACGCCGTGTTCACGCCCATCGCCTCGGCCATCGTGCCGCCGCCCTTGAGTGCGCGGATGGCGCGGCCTGGGCGCGAGTTCAGCAGGTTCTGCACCGCCAGCACGGCCACCACCACCACGGCCCAGATCAGGTAGAACATCTCGCGCCCGGTCTGCAAAGGCTTGCCAAGCACGTTCAGCACGGGAATGCCGTTCAGCCCGTCGTACTTGCCCAGAAACTCCAGATTGCCGAACAGGAAGAACAACGAAAGGCCCCAGGCAATCGTCGCCAGCGGCAGGTAGTGGCCCGACATGCGCATCGTGATGAGTCCGATCACATAAGCGCAGACCATCGTGATGACCAGCCCGGCGAGCAAGCCGAGCCACGGAGACAGCCCGTACTGCGTCGTCAAATAGGCGGTGCTGTATGCACCCAGGCCAACAAACGCCGCCTGCCCAAACGAGGTCAGCCCGCCCACACCCGTGAGCAGCACAAGACCCAGCGCGACAAGGCTATAGAGCCCGATGTAATTCAACAGCGTGATCCAGAACTCGGGCGTCGGCACCACCGGCACCAGCGCCAGCACGATCACGAAGAGAGCCGTCAACACGCGGTTACGCGAGAACCAGCCGCGCTGGCCGGTCTGGTCAGAAGATTTGGTGAGCGTGTTCATCGGCTTATTCCTCTTCTTCGACGTGCTTGGTGGTGAGCGACCGCCACAGCAGCACCGGGATGATGAGCGTGAATACGATCACCTCCTTGAACGCCGACGCCCAGAACGATGAATACGACTCCAGCAGCCCCACCAGCAGCGCGCCCAGGGCAGCCACCGGATAGCTGACCAGCCCCCCGACGATGGCCCCCACGAAACCCTTCAGGCCGATCAGGAAACCGGATTCGTAGTACACCGTGGTGAGGGGCGCGATCAGGATGCCGCACAGCGCGCCCAGCGCCGCGGCCAGCGTAAAGGCCAAGCGCCCGGCTTGCGTAGTGCCGATACCGACGAGACGTGCACCGAGGCGGTTCACCGCCGTGGCGCGAAGCGCCTTGCCTGACACCGTACGACCAAAGTAGAAGTACAGCGCCACAATCATCAGCACCGACACCGCTACCACCCACAGGCTCTGGCCCGACACCGAGAGCGCGCCCAGATCAAAGCGCGCGTCGGAAAACGCATCGGTGCGCGAGCCTTCTGCGCCGAACATCACGAGGCCCAGCCCCACCATCGCAAAGTGCACGCCCACCGAGACGATCAGCAGCACCAGCGTGCTCGCTTCGGCCAGGGGCTCGTAGGCCAGGCGGTAGATCATCGGCCCCATCGGAATGACGATCAGCAGTGCGAGCGCCACCTGTACGGCCATTGGCAGCGTCATCGGCGCGAGCATGCTGGCCGCGGCGTACACCGCCAGCGGAAAGACAAGGTACTTGCCCGCGTAGATGGCGCCCGTGCGCAACGCATGCAAGCGCAACTCGGGCTGCAGCAGCGTGCGGCCCATCTCGACGAGGAAGGTCAGCACGCCAAGGGCAACCAGCATCGACGCCGATAGCGGCGCCTTGTTGGCCTGAATGGCTGCCAGCGTGAGCGCGCCATAGGCGACGAACTCCCCCTGCGGGATGAAGATCACACGCGTGACCGAAAACACCAGCACGAGCGCCAATGCCAGGAGCGCGTAGATCGCGCCTGATGTCACGCCGTCCTGCGCCAGGATGGCGGCAATCGACAAGTCCATGAGTCTCCTCGTTCTTGTAGTCGTGGGATTCGCGTGGAAGCACAAAAAGCGCGAGGGGGCGCCACGAGTTACGAGATAGTAAATTTCTTACGAAAGGATAAAATTGGCGAGAACCCTAAGAACCGCTAACGCGTCGCACGGGCTCGACGGGCGCCCGCCTTGGCCGGTTCCGGTGCCGGCACCCGCAGCATGGCAGAAAGCTGTGTCACGAAGGCCCGCAGCGTGGCTTCCAGTTCGCCGCCGCGTTCCGCATGAAAGAGCGGCTGCAGGTTCAGCGCGATGAGTACCAGCTCCAGTTGCCCACGCTCGCCAAACACCGGTAATGACAGCGCGCTCACCCCGGGCAACAGGCTGCCCGAGACCCACGACGCGCCTTCCCGGCGAATGTCTTCGCATAAACGGTAGTAGTCCGTCAGCGAGCGCGGCAGGCCCGGCAGATCATCGCTGGCGCGCTCGTGCAGTTCGCGCTCGACCAGCGGCAGTGTCTGCTCGATCGGCAGATACGCACCGAACAGGCGCCCAGTCGCGGAATTGAGCATCGGCATGACGTCACCGATGCGCAGGTTCACCCCAGGTGCGCCACCGGCCTTTTCCCAGTGCACGACGGTTGGGCCGCGATCGCTCCACACAGCAATGCCGATGGTGTGGCCGGTCTGGTCACGCATGCCAGCCAGCAAAGGCCGTGTGCGGACGATGGCATCGGTGCGGTTCAGACTCGCCAACCCCAGACGCAGCGCAAAGGGCCCAAGCTCATAACGGCCGGTGAGCGGGTCTTGCGAGACAGCACCCACGCGTTGCAGGCTCACCAGATAGCGATGCGCCTTGGACGGATGCATGCCCGCTGCACGTGCCAGATCACCCAGCGCCATCGCGCGCATGGCGTGCGTCAGCGCAACCAGCAATTGCGTGCCGACCTCGATGGACTGGATGCCAGAACGGTCGCGATTTGCGCGCGCATCGTCAGCATCGCCATCGGGTGGCAGATCGTCTTCGACTTCAGTGGTCTCCATGTCCTCGTGGGGGGCGCAAGTTGGGGTGCACCGGGCGGTGCCGGAGGCGACAAGTGCTGCGAGCGTAGCATGCGGACCGCCGCCGCTAACGGTGTTTTAATTTTTACGCATTGTAGAAACAATGCTTCCAATCATAATCAACGTATACCCTAGGCGCGCCACCCAACCGTGCGGTCTATGATGGCCAACGTTCGGTCTTGCCTGACATCTGCGTGCCCCCAACCGCGCTTTCACGGCAACTTCGCCACCGAAAGAAATTCCCCCAACCGTAATTCACTACGACAGGAGTGACAGAATGGCCAAAGCCTTCGCCTCGCAAGCCGACCTCGAGGCCAAACAAGTCACCTTCACCCAGCTCTCTCCCAACGCCTACGCCTACACCGCCGAGGGCGACCCAAACTCGGGCGTCATCATCGGCGACGACTCGGTGCTGATCGTCGACACCACCGCCACCCCGGCGATGGCCCAAGACCTGATCGCACGCATCCGCGCCATCACCGACAAGCCAATCAAGCACGTAGTGCTGTCGCACTACCACGCGGTGCGCGTGCTGGGCGCATCGGCCTACTTTGCTGAAGGCGCACAGAACATCATCGCCAGCCGCGGCACGTACGAGATGATCGTCGAGCGTGGTGAGGCGGATATGAAGTCGGAAATCGAACGCTTCCCGCGCCTGTTCGCGGGTGTCGAAACCGTGCCTGGCCTGACCTGGCCGACGCTGGTGTTCGAGCGCGAACTCACACTGTTCCTCGGCAAGCTGGAAGTGAAGATCCTGCACCTGGGCGCCGGCCACACGAAGGGCGACACGGTGGTGTGGATTCCGTCGCAGAAGGTGCTGTTCTCGGGCGACCTGGTTGAATACGACGCCGCCTGCTACTGCGGTGACGCGCAACTCGAAGAGTGGCCCGCCACGCTGGATGCGCTGCGTGCACTAGGTGCCGACAAACTGGTGCCCGGCCGCGGCCCGGCGCTGCTCAACCCCGCCGAAGTCGACAAGGGCCTCGCCTACACCCGCGATTTCGTCTCGACGCTGCTCGAGCGCGGCCGCGAAGCCGTGGCGCAGAAGATGGACCTCAAGGCCGCCATGGCGCACACCCGCGCCGCGATGGACCCGAAGTTCGGCCACGTCTTCATCTACGAACACTGCCTGCCGTTTGACGTGACGCGCGCCTTTGACGAAGCCAGCGGCATCAAGCACCCGCGCATCTGGACCGCCCAGCGCGATCAGGAAATGTGGGCCGCACTGCAGAACTGACATAGCAGCACTTCTGCCGTGAACGGATTCCACCAACAAAGCGACGGCCACGACCGTCGCGGGTGCGAGCGAGACATGAACCCCGATTTCCAGAACCGCGTTTTTGCGTACGCGCCGTGCGCTGAACAACAGCCTGGCGCGGCGACCGAGCCCCGCCCCGTCGTGATCGTCGGCGCGGGGCCCGTTGGCCTCGCCACGGCCATCGACCTGGCGCAGCAGGGCGTGCCCGTTGTGGTCGTGGATGACGACTGCACGCTGTCCACCGGCTCGCGTGCCATCTGCTTTTCCAAGCGCTCACTGGAGATCTTCGACCGCCTTGGCTGCGGCGACCGCATGGTCGACAAGGGCGTGAGCTGGAACGTTGGCAAGGTCTACCTCAAGAACGAACTGCTCTACAGCTTCGACCTGCTGCCCGAAGCCGGCCACCATCGCCCCGCGTTCATCAACCTGCAGCAGTACTACGTCGAAGGCTTTCTCGCTGAACGCGCCCAGGCGCTGCCCAACATCGCGCTGCGCTGGAAGAACAAGGTGACGGGCATCACGCAGGATGCCGATGGCGTGACGCTCACCATCGAGACGCCCGACGGCACCTACACGCAGCGTGCACAGTATGTGGTCGCCGCCGATGGCTCGCGCAGCCCGGTACGCCACATGATGGGCCTGGAAGCGCATGGCCAGACGTTCAAGGATCGCTTCCTGATCGCCGATGTGCGCATGGACGCGCCGTTCCCAAGCGAGCGTTGGTTCTGGTTCGATCCGCCGTTCCACCCGAACCAGTCTGTGCTGCTGCACCACCAGCCCGACAACGTCTGGCGCATCGACTTCCAGCTCGGCTGGGACGCTGATCCGGTGGCCGAGAAGCAACCCGAGCGCGTCATCCCGCGTGTGCGTGCATTGCTGGGCGAAGGCGTCGACTTTGAACTGGAATGGGTCAGCGTCTATACGTTCTCATGTGAGCGCATGGACCGCTTCCGCCATGGCCGCGTGCTGTTCATCGGCGATGCGGCGCATCGTGTGTCGCCCTTCGGCGCGCGTGGTGCCAACAGCGGCCTGCAAGATGCCGAGAACCTCGCGTGGAAGCTGCGCATGGTCCTCAATGGCGACGCCCCCGCCGCGCTGCTCGACACCTATGCAAGCGAGCGCGAATTCGCCGCCGACGACAACATCCGTCACTCCACGCGTTCGACCGATTTCATCACTCCAAAGAGCGCCGTCAGCCGACTCTTTCGCGATGCCACGCTGCGGCTGGCCAAGCACTATCCGTTTGCGCGCACGCTGGTCAACAGCGGGCGGCTGTCGATGCCGACGGTGCTCGTAGACTCGCCGCTGCTGACACCTGATGATGCACCGTTCGCCAGCGCGCTGGTGCCAGGTGCGGTCGCTCTGGACGCGCCGGTACGCAGTGCCGATGGCCATGCTGACTGGCTGCTCTCCCATATGCGCGACGGCTTTACCGTGCTGCGCTTCTGCGGTGCCGGCGAGCATGTGGATGCGCTACCGCTGCCTACGCTGGCGATCTTCCCTTCCGGTGGCAAAGGCACGGTTTCGGCCAACGTGACCGCGCTCGAAGACGTCGATGGCCTTGTCGCACAACGCTATGACGCGCGGCCCGGCACGACCTACCTGATCCGCCCGGACCAGCACGTCTGCGCACGCTGGCGCGCGCTCGACCCTGCCAAGCTGACGGCTGCCGTGCTTCGCGCATGCGGCCACGCGGCATCCACCGCAACGCCGCGCGCCACCGCGATCGTCTGAACCCAGCGCCTGAGCGCAACGCCGACCACCATGCCGCTGAACACTCAACCCAACCTGCCCCGCCCCGACGACTTCTACGAGGCGTTGATCGACACGCACCGCAACCTGAGCGACGAGCAAAGCGCGATGCTCAACGCACAGCTCATCCTGCTGCTCGCCAACCATATCGGCGACATGGTCGTGCTGCGCGAGGCGTTGGCGGCGGCGCGGCTGGCATTGCCCGCAAGCACCGCGTAAGTCAGCGCCATCGCGTTTCAACAATCCAACACTCGCACGGCATCGCACTTGCGACCGCGCAAAGTGCGGTGCTAGTATCCGCTCCGCTTACCGATCAACCAATTTGCACAGGAGGAAAAAAAATCATGCGTCACCTTGCTTTCCCCTTTGCAGGCCCTTGCCTGGGTTGATCGAATCTCTCGCGCTGTAACTCACAGCGTCTTCGCATTGCCCCGGGCCCCGGCCTGCCACATCAGACGTTTTTTTCAGACCTGATATGGAACACTCATGGGCAATTGCATCTTGCATTTGTTCGATGGCGGCACCCTGATCGCCTCGGACGACACCTGGATCGAAGGCGATGCGATCCGACAACTTCAAACCACCAAAGCACTCGACGGCATGCGCCATGTGGCTGGCATGCCCGACCTGCATCCGGGCCGCGGCTACCCCGTGGGCGCGGCGTTCTTCTCAGTCGGCCGCCTGTATCCGGCGCTGATCGGTGGTGACATCGGCTGCGGCATGACGCTGTGGGCAACGGATATCGATGCCAACAAGGTCAGCCTGGACAAGCTCGACAAGCGACTTGGCAACATCGATACGCCGCTCGACGAAAGCTGGCGTGAACTGGCAGCGGCATTGGCTCCCCCGGACACCGGCTTTGACGCCGCACTGGGCACCATCGGTGGTGGCAACCACTTTGCCGAACTGCTGCGCGTGGATGACATCTACGACGAAGCGGGTGGCATTTCCTTGAACCCGCGTCAGCTTCTGCTGCTGGCACACAGCGGCTCGCGCGGGCTGGGCCAGGCGATTCTGGAGGAACAAGTTCGTGCGCATGGCCACAGCGGGCTGTCGCAGGACGACCCGGCGTGTGCAGCCTACCTGCAACGCCATGACACAGCGCTGCACTTTGCCAAGGCCAACCGCGAACTGATCGCGCGCCGCATGCTGGACCGCCTGCACGCGCAAGGCAAACCCCTGCTCGATGTACACCACAACTTTGTCGCACCGGCCACGGTCCATGGCGAACGTGGCTGGCTGCACCGCAAGGGCGCAACGCCGTCAGATGCGGGTGTGGTCGTCATCCCCGGTTCGCGTGGGGACTACAGCTACCTCGTCGCCCCGCTGCCGAGCGAGCACGGTCTGTTCTCGCTCGCGCACGGCGCAGGCCGCAAGTGGATGCGCAGCGACTGCAAGGATCGCCTCGTGCGCCGCTTCACGCCAGCGCAACTGAACCGGACCAAGCTCGGCAGCCACGTCATCTGCGAAGACAAGCAGTTGATCTACGAAGAGGCACCCGAAGCCTACAAGTCGATCGACAGCGTGATTGCACCGCTGGTGGACGCTGGCCTGGTGAAGGTGCTCGCGCGCCTGCGCCCGGTGCTGACCTACAAGACGCGTGGGGAGTGCTGCTGATGGTGCTACTGCAATTGTCTTCTGCGCAGGGGCCGGCGGAATGCGAACTGGCTGTGGCGAAAGCACTGATGCGCCTGCAATGCGAATCCGCAGACGCAGGCGTTCAACTCGAACTGGTGGAACAGGAGGACGGCGAACGTGCCGGCACGCTGCGTTCCGCGCTGGTCAGCCTGGAGGGCGATGCCGAAGACGCCGTGGCGCGCGCATGGGAGGGCACGATGCAATGGACGTGCCCCAGCCCCTATCGCGCAAACGGCACACGGCACGCACGCAAGAACTGGTTCTTCGGCGTGGCACGTTGCGCGGCGCCATCGGAAACGCTACCCGGCGAGATCCGCTTTGAGACCACGCGCTCGTCCGGCCCGGGTGGGCAACACGTGAACAAGACGGAATCCGCCGTGCGCGCCACGCACATCGCCACGGGCATCAGCGTGAAGGTGCAGACCGAGCGCAGCCAGCACGCCAACAAGCGGCTGGCCGTGCTGCTGCTCGCACACAAACTGGCGGACCATGATGCGGCGACGCATGCCGCGCAACGTGCGGACCGGCGCGCGCTTCATCACCAGGTGGCGCGCGGCAACCCGCGCCGTGTGTTCAAGGGCGAACGGTTCGAGCCTGCGTCCGGTGCTTAGCGACCGGCCTGCCGCGTGCCGGCAAGCTGGCCGCGCCGGTATTCACCCTGGCGCTCCAGCATCCAGCCGGGGTACTCGGCGGGGAGTTTGCTCAGACCATCGAGCTGCGCCAGCTCTTGCGCCGTCAGCTCAACCTGGGTGGCGGCGATGTTGTCGTCAAGTTGCTCGACCTTTTTGGCACCGACGATCACGCTGGTCACCACGCGCTGGTGCAGCAGCCAAGCCAGCGCAATCTGCGCGACCGACACGCCGCGCGCATCAGCCATGACGCGCATGGCATCGATGCAGGTATAGGCGCGCTCGCGGTCCACCGGCGGGAAATCGAACGTCGTGCGGCGGCTGCCCTGCTCGCCCTGTTGCTCACGGGTGTACTTGCCGCTGAGCAGGCCACCGGCCAACGGGCTCCACACCATCAGACCCAGACCTTCGCTCTGGAGCATCGGCACCAGCTCGCGCTCCAGGTCACGGCCGGCGATGGTGTAGTACGCCTGCAGGCTTTCGAAGCGCGCACAACCCAGGCGCTCAGCAATGCCCAGCGCCTTGACGATCTGCCAGGCCGCCCAGTTCGATACACCGACATAGCGCACATGCCCCTGCTGCACCAGCGTGTCGAGCGCACGCACCGTTTCTTCAATGGGCGTGGCCGGGTCAAAGCCGTGGATCTGATACAGGTCGATATGGTCGAGCTGCAGGCGCGCCAGGCTTGCCTTCACCCCATCCATGATGTGATAGCGCGACGCACCACGTGCGTTTGCGCCCTCGCCGGTCTGGCCGAACACCTTGGTGGCAACGACCACGCTGTCGCGCGACACCTTCAGGTTCTTGAGCGCCTGCCCGGTGATCTTCTCCGACACGCCGTTCGCGTACACATCCGCGGTATCGATGAAATTGATCCCGGCCTCAAGCGAGCGGCCAATCAGCCGTTCGGCGTCCGCCTGCTGCAAATCCCCGATGTGTTGCCAGATGCCATCATTGCCACCGAACGTCATCGTCCCAAGGCACAGTTCCGACACAAACAGGCCTGTCCGTCCCAACATGTTGTAGCGCATGTGATCCACTCCGGTACATGGTGATTGAATGCCGAGCACAGGCTCGCGCATTGGAAACAGCGCAGAGGATAGGACGGATTGGTCAACCGTGCAGGGCACATCATTCTGGTAGGTCTTGGGGGCTCGCCGCGCGATGCTTGCAAACCAACGCGTGGCGGCGAGTCGTGCTCTGTAAGTACCCGATCGGGAAGCTTGACGCTCCAACAAGCGCCCCTCCTGCACACCTTGTGAAAACCCAGTGCGATAATTCCTCGCGATTGTTGATCGGCGCGATGCGCACCCGTTTCACAATCGCCCCCTCCATCAGAACAAACAGCGATGAAAAAGAGACAACTGATGTCACTGGCTGCGGCATTGGCCTGCGCCACCACCGCATTCGCACAGCCCACCAAAGCGGCCAACGCCGATAGCGCCTTGCTCCAAGCCGCGCAACAGCGCAAAGATGCCTTCGTCAAAGACCTGGCCACGCTGGTCAATATCGACACGGGCACCGACGATGCCAATGGGCTGGCGAAAGTCGAGGCGATCCTCGCACAACATCTGAAAGACCTCGGCGCCAGCGTCGAGATCGTTGCCGCGCCGCCGGCCGCAGGCAAGGCCGTGATTGGCAAGCTGCAAGGCACCGGCACGCAGAACATCATGTTGATGATTCACTACGACACCGTCTTCGGTGTCGGCGAGGCCGCCAAGCGTCCGTTCAAGATCACCGGCAACAAGGCCACCGGCCCCGGCGTGGCCGATGCCAAGGGCGGTGCGCTGATGATCCTCTACGCGCTGGAGATCGCCCGCGCGCGCGGCTTCAAGGACTACAAAACGCTGACCGTACTGTTCAACCCCGATGAGGAAAAAAGCTCGCTCGGCTCACGCAGCCTGATCAGCAAGCTGTCAGCCGATCAGGATTACGTGCTGGTGTATGAACCGCCCGAGGCCGACGTGGTGACGGTGGCCACCAACGGCATCGCCTATGTGCATCTGGACGTCAAGGGCCGTGCATCGCACGCAGGCTCCGCGCCGGAAGCCGGCCGCAACGCCGCACTGGAACTATCCAACCAGATCGTGCAGCTCAAGGATCTGGGCGACCCGGCCAAGGGCACCACGGTCAACTGGACGGTGGTGCGCTCGGGCGATCGCGTCAACATCATCCCCGAGGCGGCCTCCGCCAC
Source organism: Ralstonia insidiosa (assembly GCF_008801405.1). NCBI lineage: Bacteria > Pseudomonadati > Pseudomonadota > Betaproteobacteria > Burkholderiales > Burkholderiaceae > Ralstonia > Ralstonia insidiosa. The sequence goes on along the minus strand of NZ_VZPV01000003.1, from coordinate 200,498 downwards.
CGCTGACATGCGCATGGCCGACGTGGCCGAAGTGCAGCGCGTGCAGGCCGATGCCGACAAGATCATCCAGAAAAAGCTGATTGCCGACACCGAGGTCAAGGTCAAGGTGGAGAACCGCCGCCCGCCGTTCAGCCGGAATGCCGACAGCGACCGCTTGGCCGCTGCTGCCGATGGCATCTACAAGGAGTTGGGCAAGTCGATCAAGCCGGTGGCCATGCGCTACGGCACCGATGCCGGCTTCGCCTACCACCCGAACAGCGGCAAGCCCGTCGTGCTGGACGGCATGGGCATCGTTGGCGATCGGCTGCACTCGTCAGACGAATGGGCCGACCTCGACAGCGTGGTGCCTCGCCTGTACCTGACGGTGCGCATGCTGGAGGTCATGGGCAAGGGCAAGCTCGCCGATTGATTCGGCCCGCCGAGTCATCTCCATGGATGCGGAGATGACTCGCGTTACCCCTCCAATTCTGCAAACTGCTGCGCAACCAGATTGCGCAACCACTGGTTGCCGGCATCCTGGTGGAAGCGCCGGTGCCAGAACACGTTGGTTTGCAGCGCCGGCAACCTGAGCGGCGGCGCCACAAACTGCAGCCCGAACGGCGGCGCGGCACGCTCGGCCAGCTTGCGCGGCACCGTCACCACCAGGTCTGTGGTGCTGACGATGTATGGCACCGCCACGAAGTGCGGCACCGAAAAGCGCGCGGATTGCGTGATCCCCGCCTTGTCCAGCAACGGCCCAATGGCGTTGTACGGACTAGCTGAGCTCGCCACCACTAGGTGTGATGCCGTGCGAAAGCGCTCCAGCGTCAACTCGCCCGCCCCCAATGGATGGCCGCGCCGGAACATCGTCACGTAGTCCTGCTGGAACAGGCGACGCTGGAACACGCTCTCGCCCGACAGATCATCGAACGCGCCGATGGCCAGGTCGATGGCACCCGCTTCCATCTCCGCCTTCATGTCGAACCCGCCGGCGCGCCGGGTGTCGATACGCACGCCGGGCGCCTGCTCGGCACACAGCTGCGCCAGCACGGGCATGAAATACACCTCGCCGACGTCGCTCATGGCAATGGTGAAGGTGCGCGTGGAGCTGGCCGCCTCAAAGTGCGTGCGCTGGCCCAGTGCCCGCTGCAAGGTGTCCAGCGCCGTGGCCACCGGTTCTGCCAATTGCTCGGCAAGTGCGGTTGGCATCATGCCGCGCGGGGTGCGCACGAACAGCTCATCGTCGAAGGTCTGCCGCAGCCGGGCCAGAGCATTGCTCACCGCCGGCTGCGACAGGCCGAGCCGGTCCGCCGCCACAGAAATGCGCTTCTCACGCAGGATTTCCTGAAAGACCACCAGCAGGTTCAGGTCCACATCGCGCAGATTGAGCATTCGACGCCTCAATATTCACAATATCAATAGCATGCATTCTCGCATTGATATTCCAAATTTTCACGCAATCCGGACAATACGCGCATACCTAGAAAGCCAAAACAGAGCGGCAACGCCGCCACCGGAGACCACCATGCGCCCTGCCCCCGCTGCGCCATCCGCCTCATCCGCCTCAATTGACCTCGCCCGCCTGATCGACCAAGGCAAAGTCGGCGGCTTCCAGATACTGCTGCTCGCCATCTGCGGGCTGTGCCTGATCATCGACGGCTTTGACGTGCAGGCCATGGGCTACGTGGCGCCGGCCATCATCAAGGATTGGGGGATCACCAAGGCGAGCCTCGGGCCAGTCTTCGGCGCGGGGCTGTTCGGCATGCTGGTCGGCTCGCTCGTGTTTGGCGTGCTGGGCGACCGCTTCGGACGTCGGCCGGTGCTGATCATCGCCACATTCTTCTTTGCAGCCTGCATGCTGGCCACCACGCAGGTGGAGACGGTACAGGCGCTGCTTGTTCTTCGCTTCATCACCGGCCTGGGGCTGGGCTGCATCATGCCCAACGCGATGGCGCTGGCCGGCGAATTCAGCCCGGCGCGCTCGCGCGTGACGTGGATGATGCTGGTGTCGTGCGGCTTTACCGTGGGCGCGGCGCTAGGCGGGTTCGTCAGTGCGGCGCTGCTGTCGCGCTTTGGGTGGCACGCGGTGTTTCTGGTGGGTGGGCTGGTGCCGCTCGCCATTGGCGTGATGATGGTGCTGTGGCTGCCAGAATCCCTGCAATATCTCGTTCTCAAGGGCGACCCGCAAACGCGACATCAGCGCCTCGCACGCTGGCTGGGCAAGCTCGCCCCGCAATTGCAAGTGAATGCGCAGACGCAGTTCGTGGTGCCGGAAGCGCCGGCACGTAGCATGCCGGTCTCAGCACTCTTCACCGAAGGTCGCGCCAAGGTCACGCTGGTGCTGTGGGTCATCAATTTCATGAACCTGATCGACCTGTATTTCCTGTCGAACTGGCTGCCGACGCTGATTCGAGATGCGGGCTACCCGACGGATACCGCCGTGCTGGTGGCGACCGCGCTGCAGGTCGGCGGTGTGATCGGCACGCTTACGCTGGGCCGCATGATCGACCGGCTGGGCTTTGTGCGCGTGCTGGCCGTGTGCTTCCTGATTGCCTGCGCCACCGTTGCGCTGATCGGCCATGTGGCGGCGCTGCTGCCGATGCTGGTAGCGGTGGTGTTTGTCGCCGGCTTCTGCATCGTCGGCGGGCAACCGGCCGTGAATGCGCTGGCCGCCACGTATTACCCGACCACACTGCGCGCCACTGGCATCGGCTGGAGCCTGGGCGTGGGCCGTATCGGCTCGGTCATCGGCCCGGTCATCGGCGGGCAACTGATTGCCATGCAGTGGAGCGGCCCGGCGCTGTTCTCGGCAGCGGCGGTGCCGGCACTGGTGTCGTTCGGCATGGTGCTGGCGTTGACGCTGGCCGCCAGTGGCCGGGACGCCGCACGCTTTGCCGCGCGCAAACCCGCCTGATGACGCTGTAACGACTACGCTTTCTTCTGACGCATCCCTCCAACTGAGGACTTCAACCATGAACATGCTCGCCCCGACGGCCAAGAACGCATTTACCCCCGCGTCGCTGGACCGGCCCGCTTACCAAAGCGGCTTCGGCAACGAGTTCGCCACCGAAGCCCTGCCGGGTGCACTGCCGCACGGCCAGAACTCGCCGCAGAAGGCGCCGTACGGCCTGTATGCCGAGCAGATCTCCGGCACGGCCTTCACCGCACCGCGTGCGCACAACCGCCGCTCGTGGCTGTACCGCATTCGCCCGGGCGCCGTGCATCTGCCGTTCGAGGCGATCGCACAGCAGCGCTTTCATAGCAACTTCAACGAGGTGCCGCCCTCGCCCAACCAGTTGCGCTGGGACCCACTACCCGCACCCGCTGCCGGCACAGATTTCGTTGACGGCATCGTCACGTTCGCCGGCAACGGCGGCCCCGATGCGCAAACCGGCTGCGGCATCCACCTGTACGCCGCCAACGCGGACATGACTGACCGCTTCTTCTACAACGCCGACGGTGAACTGCTGATCGTGCCGCAGCAAGGCCGCCTGCGCCTGCTGACGGAGATGGGCGTGGTCGACGTCGAACCGCTGGAGATTGCCGTCGTCCCACGCGGCGTGCGCTTCCGCGTCGAGCTGCCGGATAACGAAGCTCGCGGCTACATCTGCGAAAACTTCGGCGCGCTCTTCCGCCTGCCCGACCTGGGCGTGATCGGTTCCAACGGCCTGGCCAACCCACGTGACTTCCTCACGCCGCACGCCTGGTACGAAGACCGCGAAGGCGACTTTGAACTCGTCGCCAAATTCCAGGGCAACCTGTGGAGCGCCAAGATCGGCCACTCGCCGCTGGACGTGGTGGCCTGGCACGGCAACTTCGCGCCGTACAAGTACGACCTGCGCCTGTTCAACACCATCGGCTCGATCAGCTACGACCATCCGGACCCGTCGATCTTCCTGGTGCTGCAGAGCCCCTCCGACACGCCGGGCGTGGACACCATCGACTTCGTGATCTTCCCGCCACGCTGGCTGGCCGCCGAAAACACCTTCCGCCCGCCCTGGTTCCACCGCAACGTCGCCAGCGAATTCATGGGCCTGATCCAAGGCGTGTACGACGCCAAAGCCGAAGGCTTCGTACCCGGCGGCGCCAGCCTGCACAACTGCATGAGCGGCCATGGCCCCGATGCCGACACGTTCGAGAAAGCCAGCAACGGCGACACCACCAAGCCCCACAAGGTGGACGCGACGATGGCCTTCATGTTCGAAACGCCGGCGGTGATCCGCCCGACACGCTTCGCAGCCGAATCCGCACAACTGCAAGCCAAGTACTTCGAATGCTGGCAAGGCCTGAAGAAGCATTTCGACCCAACCAAGCGTTAAGCGCCCACGATCCACCGCATTCGCTTTGGCGCCAAGGCAAGCACCCAGAAGGTGTGGCCGTACCTGCCCTAGATGGCGCCTTGAATTTCTGTTGCAGAGAGGAAAAAGGAAGGGGAACTGTCTGAGCGCAGCGAGTTTTCCCCTTCCCCTCTCTGCGACATAAATTCAAGGGGAAGTCGCCATCTCGGGCGCGCCTTTCTTTGCTTACTTTCTTTGGCAAGACAAAGAAAGTGAGTCGCCCCCGGCAGGGGGTGAAACAGAGGATGCACCGACAGCGTCAACGCACAACTGACAACCAAACAAAAAACCGCCCCCATCATGACCAAACGCCAACTCAGCTGGCTCGAATCCGCCAACACCCCCGACACCCACTTCCCGCTGGAAAACCTGCCCTTCGGCATCTTCTCCACCAAAGAGAACCCCTCACCGCGCGCCGGCGTAGCCCTGGGCGACCAAGTCATCGACCTAGGCGCACTGGATGACGCCGACCTGCTGCCCGCCTCCACGCGCGGCACCTTCAGCACCGGCACGCTCAACACCTTCATCGCCCTAGGCAAGCCCGTGTGGGCAGAAACCCGCAAGAAGCTGCAAGCGCTGTTCAGCGTGAATGACACCCACGTGCGCGACAACGCCACCCTGCACGCCCGCGCGCTGGTGCCGCAATCCCACGCCGTGATGCACCTGCCCATCGACATCCCCGGCTACACGGATTTCTATTCCTCCAAGGAACACGCCACCAACGTCGGCCGCATGTTCCGCGACCCGGAAAACGCGCTGCTGCCCAACTGGCTGGAAATCCCCATCGGCTACAACGGCCGCGCCAGTTCGGTGGTGGTGAGCGGCACGCCGCTGCACCGCCCGATGGGCCAGATCAAGCTGCCGGACCAGCCGCGCCCGATCTTCACCGCCTGCCGAAAGCTGGATTACGAACTGGAGATGGCCTTCGTGGTCGGCAAGCCCAGCGCGCTGGGCGAGCCGGTGTCCGTTGACGCCGCACCGGACCACATGTTCGGCGTGGTGCTGCTCAACGACTGGAGCGCACGCGATATCCAGCAATGGGAATACGTGCCGCTGGGCCCGTTCAACTCGAAGGGGTTCGGCACGTCGATCTCGCCGTGGATCGTGACGATGGAAGCGCTGGAGCCGTTCCGCGTGGCCAACCCGGCGCAGTCGCCCGAGCCGCTGGAGTACCTGCGCCAGAGCCAGCCGAACGCTTACGACATCGCACTGGAAACGGCGCTGCGTCCGCATGGTGGCCAGCGCACCACCATCGCCCGCACGAACTTCCGCGCGATGTACTGGACGATGGCGCAGCAACTGGCGCACCACACCGTGTCCGGCTGCAACGTGCGCGTGGGCGATCTGATGGGCTCCGGCACCATCAGCGGCACCACGCCCGATTCGTACGGCAGCCTGCTGGAGCTGACCCTCAACGGCAAGCAGCCGCTTGACCTCGCGGATGGGACACCCCAGGGCACCACGCGCACGTTCCTGGAAGACGGCGACGAAGTCACCATGACCGGCTGGTGTCAGGGCGATGGCTATCGCGTGGGCTTTGGTGAAGTGCGCGGAGAAATCCTGCCGGCGCGCGGCGGAAAGTAATACCGCCAGGGCAACGGATTAAGCGTCCGTTGCCCGACGCCTTCTTACTCCGCCTTGTTGGCAGCGCAGGCCAGCATTGCGTCGCTAATCACGCGCTCACCGTTGGCCTTGAGCGCCTCGCCAGCGCCAACAATATCCCGCTTCTCCTTGTTCTGGCTCAGCTTGAGCTTGCCTTCGATGCGCGTGATCTCGATCTCAATGCCGACGATCATCTTGAGCAGCGCGTCGGTGTAGTCGGCCGGGGCATCGGACATCTTCCACGGCGTGGGCTGCGATGCTTCATGCGCGCGCGTCAGGCGCGCCACCACGCCGCGGACGAAACGCTCATCGTCACGCACCGTGATGCGGCCATGCGCATGCGCCACGCGGTAGTTCCACGTCGGCACCTGCTTGTGGGCTTCATGCTTGCTCGGATACCACGTCGGCGAGATATACGCATCGCCCGCGCGGAAGATGACCATCACCTGATCGCTGTTGGCCACGTCCTGCCAGACCGGGTTAGCGCGCGCCACGTGCGCGTGCAGCGTGCCCAGCTTGCCTTCTTCGGGCAGCAGCAGAAACGGAATGTGGTTCGCATCGAGCCCGCTCTTGCCGTGCGTGATCAGCGAGCCAAACGGGTTCTGCGCAATCAGGTCGTGCAATGCCTCGGTGCGCGATTCATCAAAGTGGGCGGGAACGTACATGGCAACTCCGGCAACAGCCGTACAAATCAAGTAGGAACCCGCCCATTCTGAACCAAAGCGTGGCTCCAATACAGAGCCAGCTTTGGGAGCATTCCTGGAGCCAACTCAGTCGCGCAATAGGTTTTTGGCGATGATGAGTTGCTGGATCTGCGTCGTGCCCTCGTAGAGGCGCAGCAGGCGCACGTCGCGGTAGAAGCGCTCGGCCTTGTACTCGGCGATATAGCCCGCGCCACCGTGAATCTGCACAGCGCGATCCGCCACGCGGCCGACCATTTCCGTACAGAACATCTTGGTGCACGAGGCCAGCATGCTGACTTCGTGATCCTGCTTGCCGACGGGCTTGGCGTCATAACGGCGCGCGCAGTCGCGCACCATCGACATGCCGGCGTACAGCTCGGCCTGGCTGTCGGCCAACATAGCTTGAATGAGTTGGAAGTCTGCGATCGGTTGGCCGAACTGCTTGCGTTCCTTGGCGTAGGCCACGGCATCCGTGATGAGCCGATGCGCCATTCCGCATGCGAGCGAGGAGATATGCAGGCGGCCCCGGTCCAACACCTTCATCGCCGTCTTGAAACCCTGCCCCGCCACGCCGCCGATGATGTTGGCAGCAGGCACCCGCACGTTGTCGAGCACCACATCGCACGTCTTGGTGCCGCGCTGGCCCATCTTCTTGTCGGGCTTGCCCAACGTGATGCCGGGCGTATCGGCCGGCACGATGAAGGCGGAAATGCCGCCTGCACCCTCACCACCCGTGCGCGCCATCAGCGTGAAGGCCCCCGCGCGCGGCGCATTGGTAATGAAGCGCTTGGTGCCATTGATGACGTAGTGATCACCATCCAGCGTGGCGCGCGTCTGTAGCGATGCCGCATCCGAACCGGCACCCGGCTCCGTCAGCGCAAACGAGATGATCAGTTCGCCGCTGGCGATGCGCGGCAGGTAGTCAGCCTTCTGTGCATCTGTACCGTCCATCAGGATGCCCTGCGAGCCGATGCCGACGTTGGTGCCAAACACCGAGCGGAACGCCAGCGCCGTGTGGCCCAGGTCGTACCCCACCTCGCATTCCTGCGCCATCGACAGGCCAATGCCGCCGTGCTCTTCCGGAATCGACAGGCCGAACAGGCCCATCTCCTTCATGTCGGCGACGATCTCGGCCGGCACGTCGTCCTCCTCTTCGAGGAAGTTTTCCGCCGGCACGAGCCGTTCTTGAATGAAGCGCTGCACCGATTGCTGCAGCAGACCGAAGGATTCGTCGTCGAGTGCCATGTCGCTTGGCTCCTGTTGGATATTCCAGAAGATGGTACCCGGTTGGCGCGTTTTGACAATCAGGCCGTACATCAACAGAATGTCGAGTTAAATTCATCAATACGGCCCACCGGGATGGATCCGCTATGGACCTGAATGCACTCAAGCTGTTCGTGGAAATCGTCGATGCGGGCAACCTGTCGGCGGCGGCGCGCAAGCTGCAGACCACGCGCTCGAACGTGAGCCATCGGCTGAAGGCCTTCGAGCGGGCGCTGGGCGTGCAACTGCTGCGCCGGACCACCCGACGCGTGGAGCCGACCGAAGTCGGTGCCGGCATCTACGAGCACGGTCGCAGCATCCTGCGCGAGATGGCGGCGGCGGATGCGCTGGTCTCGTCGCTGGGCAAATCGCTGCAGGGCAGCGTGCGACTTTCGGTGCCGACGGGATTGGGGCATCTGCTGGTGTCACCGCTGCTGGTGGCGTTCAAGCGCGCTTATCCGGACATCCGGCTGGATGTGCGCTTTGACAACCGCGTGTCGGACCTGATTGGCGAAGACGTGGACGTGGCGCTGCGCATCGTCTCGAACCCGCCCGAGTCGCTGGTCGCCACGCTGCTCGATGAGGTGGACTGGGTGCTGTGCGCCGCGCCGGATTACCTGGCCGTGCATGGCACGCCGAAGACGCTTGATGCGCTGGCCGAACACACCATTGTCAGTGCACCAGCGGTTGGGCAGCCGCTGCGCCTATCCGCGCAACTGGCCGATGAGCGCACGCACGTGACACTCGACCCCGGCGTTTCGTCCGACAACTATCTGTTCCTGCAAGCCTCCGTGCGCGCCGGCAACGGGCTGGGCATCCTGCCCTACTACGCCGCCGCCGATGATTTGCGCGAGGGCCACGTCAAACGCGTGCTGCCGGGGTATCGGTTCAGTGTGTTCGGCAGCCGGCTCTACATGCTGGCCATGCCGAGCCGCTATCGAACACTAGCGACGCGGCATTTGCTGGATTTTCTGAAAACGGGTTTGCAGGACAAGCTGCCTCGCCTGCCCCAGACAGAACGCGCCTGACTACGCCTCCAACGGCATCAACCCCGGCAACTGCGCAAAGCAAATCGACTTGGCCGTCTCAATAAAGTCCTGCGCAAACGGCGCCTGCGCATAGTCGCGCGTCATGGCGGCGTAGAGGTCGCTCCACACGCCCTCCTTGCCGACGCGCTTGGCGACCACGTATTCGTAGTCAACGTAATTCTTGATACCCCAGCTGGGCAGTGCTGCCAGCCCACGGCGACTGGCGACAAGCTGCAGCACGGCAATGGTCAGCTCCGCCGTGCGGCGATTGAATACGATGCCGGCAGGCGTCAGCACCTGCCGGATCAGGTCGATGCGCTCTTCCGGCACGGGGTAAGTGATGAGCGTCTGGTCAGTAAAGTCCTTCGCTTCCAGCCACTTCTTGTTGCGCAGCGGATGATCCACCGGCAGCACGGCCAGGATCTCGAAGCGGAACAGCGGCGCAAACACCACGCCCCGGCGCATCTTGGCGTCGGAGCCGATGATGACGTCGGCGCGGCCATCTTTGAGCAGCGCGAGCGGATCGGTATGAAAACCGGAGACGAGGTCCATTTCCACCTCGGGCCAACGCTGGCGGAAGGCATCCATCACCGGCATCAGCCAATCAAAACAGGTGTGGCATTCCAGCGCAATGCGCAGCGTGCCGGCGGCACGGCCCTTGATGCGCTCCAGGTCGCGCTCGGCGGTCTGGATGTCGGCGACGACTTTCTGAGCCAGCTCCAACAGGCGCTCGCCGGCTTCGCTCAGTTCCACGGTCTGCCCCTTGCGGCGTACGACGGCCAGCCCGTAGTGCGATTCCAGCGCACGTAACTGGTGCGACAGCGCCGATTGCGTCAGGTGCAGCCGTTCGGCCGCCCGCGATACCGAGCCGCCATCGGCCAGGGCAATCAAGGTACGTAGATGACGGATTTCCAGCATGGCCGTGCAATTCCCAAAATATGAATTTAATTCAACGAATACGAAAATAATATCATTTGATTCATGTGATGTCGTCGCCCATCATCGCAGGACTCGAAAATCGACCTGCACATTGGCGCCCGCATCTCCTATGACGACCATCCATACCCTCGGCTACCCGCGCATCGGCGCACAGCGTGAGTTGAAGTTCGCACTCGAATCATTCTGGAAAGGCGCCTCAGCGGAAGACGACCTGCGCGCCACCGGCCGCGCATTGCGCCAGCGCCACTGGGCAGCCCAGCGCGACGCCGGGCTGGATTTCGTGACCGTGGGCGATTTCGCCTGGTACGACCAGGTGCTGCAGACAGCCGCCCTGCTGGGCGCCGTTCCCACGCGCTTTGGCTTTGACGCGGCACAACTGACGCTGGCGCAATCGTTCGTGCTCGCACGCGGCAATGCCGACCACGCCGCCATGGAAATGACCAAGTGGTTCGACACCAACTATCACTACCTCGTGCCGGAGCTCACGCCCGACCTGCAGTTCGGGCCCGGGGCCGAATGGCTGTTCGACGAGGTGCGCGAAGCACAGGCCGCCGGCCACCGCGTGAAGGTGGCACTGATCGGGCCGGTCACGTTCCTGCATCTGTCCAAAGCACGCAATGGTCTGACCGACAAACTCGCGCTGCTGCCGCAAGTGCTGCAGGCCTACACCACCGTGCTCCAGCGCCTGGCCTCGTTGAACGTGGAATGGGTGCAGATCGACGAACCCGCCTTGGTGCTCGATCTGCCACAGGCTTGGGTCGGCGCGTTTGGCCCGGCCTATCAAACGCTGGCAGCAGCCAACGGCCCGAAGTTGCTGCTGGCCACGTACTTTGAAGCCGCTTCACACCACGCCGCGCTGATCAAGTCACTGCCGGTGGCGGGTGTGCATCTGGATATCGTGCGCGCACCGGAGCAACTTGCCGCCTTTGCACCGTGGCCGGCCGACAAGGTGCTGTCCGTTGGCGTGATCGATGGCCGCAACATCTGGCGTACGGACCTGGCGCGCGTGCTGGAACGCGTGGCGCCGCTGGCCGAAGCCTTTGGCGAACGCCTGTGGATTGCGCCGAGCTGCTCGCTGCTGCACGTACCGGTGGACCTGTCCGCAGAAACCCGGCTCGACGACGAACTCCAGGGCTGGTTGGCCTTCGCGCGCCAAAAGCTGGACGAACTGGCCGTGATCAAGCTTGCGCTGGTCGAAGGCCAAGCTGCCGTGCAAGGTGCGCTCGATGACAACCGCGCCGCCATCGCCACGCGCACACAATCGCGCCGCGTACACAACGCCAGCGTCAAACGACGCGTGGCTGCCATCGGCGCACAAGATGCAGCACGCGCTGCGCCCTACCCCACGCGCGCGCAAGCACAGCAAGCGCGGCTGAACCTGCCGCTGCTGCCGACCACCACCATCGGCTCGTTCCCGCAAACGGCCGAGATTCGCCAAGCGCGTGCCCAGAACAAGCGAGGCGAGTTGCCTGCGCTGGACTACCTCGAACGCATGCGCGCCGAGATCGCCAACGTCGTGCGCCGCCAGGAAGCCCTGGGCCTGGACATGCTCGTGCACGGTGAAGCCGAACGCAACGACATGGTCGAGTACTTTGGCGAACTGCTGTGGGGCTACGCCTTTACCGCCAACGGCTGGGTGCAGAGCTACGGCTCGCGCTGCGTGAAGCCGCCCATCATCTACGGCGATGTGTACCGCCCCGAGCCGATGACAGTCGAGTGGTCCAAGTACGCGCAAAGTCTGACCTCCAAGCCGATGAAGGGCATGCTGACGGGTCCGGTGACGATGTTGCAATGGTCCTTCGTGCGCGATGACCAGCCTCGTGAGCAAACCGCACTGCAGATCGCCCTGGCGTTGCGCGATGAGGTATGCGATCTGGAAACCGCGGGTATTGCGGCCATCCAGATCGACGAACCGGCGTTCCGCGAAGGGCTTCCGTTGCGAGCAGCCGACGTGCCGGGCTACCTGGAATGGGCCGCGCGTGCGTTCCGCGTGTCGGCTTCAGGCGTGCGCAACGACACGCAGATCCACACGCACATGTGCTATTCGGAATTCAACGACATCCTGCCGGCCATCGCGTCGATGGATGCCGATGTGATCACCATCGAGACCTCGCGCTCGAACATGGAGTTGTTGGACGCATTTGGCGAATTTGCCTACCCGAACGAGATCGGCCCGGGCGTGTACGACATCCACTCGCCGCGCGTGCCGCGTGTGGAAGAAATGGAAACGCTGCTCGACAAGGCTGCCCAGGTGGTGCCCGTGCAGCGCCTGTGGGTGAACCCAGATTGCGGCCTGAAGACGCGTGGCTGGCCAGAAGTGGAAGCGGCGCTGCACGGCATGGTGAAGGCCACGCGCCGCCTGCGTGCCAAGCATGCCAAGGCGCTGCATGCCGGCAGCAAGGCTGCGCAAGCGGAGGCGGCTACGGCTTAAGCAGCGCCAATACCAAAGAAAAACGCCAACCGACGCAAGCCGATTGGCGTTTTTTTCATACGCGCTCAGGTTGCCGTGTCTGGTTGCCCGTGCCGGCCTGCCCCGCCGGCAAATCGTGCCGCGCCAGCCGCGCCTTCGGCAAACACCATCGGCGTACCGCGTGCGCCCTCCTCACGCAGCGCGTTGGCCAGCGGCTGATCCCACTGCGCATAGGCCGATGCCCGATCGGCCAGCATGCACTGCTGCGGAAACGCGGCAATCTCGCGGGCGAGCTGTTGCGCGGCGGCCAGCGATTCACTGGGATCGACCACGCGATTGGCAAGGCCCATGGCGAGTGCCTCTTCGGCGTGCACAGCGCGGCCGGTCAGGATCATGTCCAGCGCCCACCCCATGCCGACGATACGCGGCAGACGCACCGTACCGCCATCGATGAGCGGCACACCCCAGCGGCGGCAGAACACACCGAACACGGCATCGCGCTCGACCACGCGCATATCCGCCAGCAACGCCAGCTCAAGGCCACCTGCCACGGCATAGCCACTCACGGCTGCAATCAGCGGCTTGGACAACACTATGCGTGACGGTCCCATTGGGCCAGGCGCCCCGCCCTCTGGGTCGAGATGATTGCGTCTAGAAGGGTCGCCAACAGCGGTGAGATCCGCCCCGGCGCAAAAGTGCCCACCGGTGCCGCCAAGCACCGCAACGCGCAACGCATCATCGGCTTCAAAGCGCTCGAACGCGGCGAGCAGCGCGGCGGCGGTCGGCCCATCTACCGCGTTACGGCACTCGGGCCGGTTGAGCAGGATCGTACAGACAGGGCCATTGGTCTGGAACAGCACGGCGTCGGACATGGGCGGTCTCCACGGCTTGGGACCGCCCGATGCTACACCTAGCGCGGGCCGTGCTCCGACGCCGGCTCGCCCTCGTGCCCATGGTGGCGCGCGCTGCGGAACTTGCGCAGCATCCACTCCTTGAGGTCATCCACCTTTTCGAACACCACCGGCACCACCAGCAGGCTCAGCAGCGTGGAGGTCAGCAGGCCACCGATCACCGCCACCGCCATCGGCGCGCGAAAGCCCGCATCCCCTTCCAGGCCGAGCGCCATCGGCACCATGCCGGCCGTCATCGCCACGGTGGTCATGACGATGGGGCGAGCGCGCTTGTGGCACGCATCGATGATGGCGTCGGTGCGCGACATGCCCATGTCACGCCGCGCCACGATGGCGTATTCCACCAGCAGGATCGAGTTCTTGGTCACGATGCCCATCAGCATCAGCAAGCCGATCAGCGCAGGCAACGACAAGCTGAAGCCAAACAACGCCAGCAACCCGAAGGCACCGCCCACCGACAGCGGCAGCGCCGCCAGAATCGTCACCGGCTGCGTAAAGTCGTGGAACAGCAGCACCAGCACCGCATACACGCACAGCACACCGGCAAACATGGCGAGGAAGAAGCTGCTGAACAACTCCTGCATGCCCTCCACATCGCCCGAGGCAATGCGGCGCACGCCCTGCGGCAGGTTCTTGATGGACGGCAGTGCCTCCACCGCCATGTTGGTCTCGCCCAGCGCACGCCCCTCCAGCCCTACGCTGATGGTGATGTTGCGGCTGCGGTCATAGCGGTCGATCTGCGCGGGGCCACTGGCGATGGAGATGTCGGCAATGTTCTCCAGCGGTACCGCGCCATTGCGTCCGGTCACGCGCAACTGACGAATCGTCTCGATCTGGTTACGCGACTTCGGGTCTAGTTCTACACGGATGTACACCTGCCGCTCGGGCAGGTTCAGCTTGGGCAGGTTGACGTCATAGTCACCGGCCGTCGCCACGCGCACGGCCTGGCCAATGGCGGCAGCGGTCACGCCTTGCTGCGCGGCACGCGCAAAGTCCGGGCGGATGATGATCTCGGGCCGCAGCAGGCTCGCTGAAGACGTGATCGCACCCAGGCCCGGCACGGTGCGCAGATCGCGCATCACATCGCGGGCGGACTGCTGCAACGTGGTGGGGTCATCACCGGTCAGCACCACCTGCAGTTGCTCACCCGAGCCCACGGCGCCAAACGAAATACGCACGCCCGGCACACCCTCCAACATCTCGCGCAACTGGCGCTGCACCGCTTGCTGTTTGATGCTGCGGTCATGCCTGTCCGTGAGCGAGATGGTCAGCGTGCCGTTGCGTACCTCACCGCCGCTGGAGCCTGGCACACCGGCCATCACGCCCGAGCCGATGGCCGTATAGACGTGGCGGACCTCCTTGTGCTGCATCACGATCTTGCGCACGCGCTCAGTGTTCTCGCGCGTCTGGGCGATGGTGCTGCCGGGCGGGCTTTCCACCGTCATCTGCAGTTGCGCCCAGTCTTCCGGCGGCAGGAACGTGGCGGGAATCAACCCGATGATGGCGACCGACACAACAAAGAATGCCGCTGCCATGCCGCCCGTCTTCCACGGGTGCACCAGGCACCAGCGCGCCGCCTGCAGGTAGCGCGTCATGATCCAGCTGTCGCGGTTGGGCTCATCCTGCGGCTTGAGCATGTAGGCCGCCATCATGGGCGTCAGCAACCGCGCCACCAGCAGCGATGCCAGCACCGCCAGCGAGGCCGTCCACCCGAACTGCTTGAAGAACTTGCCCGAGATGCCGCCCATGAAAGCCGTCGGCAGGAACACCGCCACCAGCGTGAGCGAGGTGGCGATCACCGCCAGGCCAATCTCCTGCGCGGCCTCCATCGCCGCCTCCAGCGGTTTCTTGCCGTCGCGCAGGTGGCGCACGATGTTCTCCACCTCCACGATGGCATCGTCGACAAGAATCCCGACCACCAGCGTGAGCGCCAACAGCGTGATGCCGTTGAGTGTGAAATCCAGCAACTGCATGGCGGCAAACGTGGGGATGATCGACAGCGGCAACGCCACCGCCGACACGAACGTCGCCCGCCAGTCGCGCAGGAACAGCCACACCACCAGCACGGCCAGGATGGCGCCTTCGTACAGCGCATCCATCGATGCCTTGTACGAGTCCGCCACCGGCTTGACCATGTTGAAGACCTCGGTCACATGCACATTGGGGCGCTCAGCCTGCAGCTTGGCAATGGCCTCGCGCACGCCCTTGGCCACCGAGACCTCACTGGCGCCGCGCGAGCGGAACACCTGGAAGCTCACCACGGGCTTGCCGTCGAACAGTGCCATCTGACGCGGCTCGGCAGCGGTGTCGCGCACGTCGGCCACGTCTGACAGGCGGACGCGTCGTCCATCGGACAGCGGAATGTCCATCTGCGCCAGCTCACGTGCGCTCTTCACGGTGCCGAGCGTGCGTACGGCCTGCTCTTGCCCGCCGATGTTGCCGCGGCCACCCGGCGCCTCCTGCTGCATGCCGCGCACCTGCGTGCTGATGTCGGCCGCCGTCACGTTCAGCGCTTGCAGGCGCACGGGGTCGAGCTGCACGCGCACCTCGCGGTCCACCCCGCCCTGGCGCGTGACCTTGGCCACGCCGCGCACGGACAGCAACCGCTTGTTGACGATGTTGTCGACAAACCAGGAGAGATCCTCCGCATCCATGTCCGACGCTTCCACGGCGTACGTCAACACCGGCAGGCTGGCAAACGTCACGCGCGAGATCACCGGCTCCTGCACGTCGGACGGCAACTGCGCGCGGATGCGGCTGACTGAGTCGCGCACGTCGTTCACCGCTTCCTGCACGTCCTTCTCCAGCTGGAACTCAACCATCGTGGTCGAGCTGCCGTCGTTGATGGTGGACGTGATGTGCTTGATCGCGCCAATGCTGGCGATACTGTCTTCGATCTTGCGGGTGACCTCGGTCTCCATCTGCGTGGGCGTGGCGCCCGGCAGGCTGGCCGTCACGGACACGGCGGGGAAGTCGATGTCCGGAAAGTTCTGGATCGACAGCATCTTGAACGACACCAGCCCCGCCACCGTGATCAGGATGAACAGCAGGATCGACGGAATGGGCTTGCGGATCGCCCAGGCAGAGAAGTTCATGGCTTGGCTCCTGCTGCTGCGGTCGCCGATGCTGATGCCGCCGGCACAGACGCGGGTGCTCCAGCTGCAGTCACGCGCACCAGATCGCCATCACTCAGGAACGCCGCACCTGCGGCAACCACCGCGTCGTTCGGGCCAATGCCTTGCGTGACCTCCACCTGACCACCCTGACGACGACCGAGCACGACCTTGGTCTGGCGCACGCGGTTCTGTGGGCCGACCACCATCGTGTAGTCGTAACCATCGCGCGAGAACACCGCAGTCTCGGGCAGCGTTTTTGCCGGTGCATCGCCCAGCAGCACATCACCCGACAGATACATACCCGCCTTCACACCCGTGCTGCCGGCTTCTGGTGGCAGATCGACGTAGACGAGGCCATTGCGCGTGTTCGCATCCACCGTCGGGGCAATCTGGCGCACGCGTCCATTGACGATGCCACCATCCATGCGGCGCAGGCGCACGGCCTGGCCGGGCTGCACGCGCGGCAGTACATCCCCGTGCATCTCGGCGCGCCACTCCAGGCGGTTCTTGCGGATCAGCTTGAAGAGTTCGGTGCCGGACGACACCACCGCGCCCACCGTGGCCGAACGCGCGCTGATCACGCCGTCATCCGGCGCCACCACGCGCGTATAGCGCAACCGCAGTTGCTGGCCGTCAAACTGCGCGCGCGCAGACGCGAGCTTGGCCGCAGCCGTCTTGGCCTGCGTGTCGTACTGCACCAGATCCTGCTGGCTGATCGCGCCGCTCTTGTCGAGCTCGTGCGCGCGGCGGGCTTCACCTGCGGCCTGCGCCGCGGAGGCTTCGGCCTCTGCCAGTGCGGCGCGTTGCGCGGCAACGTCGGCACGTACCGTCTCGTCCGACAGGCGCGCCAGCAGTTGCCCCTGCTTGACGACATCCCCCACGTTGACAAGCACCTCTGCCAGCTTCAACCCGCCGACTTCAGCACCGATGCTGGCCTCCTGCCACGCCTGCACCGCACCGCTGGCCGTGGCTGCACGCGGCCACATCTGCTGCGCCAGATGCGCAACGTTCACGGTCAGCGCAGGCTTGACCGCCGGCTGTTCCTTGCCCGATTGCTGACCCTCGGGTGCAGCCTTGCCACACGCCGCAAGCACACCGGCCAGCACCAGGGCCGACATAATCGACGCGGCCGTCCAAACACGTTGTCCTGTCATGAAGCGTTTCCGTTGTGCGCTGGGGCCAGAGCGGCCGGCGCGGCAGCCTTGGAAGAATTCGATTGGGCGTTGTTGGTAGCGCCGGCTTCGTCCACGTGCCAGCCGCCACCCGCGGCCTTGTACAGCGCGACCCATGCCTGCGCGCGTTCGAGCTTCACAGCCGCCAGTGACTGCGATGCCTGCAGCGTCGTGCGTCGCACGTCCTCAAGCTGCAGCAGGCTGCCGGCACCCAGGCGATAGCGTGCGTTGGCCGCCTCCAGCACCTTCGTGTATTGCGCGTCAGCCGTGGTGGCAGCGTCGAGGCGGCGGTCTGCGGCATCGAGACGCACCAGCGCATCTTCAACTTCCTGCACAGCCTGGCGCACCTTGCCGCGATACGCTGCCAGCGCTTGGTCATAGCGCGCACGTGCGGTTTCCACACGTGCCGCGCCCGCACCGCCTTCGAAAATCGGCAGCGACAGCGAGGGACCAAACGACCACGACTTGCTCGTCAACGACTGCCCGCTCACGCGGTATGCGTTGATACCGATGGAACCCACCAACGTGAGCGACGGCAACCGGCTTGCCACCGCCACGCCAATGTCCGCACTGGCCGACGCCACCGCACGTTCCGACGACGACACATCGGGCCGCTGCGACAGCACCTGCGCCGGCACATCGGGCACGCCGGCATCGGGCGGCGCGGGGATCTGCGCGCTCGCCTTGGCCAGCAGGGTATTCAGCGCATCGTGGTTCAGGCCGGTGAGCGTGACGAGCTTGTCAATGCCCTGCGCGCATTGCGCCCGCTGGCTTTCCAGCGCGTTGACGGCATCGGCCACGGTGGCCTGCGCCTGCGCATAGTCAGCCGGCGCGACAAAACCCGCGCGGAATTTGCGCTCGGTCAGCATGAGGGTTTCCTGCCGCGAAGTCAGCGTCGTCGCACCGATATCGACCAGCGCTTCGCACTCGCGCTGCTGCAGGTAGGTGTTGGCGACTTCTGCCGCGAGCGTCACGCGGGCATCGTGCCAATCGGCCTCGCTGGCGGTCAGCCGTGCGTCGGCACCTTCCAGGCTGCGGCGCTTGCCGCCAAACAGGTCGACCTCCCAAGATGCATCGGCCTGCGCCGCCAGCGTGGTGATGGTGCCCAGCCCCAGCGTCGGGCTCACCGTGCCACCAGGCAATCCGCCAAAGCCCGATCCACCCGCGAACCCGCTGCTGCCGAACCCGCCCTGCCGTGATGCCGAACCGCTGCCTTTCAGTTGCGGAAGAAACGCCGCCCGGCTGGTAGCGACACTTGCGCGCGCCTCGCGCATGCGCCCCACCGCCTGGGCGATGGTGGGGCTGGTGGTATCGGCGTGCTCGACGAGCTGTGTCAGCACGGGGTCGTGAAACTGCTCCCACCAGCGTGCGAGCGCCATGCGGCTGCCGTGGTGCGGCAATGTGGCGTGCCAGCCTTGCGGCGCTTCGGCGCCCTTCAGCTGCGGCGTGCGGTAGTCGGGGCCGACAGCGCAGCCGGCCAGTAGCATCGCCAGCATCAGGGGGGCATGTCGGGCACTGCGGACACAACGTTGGGCAAGACCGCCGGAGGGCATGCCCCCAGCGCGTCGACCTGTTTTCATGAATGTTGTCCTTCGGGAATGCAGCCGGGATTATGCCTAGTCAAGCGTCTGCGAGACACCCACACCTGCGGCACGCTCAGCTAACCCGCGAAAAGCGGTCAGGCGATGCTCAGCGAGAAGTGCGCGCCTGCGCTTGCGTTGCCCATCACTCGGCCCACCCCACTTTCCTGCACGCGCATTGGTGGTTGAGGGACAATCACGGCGGTTAATTGCGAATATGAAGAGACGGCGGGCTTATGATCCGCCCGTTCTGACGCGGGGTCCAGGTATGTCCTCTTTAGCAATCGAAGCACCCGTTTCCATCGGCTGGATTGGCGCCGGGCGGTTGGCGCGGGCGTTGGCCACGCGCGCACACCGCGCTGGCGTACACAGCGCTGCGGTGGCCAGTCGCACGCACGCCAATGCTGCGTGGCTGGCGCAGGCAACGGGTGCCAGGGCGCTCGATGCGCAAGGTGTGGCCGATGCGGCGGACTGGGTCTTCATCACTGTGCCGGATGACGCGATTGCCCGCGTCACGGCAAGCGTGCGCTGGCGCCCTGGGCAGCTTGTGGTCCATTGCAGCGGCGCGGGCGAGCGCGATCTGCTGGACGCCGCCCGCCAGGCCGGTGCGGATACCGCCAGCTTTCACCCCCTTTTCCTCTTTGCCGGTTTGCCGGACGACGCGGAGCGCCTGGGCGGCGCATCCATTGCCATCGAGGCAGACGCCCCGCACGACGCAGCACTGGCGAACCTCGCCCAACGGCTCGGCTGCACGCCGCTGAAGGTGCGGCCCGGACAACGCGCGCTGTATCACGCCGGTGCCAACTACGCGGCCAGCTTCCTGCTGTGCGCGCTGCATGAGGCGGCCACACTGTGGCAGGCGGCGGGCATCAATCGCGACGCCGCCGTCGAGGCCATGTGGCCGCTGGTGGACGGCACCCTGGCCGCCGCCCGTGCACGCGGCCTGGCGGGCGCACTGGCCGGCCCAGTCTCACGCGGCGATGGCGGCGTCATCGACAAGCACCTCCAAGCACTCGACGCGCTCGGCGCCGATCACGCAACGCTATACACCGCACTCACGCGGCGCGCACTGGCCCTGGCAACCGAACGCGGCGCGCCGTCCGCCGATGTGCTGGCCGACCTCGCCAAACGCCTCGACCGCGCGCAATAACAGCAACATCATCATTGGGATCGGGCGGCGCGCATGCACCAATCCGGCGCGCGCCCTACAATCGGCAGCTTGCCCGCACGCCTGTCCTGCCATGTCCCAATCACCGCATTCGCCGCAATCGCCTCCCGCCACGCATAACGCCACCGTGCACAACTCGGCCGGCGCACTGATCCTGCTCGTGGTCGGGCTGGTGCTGGTGGGGGTGAACCTGCGACCTGCGTTGTCCAGCCTGTCACCTGTGCTCAAACAGGTAGCCGCTGGCACGGGGTTGTCTGGCGCCACGGCGGGCTTGCTGACGACATTGCCCGTGCTGTGCCTGGGCCTCTTCGCGCCGGCGGCCGCAGTGCTAGCCCGACGCTTCGGCGCGGAACGTGCGGTGGGCGGTTTGCTGATTGCGTTGGCAGCCGGCATTGCCTTGCGCAGCGCGGGTGGTGTCGCACCGCTCTTCATCGGCACGCTGGCGGCGGGTGCCTGCATTGGCGTGACGGGCATCCTGCTGCCGGGCATCGTCAAGCGTGACTTCGGGCGGCAGGCGGATCTGATGACCGGCGTCTACACGATGGCGCTGTGCTTTGGCGCGGCAGTGGCGGCCGGCGCCAGCGCACCACTTTCCGCATGGCTGGGTGGGTGGCAACCGGCGCTGGCATTCTGGGCGTTGCCGGCGCTGCTGGCCTTTGTCGGCTGGTGGCCGCACATGCGGCACGCACACGGCAAGGGGTCGGCTGCGCGACTCGAACGCGTGTCGCTCTGGAACAAGCCGATCGCCTGGCAGGTGACGTTGCACATGGGTCTGCAATCGTCGCTGGCGTATTGCGTGTTCGGCTGGCTGCCGGTGATCCTGCAAGACCGCGGGCTGTCTGCCGTGCAATCGGGCGTGGTGGTGGCGGTGTCGATTCTTGTGCAGCTCATCACCGCGCTGGGCGGGCCGTTTGTGGCGCGGCTCGGGCGGGACCAGCGCCCCGCCGTCGTGCTGATGATGCTGATGTGCTGGGCCGGCCTGATCGGCTGCCTGTACGCGCCGCTCTCGACGCTGTGGTGGTGGGCGGTACTGCTGGGGTTGGGCCAGGGTGGCAACTTCAGCGTGGCGCTGTCGCTGATCGTGCTGCGCTCAGCCGATGCGCGGGTGGCGGCCAGCCTGTCAGCCATGACGCAAGGCATCGGCTACACCATGGCCGCTGCGGGGCCGTATCTGATGGGGGTGTTGCACGACCTGACCGGCAGTTGGGCCGTGATCGGCTGGCTATTCAGCGCGATTGCGCTGGCGTCGATCGTGATGGGGTCGCTCGCCGGGCGCAACCGTACGCTGCGCGCCGGCGAGTGAACAACATCCAGGCCGAGCTCAAGCTTTGTGCTTGGTCGTCCAATTGGCGAGCGCCTGCATCTGTTCGGTGATCAGGCCGGCAATGCGTTCGTCCGTCAGATCGCCGTCCGGCGTAAAGCCACCGGCAAACGCGTTCGCAAACACTTCCGGCTTGTTCAGCGGATGCAGGTCCAGGTACACGCATACCTGACGCAGGTGGTATTGCGCGCGGGACGTGCCCATGCCACCGCCCGCCCCCAGGATCGCCACCGGCTTGCCGGCCAGCAGCGCGTTGTTGGGCTCGCGCGAGGCCCAATCGAGAATGTTCTTCAGCGCCGGCGCCAGTGAATAGTTGTATTCAGGGCAAGCCAGTACGAGTGCATCGGCGCGCTCCAACTGCTGAAACACGCGCTGTACCGAAGCCGGTTTGTCCGTCAGATCCGCGTTATAGAACGGCACATCACGCAGATCGGCCAGTTCCATTTCAACGCCTTCAGGCAGGCGTGTGGATGCCGCACGCAGCAGCCCCTGGTTGGTGGATTTGCGGCGCAGGCTGCCGGCAATGCCGAGAAAGGTCAGCGACATGAAGAACGACTCCGTCAGTGTTGGGATTGGCGAGAATAGCGGACATTCGCCCGATCAAGAAGAGGTGACAGCCTGGGCAACCTGCGCTTGTTTGCGATACCAGACGCTGTACACCACCGCCAGCGCGATCATGAAGGGCACGCCGCACAGCAGGGTCATCCGGAACTCCGCCGTGAAGTAGGTCGTGACCAGTGCCGCCGCCATCAGCGCCGCGCCCAGCAACGACGTGACGGGAAACCCCCACATGCGGAATGCGAGCACCTGACCGCGATGCTGGCGGCGGAAGAACAGATGCGTGACGAAGATCATCAGCCACGTAAACATCGCGCCAAACATCGACACCGACATCATCAGCAGGAAGGCGCTCTCCGGGTACAGCGCGTCGAGCACGGTCGCCACGGCAATGCCCACCGCCGACAGCAGCAATGCCCCGGTCGGCACACCGCTCGCGTTCAGACGGCCCAGCGCTTGGGGCGCGTAACCGGCGCGCGACAGGCTGAACATCATGCGCGTGGTGATGTAGAGCTGGCTGTTCATGGCCGACAGCGCGGCCACCAGGATCACGAAATTGAACACCCCGGCGGCGCCCGGCACGGACGTGGCTGCCATCACTTTCACGAACGGGCTCTCGTTACCACCGGCGGCCGTCCACGGCACGATGGCCAGCATCAGCGCGAGCGTCAGCAGGTAGAAGACCACAAGCCGGATCATCGTGGCGCGGAAGGCGCTCGTGATGGCCTTGTGCGGGTCACGCGCCTCACCGGCGGCCACGGCGATCATCTCGATGCTCAGGTAGCTGAAGATCGACACGATCACGGCCACCCATGTGCCCCACGCGCCTTTCGGGAAGAAACCGCCCTGCACCTGGTAGTTCGCCAGGCCAATGCCCGCGCTGGCCGGTGCGCTGAACACCACGTACGCCCCCAGCAGGATGAAGCCGACGATGGCCGCAATCTTGAGCATCGAAAACACGTATTCGACCGCGCCGAACACCTTCACGCTGACCACGTTCACGCCGATGAGCGCCGCCGAAAACCCGACGATCCAGTACCAGCCCGGCACCGCTGGAAACCAGTACTTCATGTACACGGCGATGGCCGTCACCTCCGCGCCCACCGCCAGCACGATCGACGACCAGTACGCATAGCGGACGAGGAAGCCCGCCCACGGCCCAATGTAGTGCTCGGCGTACGCGCCGAACGAACCGGACGTGGGGTGGGCGACCGTCATCTCGGCCAGGCAGCCCATCAGGAGCAAGGCGATCAGCGCACCAATGGCATAGCTCACCAGCACGCTGGGCCCAGCAAAGCCGATGGCGAACCCGCTGCCCAGGAACAGGCCCGTGCCGATGGCGCCGCCAATGGCAATCATCGAAAGCTGCGCGGTGGACAGGCCCCGCTGCAGCCCCTTCTCCCGCTCGACGATCGTGTCGAATCCGTGTTGTTGCCTCACGGCATGTCTCCTTGCTGCAGCCGGCACCGCGTAGGTGCGGCTGCTTGTTTGTAGTGGGATTGCCGACCTGTCCGACGCCGAGGCTCAGGTCACGGACTTGCGCGTACGGAATTCCGGGGTGTTCCACGCGCCGGTCGCAATGATGTCCTTGAGCGCGGCGATGGTGTCCCAGATGTCGACATAGCGGACGTAGAGCGGCGCGAAGCCGAAGCGCAGGATGTCGGGTGCACGGAAGTCGCCGATCACGTTGCGGTCGATCAGCGCCTGCATGATCGCGTAGCCCTCTTCGTGCGTGAGCGAGACCTGGCTGCCGCGTTGGTCCGCATCACGCGGCGAGGCCAGCCCACAACCCAGCCCGGCGAGTTCCTGATCGGCCAGCTTGATGAACAAGTCGCCCAGCGCAACGCTCTTCTCGCGCAGCGTGTCGAGGTTCACGCCTTCGAAGGCATCAAGCGCGCTCTCCAGCGCAATCACACCGAGCTGCGGTGCAGTGCCCGTCAGCATGCGGTCGATGGCCGGATGCGGCGCGTAGTCGTGCGTGAACTCGAACGGCTTGGCGTGGCCGTGCCAACCCGTCAGCGGTTGACGGATTGCCGCCAGGTGGCGCGACGCAACGAACACGAAGGCCGGTGCGCCCGGGCCGCCGTTCAGGTACTTGTAGCCGCAGCCCACGGCGAAATCGGCTTCACATGCGTTCAAGTGCACGGGCATGGCGCCGGCTGTGTGGCACAAGTCCCAGACGATCAGCGCGCCGACTGCGTGCGCGCGGCGCGTCACGGCTTCCATGTCGTAACGTTTACCGGTCTTGTAGTTCACGTGCGTGAGCGACACGATGGCGACGGTCTCGTCGATAGCGGCCAGCACCTCGTCGGGATCGACGCAGCGTAGCTCGCAACCGGTCATCTCGGCAGCGCTGCTGGCGATGTACACATCGGTCGGGAAGTTCGTGCGCTCGGCCAGGATCACGCGGCGGCCCGGCTGCATGCGGGTGGCGGCCACCAGCACCTTGAACAGGTTCACCGAGGTGGAATCCGCGACGATGACTTCGCCCTGCCCCGCGCCGATCAGCTTGGCGATCTTGTCGCCGGTGCGCTGTGGTGCGGGGTACCAGTCGGCATCGTTCCACGAGCGGATGAGGCCGTGGGCCCACTCCTGCTCCAGCGCCTGCTTCATGCGGGCGGGCACGTTGGCGGGCATCGCGCCCAGCGAATTGCCGTCGAGGTAGATCGTGTCTGCAGGCAGGTTGAAGCGTGCGCGGCAATGGGCCAGCGTGTCGGCTGCGTCCAGTGCGGCGCAGGCCTCCCGAGTGATCGTCGAAGTCATGGTGTGTTGCTGTGTGTTGAAAGGTTCGGGGAGCTGCCGTTCAGGCGGCTTCGGGAAGATCGAAGAAGCGCGCTGCGTTGCCGCCCAGGATCTTGGCCTTGGCGGTGTCGCTCAGCTCCGCATGGTTGGCCACCAGGTCGCCGATCTTCTGTTCGCCCAGCGGGAACGGATAGTCGGAGCCCAGCAGCACGCGGTCTTCGCCCATGGTGTCGACCAGCAGGCTCAATGCGCGCGGATCGAACACGGCACTGTCCACGTAGAAGCGGTCGAGGTACGAGGTGGGCGGATTCGGGCAGTCTTCACGCACGATGTCGCGCTGCTCCCAGGCGTTCTGCACGCGGCCGAGCAGGAACGCGAAGCTGCCGCCGCCATGCGCAAAGCACAGCTTGAGCGACTTGGGAATCCGCTCGAACGCGCCGGAGAGGATCAGCGAGACCATGCTCAGTTGCGTCTCGGCCGGCATGGCCACCAGCCAAGGCAGCATCCACTTCTTCATGCGGCCGTCGGTCATCATGTCCCACGGGTGCACGAGCACGGGAATGCCGTCGTTGGCGCAGTGCGTGAGGAAGGTGACGAGGTGCGCGTCGTCCAGGTCGCGCGGCCCCAGGTGGTTGCCGATCTGCACGCCGTGGTGGCCTGAGCGATGCGCACGGGTGGCCTCACGGCATGCCAGGTCAATGTCCTGCAGCGGCACCTGCGCCAGCGCCTTCAAGCGCTTGGGCGCATGCGCGCAAAGTTCGAGCGCGCGGTCGTTCATGCGTATGGCCCAGTCGTGCGCAGCGGCACCGTCGTAGCCGTAGCCGAACATCACCGGCGTGGCGCAGACGAGCTGTACGTCCACGCCAAGCGCGTCCATCTCTTCGATGCGCTTGGCCGGGTCCCACAGGGCGCGGTAGACCGGGCGGAACGCGCGTTCACCGGCCATGATCATGCCGCGCTCGCCGTCGGCGTCGATGCGCAGCCACGGGGCTTGTTCTGCATCGAGGCTTGCCGCCTCTTCCTGCGTGATGGGCGGGAAGAAGTGCGAATGCATGTCGATTCGAAGTGTCATCGTCAATTGCAATTGCTTGTGAGGGAACGCCAGACCGTCAGGCGGCCTTGCCTGGGTGGATGTGGCCGCACTGCGGGCA
Organism: Ralstonia insidiosa; assembly: GCF_008801405.1. Lineage (NCBI taxonomy): Bacteria > Pseudomonadati > Pseudomonadota > Betaproteobacteria > Burkholderiales > Burkholderiaceae > Ralstonia > Ralstonia insidiosa. The sequence continues at coordinate 174,538 of NZ_VZPV01000003.1, read as the reverse complement.
GCGGCGTTTGTCTTCCGATGCGTAGAACGCTTCGAACAGCGGCGGCAAATCGCGCACGATGCTCTTGAGCTGCACCTCGACGCGGTGGACAAGGTGGCCGCAGGCATCGCAGTACCACTCGAAACCATCGAGCAGCCCCGCCGGGCGCTGGCGCTCGATCACCAGGCAAACACTGCCCGCCTCGGGCCGCTGCGGCGAGTGCCGTACGTGCGGCGGCAGCAGGAAGACATCGCCCTCCTTCAAAGCCACACGGTCCTGCTTGCCGTCGATCCACAGGTTCAGATACGCATTGCCGCGCAGTTGATAGAAAAACTCTTCGAGCGGATCGTCGTGGTAATCGGTGCGGTGGTTCGGCCCACCCACCACGGTCACGATGAAATCGCTGTCCTGCCACACCTGCTGATTGCCGACTGGCGGCTTGAGCAGATGGGCGTGTTCATCGATCCACTTCTGGAAGTTGAATGGCTTTCCGTACGTCAGCATGTCTCGCTCCTTGCAACCTGGCGTTGTTCTTGTTGTCGGGCGTTATCGCTTCGGCGCGTAGGCAATCGCCTTCATCTCGATCACCAGATGCGGATGCGGCAACTGGTGCACCGCCACCGTCGTGCGGGTCGGGCCGGTCTCATCAAAGTATTCCCCATACACCGCGTTGTATCCGGCGAAGTCGTTCATGTTGACCAGGAACGAGGTGATCTCGACCAGGTTGGACAGATCCGCACCTTCGCTGCGCAGGATGTCGCGGATGTTCTCGATCACCACGCGGGTCTGCTCGCGAATATCGAGTTGCGTCGTGCCCAGTGCATCAGCCGAAGCGCCAGCAATGGTGTTGTCCGGACGGCGCGAACTGGTGCCCGAGACGAACAGGAAATCGCCCGCACGGGTGATGTGCGGAAAGCGGCCGCGCGGTTTGGCTTTACCGGCGACGAGGCGTCCTTGCGGATTGGTTTCAGTGGTCATGTCGATGACGCTCAGTAGGTAGTGAATTCCGTGGTGCCAAATCCGTTGACCACGCACTGCACGTGCGCGCCGCGCGGCAGCGCTTCGGCTGCCGTGGCCGCGCCGGCCATGATGAGTGAGCCCGCTGGCAGCACCAGCCCGCTCTGCGAGATCAGGCGCGAGGCCTGCACAACCGAGCGCAGCGGGTCACCCAGAATTGCGGCGGTCGAGCCCACCTGCACCGCGCGGCCGTTCATGCGCATCAGCACCCCCGCGTTGCGCAACCCGTCAAAGCGGCGCGTCCACGGCCCGATGACGAGGCCGGCCGACGAGCAGTTGTCGGCCACCACGTCTTCCAGCGTGAACTTGAAGTTGCGGTAGCGCGAATCGATGATCTCCATGGCGGGCGCCACGGCGTCCAGATAGCTCGCGGCTTCGAGCAGCGTGAGCGGGCGGTCAATCTCGCGGCTGGTCAGGAAGCAGACCTCGGGCTCAACACGCGGATGGATGAAGCGATCCAGCGGCACGCGCCCACCGTCTTCTTCGAGCATCGTGTCGGTCAACCAGCCCCAGATCAGGCTGTCGACGCCCATCTGCACCATCTTGGCCCGGCTGGTGAAGCCCAGCTTGACGCCGACCATGCTCTCACCGCGATGGATACGGCGCTCAATCGACGCGCGTTGGATATCGTAGGCTTCGTCCAGCGAGAAACCTGCGTCTTCGGTCAACTGGGCGATCGGCTCTGCGTAGCGCGCGGCATCATCCACGCGTGCGGCAACGGCGTTGAGATCGGTCATGCAGCCTCCTTGCTCGGCGATTGCTGGGCCGACTCATGGTCCGACGCACGGGCCTTCAGCATGTCGAGCGCCACGTCGACGATCATGTCTTCCTGACCGCCCACCATGCGGCGGCGGCCCAGCTCGACCATGATGTCGAACGCAGACAAGCCGTACTTGGCCGCCGCCGCTTCGGTATGCCGCAGGAAGCTGGAATACACGCCGGCGTAACCCAGCGCGAGCGTTTCGCGGTCCACTCGCACGGGGCGCTCTTGCAGCGGGCGCACGATGTCTTCTGCGGCGTCGATCAGCTTCTTCACGTCGCAGCCGTGGTTCAGGCCCATGCGGTCCACCGCGGCAATGAACGCCTCAAGCGGTGCATTGCCGGCGCCCGCCCCCATGCCGGTCAGCGAGGCATCCACGCGGTCGCACCCATGCTCTAGCGCAACGATGGAGTTCGCCACCCCCAGCGAGAGGTTGTGGTGCGCGTGCATGCCGGTTTGCGTGGCGGGGTCGAGCACGCCCTTGAGTGCATCGAAACGCTCAGCCACATCGCGCATGCTCAGGGCGCCGCCGGAGTCCACCACGTAGACGCATTGCGCACCGTAGCTTTCCATCAGCTTGGCCTGTACGCCCAGTGCCTGCGGCGTGGTCATGTGCGACATCATCAGGAAGCCCACGGTGTCCATGCCGAGCGAGCGCGCGTACTCGATGTGCTGCTTCGAGATGTCGGCCTCGGTGCAGTGGGTGGCAATGCGCACGACGCGGGCGCCCGCATCGTAGGCGGCACGCAGGTCATGCACAGTGCCGATGCCGGGCAGCAGCAGCGTTGCCACGCGGGCCCGCTTGACGGTGCCGGCAACGGCGGCAATCCACTCCAGGTCGGTATGCGCGCCGAAGCCGTAGTTGAAGCTCGAGCCGGACAGCCCGTCGCCGTGCGCCACTTCAATGCTGTCGACACCCGCATCGTCCAGCGCGCGGGCAATGGCAACGGCATGCTCCAGCGAATACTGATGACGGATCGCGTGCATACCGTCGCGCAGCGTCACGTCTGAGACGTAGATCTTCTTGGTGTTATTGGTCATGGCCGATCTCCCATCAGGCGGCTGCGCGGCTTGCCGCGATCTGCTCGGCGGCGGCCAGCGCTGCCGAGGTCATGATGTCCAGGTTGCCTGCGTACGACGGCAGGTAGTGCGCGGCGCCCTCCACTTCCAGGAAGACGCTCACCTTCAGCCCCGCGCGGCGGTCGTTCGCATGTAGCGCGAGCGGGCTGTCGGCGGTGTAGCGGTCAAACTGCACGGCCTGTTTGAGCCGATAGCCCGGCACATAGCTGGCGACAGCGGCCACCATGGCTTCGATCGAATCGGCAATGGCGGTGGTGTCGGCGTCTTCGTCGGTCAGGCAGTACACGGTGTCGCGCATCATCAGCGGCGGCTCGGCTGGGTTCAGCACGATGATCGCCTTGCCGCGTGCAGCACCGCCCACCGTTTCGATGGCTTTGGAGGTGGTCTCCGTGAACTCGTCAATGTTGGCGCGTGTGCCAGGCCCGGCAGAGCGGCTGGCGATGGAGGCAACGATCTCTGCGTAATGCACGGGTGCCACGCGTGAGACCGCATACACGATAGGAATCGTCGCCTGGCCGCCGCACGTGACCATGTTCACGTTGGGGGCCTCCACGTGCTCGAACAGGTTCACGACTGGCACGACAAAGGGGCCGATGGCTGCCGGTGTCAGATCAATCACCTGCACGCCATGCTGACGCAGCACCTCTGCATGGTGGGCATGCGCGCCAGCGGAGGTCGCGTCAAACGCGATACGGATGTCGCCAAAGTTGGGCATGGCGACCAGCCCTTCGATGCCCTTGGCCGTGGTCGGCACGCCCAGCCGGGCGGCGCGTGCCAGCCCGTCGGAGTTGGGGTCGATGCCGACCATCGCGCCCATCTCCAGATGCAGGGCGCTGCGTAGCACCTTGATCATCAGATCAGTGCCGATATTGCCGGAGCCGATGATGGCGACGGCCTGCTTTTTGTTGCCCTTCATTGTGCGGAATCCGGTTGGGTGGAGAAACAGGCGCTCACGCTGCCGAGGCCTTCGATATGCGCAGTGAAGACATCGCCGGGCGCCACGCCGACCATCGGCCCGAGCGCGCCCGTCAGCACGATGTCGCCGGCTTTGAGCGGCGCGTTCACGCGGGTCATGGTGTTGGCCAGCCACAGTGCGGCGTGCAGCGGGTTGCCGAGGCACGCCGCCCCCGCACCGACGCTGACCTGATCACCGCGGCGCTCCATCACCATGCCGCACTGGATGGCGTCAAACGCATCGAGCTTGACCGGCCGGTTGCCCAGCACGAACAGGCCGCTCGACGCGTTGTCGGCCACGGTGTCGGTCAGGCGGATATCCCAGTTGGCGATGCGGCTGCCCACGATCTCGATGGCGGGCAACGCGTAGGCGGTGGCACGAATCAGGTCGGCAATGGTGTGGCGCTCGTACGGCAGGTCGTGTTCCAACACGAGGGCGATCTCGGCTTCGACCTTTGGCTGCAGCGTGCGCGACAGGGCGATCTCTTCGCCGTCGGCAATCGCCATGTCGTCGAACAGCATGCCGAAGTCGGGTTGGTCGACGCCGAGCTGCGCCTGCACAGCCTTCGACGTCAAGCCGATCTTGCGGCCGACCAGGCGACGGCCGCTGGCCAGCTTGCGCTCCGTGTTGACGCGCTGCACAGCGTAGGCCGCTTCCAGCGGATCGCCGCCAAGTGCGGCAATGGCGTCACGCACCGGCGCACGCGGTGTGCGGTCTTGCTCGGCCTGCCACAGATCGTGGGCCAGCGCGATGGCCGCGTTCATATCAATGGCGCTCATGCGACCCTCACGCAGACGTTGGTCAGTTCGGAATAGAAGTCCAGGGAATGGCGCCCGCCTTCACGGCCGATACCGGAGAGCTTGGCGCCGCCAAACGGCGTACGCAGGTCTCGCACAAACCACGCGTTGACCCAAACGATGCCCGTTTCGATCTGCTTGGCCACACGATGGCCGCGTGCGAGCTGCGTGGTCCAGATGCTGGCGGCCAGACCATAGGCGCTGTCGTTCACGCGGCGGATCACTTCTTCTTCCGTGTCGAACGGGGCGATATGGCACACCGGGCCGAAGATCTCTTCTTTCACACAGCGTGCGGTATCGGGCAGGCCGGTCCAGATGGTCGGCTGCACGAAGGCGCCGTCATCGCGTGCATCGCCAAACTGCGGCACGCCGCCGCCGGTGACGACCGTCGCCCCCTCTTCCACCGCCAGGCGGAAGTACGACAACACCTTCTCGCGATGGCCGCGCGAAATGAGCGGACCCATGGTGGTGGCCGGGTCGTCCGGCGCGCCGACGCACAGCGTTTCCGTGCGTGCTTTGAGTGCCGCGACAAAGCGGTCGAAGATCGGCCGCTCGACATACACGCGCTCGCTGCACAGGCACACCTGCCCGGCATTGGTGAAGCTGGATTTGACGACGCCCTCCACTGCCGCATCGAAATCCGCATCCGCAAACACCACGGCGGCATTCTTGCCGCCCAGCTCGAACGAGATCTCCTTCACGCCGTCGGCTACGGTCTTCATGATCGTGCTGCCGGTGCGCGATTCGCCCGTGAAGGTGATGGCGCTGATGTCCGGATGGCGCGTCAGGAATTCCCCCGCCGCGTTCGGCCCGTGGCCGTGGATCAGGTTGAACACGCCCGGCGGCAGGCCCACGTCGTGCATGACCTCGGCCAGCAGCGTGGCGGAGCCCGGTGTCTCTTCCGAGGGCTTGGCGACCACGCAGTTGCCCATGGCCAATGCTGGCGCCACCTTCCACGTGAACAGCAGCAGTGGCAGGTTCCACGGCGAGATGATGCCGATCACGCCCAGCGGCTTGCGGCGCACGTAGTTGATGAACTCGCTGCCGTCCGGCGTGTGCGTCTCGAAGAATTCGCTGTTGGCCGTGCGGATCAGGTCGGCAAAGGTGCGGAAGTTGGCGATGCCGCGTGCCACATCCAGCGTGCGGGCCTGCGTGAGCGGGCGGCCGGTGTCGGCCACTTCGGCGGCAACGAATTCGTCAAACCGCGCCTGGATGCCATCGGCAATGCGGTGCAGCCAGTCGGCGCGCTGGGCGGGGGTGGTGTCGCGCCAGCCTGCCGCTTGCGCCGCACGTGCAGCGCGCACGGCCTGGTCCACAGCGGCCGCATCAGCCTCGCAGACCTGGGCGACCAGCGTGCCGTCGACGGGGCTGACATCGGCAAAAGTGGTGGCGCTCGCCACGAATTCGCCGTTGATGTAATGCCGTAAAAGCCGCGGGGTGCGTGCGGCGTCAGCCGATTCCTGATTCACAGCGTCTCCTGCTCTTGTTGAAGGTTTTGCAGGAGTCTAGGGACGCGCGGCAGAGATGAACAATGAAACATTCGGCGCTGAGTATCCCAAACCGGAATACCAGCGCAAGCCTTGCCCCGCTTGGGTTTCGGGGCTACGCGCCGGTATCGGGCGCGGTGGCTTGTGCGGCTTCTCGCAGGCATTCGATAAAAACCCGGCACGCAGCGCTCTGCTCCTTGTGCGAGCGCAGCGAGAAACCGACGGTGCCGAATGCTGCCGTCTCAGGCAGATCGAGAATGCGCAGCAGGCCTGCATCCGTGAACTGCCGAGCCGCCACGCGCGGCATCAGCGCAATGCGCGGTGTCTCCAGCAGCAGGCCGATATTGGTCAGCAGTGAGAGCGATTCGACAATATCGGTCGGCAGCGGCAACCCGGCTGAACGAAACAGATGCTCGGCGGCCAGCCGCGCAGGAGAATCCGGCGTCGGCAGAATCCAGGGCGAATCGGCCAGCTCCGACAGATGCGCCACACGTTCAGGCAACGCGCCATAACCCTTGCCCACCACCGCGCACAGTGACTCGTCGAACAGCACTTCGTGCGTGAGCGGAAACGCGCTGGCAATCGGCAGTTCCCGCTCGGGCAGGCGACCGACGACGATATCCAGATCGCCCGTCGCCAGTGCTGGGAACAGGTGCGCCGTGGTACCTTCCCGCACGGTGACGAGTACGTTGGGTGTGCGCGCCTTGAGCGTGGCGATGGCGCGCGGCAGCAACCGCGCCGATGCCGAGATCAACGTGCCGACAATGACGTGCCCGCTGGTACCGAGCCGGAAATCGTTCAACTCGTCGGTCATGTAGCGCAGTTCGGCCATCAACGACTTCACGCGCCGGCCCAGCAGCAGCCCCAGTTCCGTCGGCACCACGCCGCGGTTGGAGCGCGAGAACAGCGCGCCGTCAAAGCACGATTCCAGCTCGTGGATGACCTTGGTCACCGCCGGCTGGGTCAACCGCATCTCGTTGGCGGCACGCACGACCGAGCGCGTTTCCAGCACACGCTCGAAGATCATCAGTTGATTCAGTTTCAGCCGGCGGATCAGGGAGATCTCGCTGAGCGGATTAGCTTGCATATCAGTGTGCATTCAGGGCGGGCGATGCGCGATCGTAGCAGCCGCCCGCCCCGAGCAGAACCCACGATCCGGTCAGAACACCCCCATCATGCGCGACAGCTCCGACACGTATTCGCCGTAACGCGGGTCGCGTTTGATCTCGTCCGGCTGGCGGGGGCGCGGCAGGTCGATCTTCACGTCGTGCTGCACGCGGCCCGGCCGTGGCGACATGACGAGCACACGGTCGGACAGGAACACTGCCTCGTGAATGCTGTGCGTAACCAGCAGCACCGTCAGCGTGCTCTGCTGCCAGATGCGCAGCAGCTCGACGTTGAGCTTGTCGCGCGTGAGCGCATCCAGCGCGCCGAATGGCTCGTCCATCAGCATCACGCGCGGCTCCAGCAGCAGAATCTGGCCGATGGCGGCGCGCTGCCGCATGCCGCCCGACAGCTCGTGCGGGTAGCGGTCGACAAACTGCGTGAGGCCCAGCGTGTCGAGCAGGCCCGGCAGGCGCGCCTCGGTCTTCACGGTCGGCAGGTTGCGCAGTTTGGCGCCCAGGCGGATGTTGTCGCCCACCGTGAGCCAGGGCAGCATGTTGCTGGTCTGGAACACCACGCCGATCTCGGGGACTGGCGCGGTAATCGACCGGCCATCGACACGGATCTCACCCGCATCGCACGGCACCAGCCCCGATACCATGCGCAGCAGCGTGCTCTTGCCGCAGCCGCTGGGCCCCAGGATGGACACGAACTCGCGCTGCCGCACCTGCATCGACACATCTTCGAGCGCATTGAAGGCCGCAGCATCACCACGCGCGGCAAAGCGCTTGCCGACGTTGTCGACATCGATCATCACGCGAGCCTCCGCGTCCTGAGGCGCAGGGTTGGCGGCGGCGGAAAGCACTGCCGTTTCGCGCGGCACAACGCGCGACAGATTGACGATTCCCATCAGACCGTGACTCCTCTCCACCAGACAGCACGCGAGACCCCATCCACTGCGGCGTAGAACACCATCGCCAGCGCCGTCACCATCAGGATGGCCGCAAAGCACAGCGGCGTTTGCGCGTTCGACGTTGCGAACACGATCAGATGCCCAAGCCCCGATTCCGAGCCGATGAACTCACCCACGATCGCGCCGATCACCGCCAGCGGCATGGCGATCTTCAAGCCGTCCATGAGCGCAGGCATGGCAGCGGGCAGGCGCAGGTGCCAGAACGTGCGCGATGCTGATGCCCCCAGCGCGCGGAAGTGTTCATCCAGGTTCTGCGGCACACCGGCCAGGCCGCCCATGGTGGCCACCACGATCGGGAAGAACGCAAACAGCACCGCAGCCGCCAGCTTGGAGGCAAAGCCGTAGCCGAACCAAACAATCAACAGCGGCGCCAGTGCGATCTTCGGCATGCTCTGCAGCGCCGTCACCAGCGGAAACAGCGTGCGGCGAGCGATGGCCGATGTGCTGGCCAGCAACCCCAGCGCCAGCCCGCTCACCAGCGCGAGCATGAAGCCGGCAAAGACCTCCCCTGCAGTGGTGACGGTGTCGCTAAGCAGCTGCGCACGCATCTCCCAGCCGGCAGCCAGCACCGACGACAGCGACGGCCACACATATTCCGGCGCGCCGCTCCAGCGCACGCCAAACTCCCACACCAGCCCGACAACGATCCAGAACGCGACGGTTTCAAGCGCACGCCTCATGACTTGTCTCCGGGCTTCTCTTTATCGGCAGATTCCGCCTGGGGTGCCGCTCCACCGGACTTCTGTGCAACGAGGTGCGGCGGCGGCGGCACGACAAAGCGCTCGAAGCGATATTGGTCGAACGACTCGATGCTGCGCTCCCACACCTGCGCCTCGCGCGGGTCGCGCTCGCCAATCTGCTCCATGTTGCAGTAGACCTCGACGTTGTTGCCGTCCGGGTCCTTGAAGACGAGGAAGTAGTTGTCGCCGGGGCCGTGTCGGCCAATGCCGCGCACGATCTCCACGCCGTGCTCCTGCAGCACCTTGACCGAGCGCTCCATCTCTTCAACGCTGTCGATCAGGTAAGAGAAGTGCTCCAGCCCCGGGCGCGAGTAGCGCGGCAGGTCGTTGAAGTCGGGCGAATCCTTCGGCAACTGGGACAGCGCCAGGTCATGGTGGTCGGTGCCGGCGCGCAGAAAGACCATCTGGTCGCCAATCCAGTCCGACACCTTCAGGCCCAGGACTTCGGTGTAGAACTTGGCCGAGCGCTGGATGTCCCGCACCATCAAAACCATGTGTCCAAGCCGCTTGGGACGCAAGCTGTTCATGTGTCTCACTCCAATGTGCCCATACATGGTGGGCGGGTTGGGCCGTAGCCCCGGATTCATTGCACGCTCATTCGACGAAGCGGTTCGTGTACAGATCGCCAGGCTTGACCTTGCCGCCCAGGTCAAACGCGCGCGACAGGAACTCGACCGTCCCGTTGATGCGTTCAGGGCGCAGCCAGCCGATCTTGTGCTTGTCCGGTTCGTCCGAGATCAGGTTGTTGGTTTCCGCAATCTGCTGCTGCAGGATGGCACGGTCGAGCAGCGGCTGCTGCGCGACGATCGCGTCCACCGCGGCCTTGGGCTGGTCACGCATGAAGGCGTAGCCGCGGTACGTGGCCTCGACAAAGCGCTTGACCACATCCGGATGCTGCGCGATGTAGCCGTCGGTGGTGACGATGCCGCTGCCCATCATGTCGAGGCCGAAATCGCGGTAGTACACCTTGCCCAGCTTCTGGCCCGCACGCTGCGCGAACGCCTGCTGCACCGGCAGGCTGGCGCCCTCCCAACATTCGGACAAGTCGATGCGCTTCTGCAGCAGCGCGGTGTTGATCACCGCCGGGTCCAGCCGCACCAGCTTGATGGCGTCGGGTGCCATGCCGTTCTGCTTGAGCCAGGCCGGCACGATGTTCTGCACCGCCGATGCACCGCCCCCGCCCAGCGTCATGCCGGCCAGATCCTTGAGTGAAGTCACCTTGAAGCCGGGCCGCTCCACATAGCACATGGCACCCGGCCAGCGCGTGTTGATCGCGCCCACCATCACCGTGTGCCCGCCGTGCGCGCGGTTGAGCGCCACGCTCACCGGGTCGCCGTAACCGAACTCGAAGAGCCCGGCGTCGACCTCGTTGACGGTGCGCTGCCCGCCGTAGCCGCGCATGACCGTCACGTCCAGCCCGGCTTCCTTGTAGTAGCCCTTGGCCTGTGCAACCAGGATGCCACCCGTGCTGCCCTGCGGCAGCCACGCCAGGTTGACGCGTACAGTGTCAGCCGCATGCACCACTGACACCAGCCCTGCTCCAAGCCCTGCCGCGAACACCAGCCCGCGTATCAAGGCACATACCCGCTCCAGCATGTCTTCTCCCGTCAAGATGTACTCTGGCCGGACCACACATGTGTCACCCCTGCACCAGCGGATTCTCGATCGAGCCGATGCCGTCGATGGACGCCACCATCACGTCGCCCGGCTTCAGGTAGATACCGCGGCCCATGCCGACCCCCGTCGGCGTGCCCGTCGCAATCATATCGCCCGGCTGCAGTGTCAGGATCGACGACAGATAGTGAATCTGCTCGGCCACGCTGAAGATCATTTCCGACGTGTTGCCGTCCTGCATGGTCTCGCCGTTCACCGTCAGCCGCATGCGCAAATTTTGCGGCTCGGCAATGCACGCGCGGGGCACCAGCCACGGCCCCAGGGGCCCGAAGGTATCGAAACTCTTGCCGCGAAACCAGTCGTGTTTGAACGGATAGTCCGTCCGCCGGTTGAGATCGCGCGCGCTCACGTCATTCAGCACGGTGTAGCCCGCCACGTAGTCCAGCGCATCTTCAAGGGCGATATGGCGGCCTGGCTTGCCGATCACTACAGCCAGCTCCACCTCCCAGTCCACGCGCTCGGCCTGGGGCGGAATGCGCACTTCAGCCAGCGTCGGCACCACGCTGGTCTCGGCCTTCATGAACATGTACGGCGTGCTTTCCTCGCGCGGGGCCAGCTCGGTGCCCATCTCGCGGGCGTGCTCGTAGTAGTTGGAGGCCGCGGCAAAGATGCGGCGCGGCGTGAACGGCACGCGCAGCCGGTAGCCGGTGAGCGGCTTGGCATCAATGGTGCCGTCGGCAATGGCGCGTGCGGCGGTCTCGAACTGCTTCACAGCGGCCGCACCGTTCTGGTCCCAGCCCCGAACGAGGGCGTCAACGTCCACCGGCGCTGCATCTCCCGTGGCCTGCTTCAACACGGTCTGCATGTCGTACAACGCGTCGCCAACGCTCAAACCCGCGGCAACGCGGCCATTCAATTCATAGCTTGCAATCCCGAACCTGATCACTTGTGTCCCCACTGTCGTGATGAGTGAATTTGTTTTGTATACATATACCAATCTATGTATTCAACATGTAACTAGCGTATACTCCCATTCCAGAAAAACCGGCGCACTGCGGGCCTTCGCAGGCACGTCGTTGATGCCGATACAGCACGTGCGACGCATCGCATCGGGTTGCCCTGGGGGGCGGCTGGCGCATAATGCGACGCACATCTGCCGCAGACGCCGTTGCGCCCAACCCCACCGCTGACACGATGACGACGCTCTCTTCCAAAATCTATCGACTGCTGTGCGACGAGATCATTGACGGCACGCTTGAGCCCGGTCAGAAGCTCGAAGAAGCGGCGCTGGCCGAGCGCTTCAACGCCTCGCGCACGCCCATCCGCGAAGCCCTGCGCGAGCTGGCCGTCCGTGGGCTGGTAGAGCTCACGCCGCGCAAGGGCGTGGTGGTGGCGCAGTTCAGCATCGAAGAGCTGGCCGACATGCTCGAAGCCATGTGCGAACTTGAAGCGCTCTGCTGCCGCCTGAGCGCGCAGCGCATGAGCGTGGTCGAGAAGAAGCAGCTCGAAGTGCTCCAGAGCGACATGAACGAGGCCATCGCGCAAGGCGACGAGGCTGGTTATTTCGAGCTCAACCGCGAGTTTCACGAGCTGATCTGCAAGGGCGCGCAGAGCAAGTCGCTGGCGTCGATCATTGCGGTGCAGCGCCAGCGCCTGGCAGGCTTCCGCGCCGCGCAGCCGGCAACACCCTCGCGCTTTGAGGCCGCCACTGACGAGCACCGCGAAATCGTCTCCGCCATCCTCGACGCCGATCCGGAGCGCGCCTACAACGCGATGCGCGACCACACGGCGCGCCTGTCGATCGTCGTGCTGGGCCGCCTGAAGAAGCAGCAGCACGCGAACCGCGCCAGCGCCTGACGCCTCTTCCGGCACAAACCACACGCTCATGCCGCCACCTGATCGACCGGCGGCATCGAGAACCCCAATGCATCGAGCTGCGCGAGCAGCGCATTCGCCTGCTCTGCGTTGAACGCCGTCAAGGGCGGGCGCACGCGGCTCCAGCCGGCGTGCTGCATGTGGTGTCCCACCACGGCCTTGAGCGCCGGGATCATCGGCAGCGCCTGCACGACCGTGCGCAACCCCGTCACCTTTGCTTCCCAGACTGCACGGTCCTCGGCCGTGGTTGCCGCCAACAGGCGGGCAATCGCATGCGGCTGCAGGTTGGCCGTGGCAGAGATGCAGCCCGCCGCGCCCAGCGGCAGCGCTTTGCCCAGCAACGCTTCAGATGCCGGAAACACGGCAAACCCGGGAAAGCGCTTGAGCATCGCCTCGGTATTCGCCCAATCGCCTGAGCTGTCCTTGATGCCGACCACGGTGTTCGGATACGCAGCAATCAATCGCTCGATCAGCGCGTGCGAGATCGGCACGCCCGTGAATTGCGGGATGTGATACAGCAGCACGCGCAGTGCGTCCGACCCCACGGCCTGGATGACCTCGGAGTAGTACGCAAACAGGCCGTCGTCGCTTACGCCCTGGTAGTAGAACGGCGGCAGCATGAGCACGCCCGCGCAGCGGCCAGCCACCGCGTGGCGCGTCAACTCGATCGCCTCCGTCAGCGCGCAGGCACCGGCGCCAGGCAGCAGTTGCGCGCGGTCGATGTCGGCGGCAAACACGGCGTCCAGCACGGCACGGCGTTCGGCCAGGCTCAGCGAATTCGCCTCGCTGTTGGTGCCGAACACGGCCAAGCCTGCGCCCTGCCCAACCAGCCAGCGGCAGAACGCGACAAAGCGCGGTGTATCGACACTCAGGTCAGAGCGAAACGGCGTGACGACAGGCACGAATACGCGCGGCTTGCCAAATGCGGACATGCGGGTCTCCTATGGGGATAAGCGATGAGCGGAACGGCGAGCCGTCACGCGCGGAAGAAGTCGCGCATCGCGTCGCCAAGCAGCGTCTCGCCGGAATCGAAATGCGCGACCACCGAGGTGTGGTTGTGCCGGAGCATCTGCACGAAGCGCGGCGCCCGTGCGGGGCGACCAGTGCGCTGGCGTGCCTGGGCCACGCGCTCGAAGAACGCCGCGCCATAGGCGTCGAGGTACGGGTTCTCGTGCTCGGCCACGACCACCATCAGCGGCACGTCGATGTGTTCTGCGTGGGTCAGCGGTGAGCGCTCTGCGTACAACGCGGCGTCATCCCCGAAATACGCGCGCACGCCAGCGGCGTTGGGGTTGTCGGGCAGTACGTCGGCAACCACGCGGGCGCTGATCAGCACCGCGCCTGCGACGGGCGTGCTGCGCCGCGCGGCCAATGCCGGATCGGCGAGATACGTGGCGACATGCGCCCCACCCGCCGAATGGCCCACCAGAAAGATCCGCTGTGGACTGCCGCCCAGTTCTACGGCATGCGTGCGCACCCAATCGAGTGCGGCGGCCACGTCCTCGGCACCGGCGGGATACGGTGCCTGTGGTGCGAGCCGGTATTCCACGTTGACCGCCACGCACCCCTGCCGCGCAAACCAGCGCGACACGTTGTCGTAAATCAGCCCGTTGAAGCTCTTGCTGCCGCGCAGGAACGCGCCACCGTGCACGAACACCACCACATCGGCCGAACCGGCCTCACGCGTTGCGGTGTGGACGAACACATCCAGGCGCTGGCGCTCATGCGGCCCGTATGACACCTCGCGCTGGACTTCGCATCCATCGGCCACGTCATTGGCAGCAGTCGCCACCAACGGGGTATACGCATTGACCACCAGATCGCGGTGCGCATTGATGTCGCGTCCCCATACGGCGCCGATCTGCGCAAAGCGCTGCCTCAGCTCGGCGGAAAGATTGCCGAGCGGTTCCTGCAAAACTTGCATCTACAGCCTCCTGCGTAGCGCCCGAAAACAAGGTCCGAGACGAAGCACACCGGCTCCAACTCCATCGGACGGCGACTGGAAGCTATTCTGGTATATAAATTCATCTTTGTGTATACACAACGTATAAGTAGTATACCTAGTGAAGCCTCCAGGGAACTTGCGGCACAGTCGTGCCCACCTTCCATCACGGCACACGCCGCCACGCTTTGAGGACACACCATGGACAAACTCCGCCACATCGCGCTTTCCGTTGAGGACCCGGAAGCCGCCGCCCAATTCTTTGAGAAAGCCTTCGGCATGCGCCGCGCGGGCAATGCCATGCGCGGCATCTATATGACGGACGGCACGATGAACGTCGCGCTCCTCAACTTCAAGGACGAGACCGTGCCGGGCTACGCAGGCCTGAAGGATGTGCGCGGCGTGATCCACTTCGGCATGTGGGTCGACAGCGTGGAAGAGACCGCAGCGCGCGTCGTCGCCGCGGGCGGCACCTACCTGACGGGGCGCCACGAAAAAGACCCGAACGTGTTCTACGAGGTGAAGTACCGCATGCCCGATGGCACGGTCTTCGACATCACGGAGAACGGCTGGAAAGGCGCAGTGAAAGAAGTCGCGCCCACGCAGTCATGAGCACCCATGCACCGCCCGCGGTGCTCGCGCTGATTGCGCTGCCGGAATCGACGCTCGATGCGCTGCGCAAGCAGTACACGCTGCACCATTACCCAGACGGCATGCCTCACGACGTGCCGGACGCCGCACTGATCCGGGCCGTTGTCACCAACGGCTCAACGGGGTTGTCCGATGCGCAGATGGCGCGGTTGCCGGCGTTGGAGATCATCTGCGCGTTTGGTGCGGGCTATGAAAACGTCGACGTGGCAGCGGCAACGCGACGCGGCATCGTGGTCACGCATGCGCCGGGCACCAATGCCGATACCGTGGCCGACCACGCGTTCGGCATGCTGCTGGCACTGGCGCGCGGCTATGCACCGCTCACCGCCGCCGTGCAGCAAGGGCGATGGCAGCAATCACGCCAGGCCCGGCCGACGTTGACGGGGGCAACGCTCGGCATCGTTGGCATGGGCCGTATCGGCCGGTTGATTGCTGCCCGCGCGCAAGGCTTTGCGATGACGATCGGCTATCACGGCCGTCGCGCGCAAGACGATGCGCCGGGCCGCTACTACGCCAGCCCGGAAGCGCTGGCTGCAGCGAGCGACTTTCTGGTCATCGCATGCAACGGCGGTCCGGAAACACGGCATCTGATCGATCGCGCCGTGCTCCAGGCGCTCGGCAAGTCGGGCTACGTCGTCAACGTGTCGCGCGGCTCGGTGCTGGATACCGGCGCGCTGCTCGATGCGTTGGATGCGGGCGAGATTGCCGGCGCCGGGCTCGACGTGATCGAGAACGAGCCCGAAGTACCGGCCGCGCTCTTCGGCCACCGCGATGTTCTGATCACGCCGCACATGGCTGGCCGCTCGCCCGCGTCGTGGCTGGCGCAGCGGGATGCACTGCTCGCCAGTTTGTCGCAGCACTTCGCGCGCACCCGCGTGGACCTCGCAGTACCCACTGCTTGAAACCCGCCGGCGCGGCCGACACAACGTCTGCCGCGTCTTTCCGCCCACTCCCAAACCCTTGGGGGATCTTCATGCACGTTCGCTCGTTGCCGGCGCTGGCCCTTTGCGTGGCCGGCCTGTCGGTGTCGCACTGCGCCTGGGCGCAGACCCCTGTCACGTTGTACGGCCTGGTCGGGCTCGACATGGCGAGTTCAAAACGCAGCGGCGGCCCGCCCGCAACGCTCATGCAGCAAGCCCCGGGGCTGACCGCACCCTATTGGGGCATCAAGACCACCGAAGACCTGGGCGGCGGCACCCGCGCCATCGCCGTGCTGGAAAGCTTCTTCCAGCCGGATACCGGCGGCACGGGCCGCACATCGGCTGACCCGTTCTGGGGCCGCAACAGTTACGTCGGTCTGGAGGGCGATTTCGGCAAGCTGACGTTCGGCAGGCACACCAACCTGATGTATCTGGGCGAACAAGCGGTCAACCCGTTCCAGGCGTCCATCCTGTTCTCGCCCTTGGTGATGCAAACATTCGTCACCTCATACGGCGGCGCCATTGCAGGCGATACGGTCTGGAACGACGGCATTCAATACAGCAGCCCCAACCTGAATGGGCTGAAGGCCACCGCCGTGTATGCGCCGGGTGGCATGGCGGGGGCATCGGGCGTGTACAACGCTGCCGCGTCGTTGCACTACACAGCAGGCCCGTTCACCGCCGTCGCAACCGTGCAACGCAACCGCATCGTTACAGGGGCGGCGGCGCCCAGCCAGGACGCCTACCTTGCCGGGGCAACCTATGACTTTGCCTGGTTGAAGCTGTACGGCGCCATACAGGGCACGCGCACAAATACAACAGGCATCGGCTCGCACACGTACCAGGCTGGGCTTTCCGTGCCGCTTACCGCACAGCTGTCGCTGCTGGGCGAATGGGCATACACGCGCCGGACTGCGCCACGCAACGTTGCCAGCGCCCGCAACACCGGCGCGGCAGGGCTCGATTACGCCCTCTCCAAACGCACGGATGTCTATGCCCTTACGGTCTACGACCGCCAGAGCGGCTATGGCGCAGCCATGACCTATGCCGTCGGTATCCGGCACCTGTTCTGATGCATCGTGGCTATTCGGGTCAACCCGCTATAACCAAACCGTCGTTTTGTATAAAAAAATAGTGCTCTTAATTCAAATGCTTCTCTACGTATAATTTTTTACGTCTGTGTATACACAAGAACGTAAATACAGACAGGAAGGGCCGTTCAGCCCAGCCATGCGAGCGAAAAGCGGACACCACGATCTGCCGCAGCGTGCGCTGCCCTCCCTGCAGCAAATACACAAAAACTCGGAGACCCAATGAAAAGGAACCTCATCGCCGCCGGCGCCCTGCTGTGCGTGTGCGCCTCTGCGCAGGCTGACTCGCGTGTCTGGCTGTCCGGCTACGTCGACATGAACATCGAGCACCTGACCTCTTCCGGCAACGGCACCTTGACGCGCATGTCCAGCGGCGGCCTGAACAACTCGCGCTTCAACATCAGCGGCGTGGAAGATCTGGGCGACGGCAACAAGGCCGTGTTCACGGTCGAGCCGATGTTCACCGCCAATGACGGCAAGCAATCGACGCAGTTCCGTCAATCCTTCGTGGGTCTCAAGAGCGACACCTTGGGCGAAGTCACACTCGGCCGCCAGTTCACGCCGTCGTACTGGATTGCCGGCTATGCCGACCCGAGCTGGGCGGCCGACTTCAGCATGGTCAACAACATGGAGTTCTTCTACGCCTCGTACCGCGTGGACAATGCCATCCAGTACAAGACACCCACCTTCTACAACTTCACCGGCCGCGTCATGTATGCCACCGGCCTGGAAGACACCACGCGCGCCGGGCGCTTCCTGAGCACGAGCCTGGAATACCGCAACGGCCCGATCTTCCTGGGTGCCGTGAGCGAGCTGCAGTACACGCGCGACATCTTCAACAGCGCACGCATCAACTCGTCGCGCGACAACTACTTCTCGGCTGTCTACAAGATCGGCGGCTTCGAGCCCACGGCCATCTTCCACACGTACAACGGTTACTACGCCTACCCGCCGTACGTCGCGTTCAACTCGCGCGGCTGGGATGCACAGCTCGGTGCGCGCTGGAACATCGATGGCCACAACCGCCTCTACGCCAGCGCCGTGTATCGTCACGACGACAACAACACCAAGATCTCCAACGCTGTCGGCTTTGTGGCGGGTTACATCTACGGGCTGTCCAAGCGGACTGACCTGTACGCGACCGTGGCGCACATCAAGCTGAAGAACAACGTATCGATCCCGTACCCGGTGACGTGGCAGGCCTACCCGAACGCTGGCCAGAGCCCGACCGGCTACCAGATCGGCATCCGCCACGCATTCTGATCCGTCTTCATTCCAAGGAGGAACCCCATGCTTCGATCGCGACATCAGCGTCTGAAAACCGCCCTGACCCAGGGCGCGACGCTCGCGTTCATTCTCGCCACGGCATCGTCGCTGGCGACGGCGTCTGGCCCCGCCCCCACGGGTGAGGCGGCCGCCAGCCAGGCACCGGCAGTGGCACCGTCCGGTACGCCAGGCACGCCCAACGTGAAAGACCCGTACCTGGCCGACTGGCTGCGCCTGACGCCCGACCGCAAACCCGCGCCGCTCAAGGCCGGCGTCGACTACGGCATGGACCCGGCCACCGGCAAGTTCATCTGGCCGAAGGCCACGCCGGAAGTGCATGAAGGCAAGCGCTTCCCCGGTGAGATGACCGCGTGGGACAAGAACGTCTACGCCAAGAACGTCAAGGTGCTGGCGTTCTATCCGGGTGTCGATTCGCCCTTCCATGCGTGGAACAACATCGCCGACTTCCAGGGCAAGCGCTACCTGTACATCCACGACCGCGACTACCTGCGCATCATGGACGTGACCGATCCGGCCAACGGCAAGGTCGTGTTCTCCAAGGGCGGCGTGTGGGGCCCGAAAGGTTCGAGCGAAAAGTACGACCCGAACACCGTGCAGGACTACCTGGGCGGCGCCACGATTGCGTGGAGCAAGAAGCTCGGCAAGCCGGTGCTGGTTGCCTCGTTCGAAATCGGCCGCTACGGGCTGATGACCGAGAAGATCGATCAGCCCGACAAGGTGGCCGCCCAGCGCAACTACAACTCGCTCAAGGGCTTCAAGGTGTTCGAGATGGACGGCCCGCTGCCGGATCAGTGGAAGCTGATCGCCACCCGCACCACCGACTACCAGCACCCCGATGCGCCGATCGGTCAGCAGCAGGGTTCAGGCTCGCTGGACGCGCCCGAGTACTACGGCGGCAAGTACATGATCCTGTCTTCCGCGCCCAACGACAGCTACGCGCTGACCGAGTACCCGAACTATCTGTACTCGCCGGGCTACCAGGTGTGGGACATGTCCGATCCTGCCGATCCGAAGTTCGTCTCGCAGATTGCCGTGCCGGGCCAGATCCTGGGCAATGCCGAGCACGAGCAGTCGTATCTGATGAACCCCCGCGCGGGCAACCGCACATCGTGGATGGGCTCTCGCAACCCGATCTTCCTGCCCAAGCCGCTGGAAGCCGGCGGCAAGATCGGCTTTGGCGCGATGGGTGGTCTGGGGCTGTACTCGTTCGACCTGTCGGACCCGGCCAAGCCGAAGATGCTCAGCAACGTGAACACGCCGCCGAGCTTTGCCGGTACCGAATACGACAACGCCGACGTGAGCCAGTACGCGCGCACCGGCTACGTGTTCACCAACGGCTACCCGATGAACCGCGATTGCTATGAGCCTTACAAGGACATCTTCGTGGTCGATGCGCGTGATCCGAAGCATCTGAAGATCGCGACCAAGCTGCCGGAACCGGAGATTCCGCCGGGCGCGCCGTTCACCCACTTCTGCCAACGCGGTGGCAACTACGGCCCTAAGCGTGCCAACGCCATCGGCCAGCCGGGCGGCTGGAAACAGGGCATCGTGCCGTACTCGTTCTACAACGCGGGCGTGCAGATCTATGACGTGAAAGACCCGGCGCATCCGTCCATCGCGGGCTACTTCATCCCCGCGCTGGCGGACGAAACGCAACTGCCGTCGTACACGCTGGGCAAGGGTGTGTTTGCGATCTACACCGAGTACGACCGCAACATCATCTGGGCCTTTACCGAAGATGGCGCCTACGCCCTGTCGACGCCGCTGCTGGGTGAGCCAGTGTTGGGCGCGCCGAGCAAGCCCTGGCCGCGTCGTTAATCACGTGTAGCAGTACACAGCCAAATCGCGGCGCCCGCCTGTGCAGGCTTGCAGCAGGCGCCCGTACAAGAACAGAACTGAATTCCATGACGTTGATGAAATCGGCAGTGCTCTCCATGTTTGCGGCGTTGTCCGGCATGCTGGTTGTGCCCGGGCACGCCGCCTCTTCTTCTCACGAAGACACCTGCCGTGCGTGCCACACGATGGACACGACCAAAGTCGGCCCGCCGTTCCGCTCGATTGCCGAGCGCTACAAGAATGATCCGGACGCGATTGCCAAACTGAAGAAGAGCATGCTGGAAGGCAGCAGCGGCAAATGGGGCGCAGGCACCATGCCACCGAATGCGATCACACCGGAAGAGGCCGACCGCTTTGCGCACTGGGTCATGCAGCTCAAGCCGGTTGCTGCCAAGTAGTTACTGGGCCTTGCCGGCACGGAAGCAGCCTGCCCGGTTATCGGCGCAATGCACTCGCACGCCAGCGATGATCCGCATGCAACCCATGCAGATAGGGTTCCGTGCGGATCGGCAAGGCGTATTTCAGCAACCTGTTACTGCAGCACTGCAGCGTACGTCGTCGTTAGCGAGAAAGGCGTGTTTCCCGTGCCGGGGGGGGCTGATGTCAATGGCGTGAGCGCGCCGTTGGCGCCGATGGCGTATTGCGACACGGTTTTGCTGCCCCGGTTCGTCGCATAGACATACTTGCCAGAGACATCGACTGCGACACTCCAAGGCGAGTTGCCCGCATTGACGGTGGCTGTTGCCATCGGTGTCAGCGAGCCATCTGCGCCGATCGTGTATTGCGAAATGGTGCTGGCACCGTAGTTTGCCACGTAGGCATATTTGCCCGAGGGGTCGACTGCGACACCATTGGCTTCCGCTCCTGCAGCAACGGTGGCCGTTGCCATGGGCGAGAGCGAACCGTCGGCGCCGATCGTGTACTGCGAGACATTGTTGCTGTTCCGGTTGGCCACGTAGGCATACTTGCCAGACGGGTCGACAGTGACGGAGTAGTCGCCGTTGCCTGCATTGACAGCGGCCGTTGCCATGGGTGTGAGCGAGCCATCGGCACCAACCGTGTATTGCGAAACCGTGCCCACGTAGTAGTTTGGCACGTAGACGTACTTGCCCGAGGGGTGAATCGCAAGGGAAGACCCTCCGCTCCCTGCAGGGACGGAAGCCGTTGCCATGGGTGTGAGCGAACCGTTAGCGCCGACGGTGTATTGCCAGACGGCAGTCGTGTTCGCAGCTGCCACGTAGGCATACTTGCCGGACGGGGCGATTGCGACAAAATTCGCACCGCCCCCCGAGGCAACGCTCGCGGTTGCCATCGGAGTGAGCGAACCGTCAGGGCCGATGGTGTATTGCGAGACGTTGTTCGAGCCGTTGTTTGCCACATAGGCAAATCTGCCCGAAGGATCGACCGCGACACCAACAGGATTGGACCCAGCATTGACGGCCGCTGTTGCCATGGCCGTGAGCGAGCCGTCGGCGCCGATGGTGTACTGCGAGACGCTATTCGAGCTGAAATTTGTCACATAGGCATATGCACTTCGCGAGCACGCAATGGCAATGCCTGTCACATCGCTGGCGCCCACCGTGCCGGAACCACTTGAGACCTTGCAATTCTGCCCGGCAGGCGGCATACCGATGCTCACACTGTAGCCTTTGCCTGACAGCAGGTGCGTCGGGAAGCTGAACGTACCGTTGGCGTTGACAGTAAGTGTATCGCCACCATTGTTCAAGAGCGTGACCTGCACACCGGCACCCAGACCGGACACTGTTCCGGTAATGGCATAGGTCGCTGCGGGCGTGGTGGGCGTTGTCGGACTTGTTGGCGTGGTCGGGCTCGTGGACGGCGGCGTCGAGGCGGTGGTGGTCGGCGTACTGTCATCTCCACCGCCGCATGCGGCAAGAATGAAGAGGGATGAAACGCCGGCCAGAAGCCCGAGCGAGCGGAACGTGTATGCGGTATTTTTTTCATGCTGACTGCCCCGTGAATACTGGTTGTTTGCGAGACGGAGCACAGACTCTGCACCGCCTCCGCGCCTTGCGTGCGTGCGTTGCCCGTTGCAATCGCCCCCTGCACACGCAGAACCGGGCTGCAATTTACTGTGCGCCTTGGCCGATAGACGGGCGGGGCTTTTGCGTGAGCGCTGAACTGCTTTGCCGCAAGGAAAAATATTTCTGGCGAGTCGTCGTTTAGGAGAGAGCGCCACTGGCGCCCCCAACGAAGGTGGGGTACGCCTGCTGCCGGTTTCGCGTGCTGAACCGCTTCTCGCATGCGCCAATCGCGCACCATCACAAGCAACCCGACTTCTCTCGATTCCGGATCCGCTGCGTGGCCAGCGCATCCTTGTCGTTGATGACGTGAAAGCGGGCCATATGCTGTTGGTGGATGTTCTCCGGTCGCGGGGCTGCTGCAGCTATATCGCCATGGATGGCCGCGATGCCGTCCAGAAGGCGCAGAGCGCGCAGCCGGACCTGCGTGTGACGGTGTTCGATTTTCTGCGTGAGCAGCGCATAAAGGAGGTGCGCGGCATGCTGTCCGAGACCTCGCTCGAAGTCCAGACTGCCCCGCGTGAAGCTGCCGATGCTGGAATACACGACAGGCCGGCGCGATCTCGAAGCCGCCATGGCAAAACCCAACTGGCAGCATGTTCCGGGTGGGAATCTGAACCTGGGCTACACGGCGCCGTCAGTATGGCTGCGCGGATCGCCATACAACTGCAGTGCACACGCGATCACGCGCAAGGTGCAACAGTTGGCCAGCCTCGGAGACCTTGCAGAACTGACAAAGCTCTGCAGCTAAGCCCGGTCGATGCGTTCGCCGTCGCTAGCGCTTGGCCGCGCAAAAGCAGCCAGCTTCGTGATCATCGACCATGCCGGTTGCCTGCATGAAGGCGTAGCAGATGGTAGGGCCCACGAACTTGAAACCGCGCTTGACCAGCGCCTTGCTCATCGCCTTGGACGCATCGGTGGCGGTGGGTGCATCGCGGTAGCTGTTCCAGCGGTTGACGATGGTTTTTCCATCGACGAAGGCCCACAGGAAGGCATCGAGCGAACCCACTTCTTCCTGCAACTCCAGCACCTTGCGCGCGTTGATGACGGCGCCTTCCACCTTGGCACGGTTACGCACGATGCCGGGATCGGCCAGCAGCTTTTCGATGCGCGCCGGCGTGAAGCGCGCCACGCGTGCCGCGTCAAACCCCTCGAACACCTCCTGGTAGCGTGCCCGCTTGCGCAGGATGGTCTGCCACGACAACCCGGCCTGCGCGCCCTCCAGGATGAGCATCTCGTAGAGGTGACGATCATCATGCGAGGGCACGCCCCACTCGGTGTCGTGATACGCGATCATCTGCGGGTCTTCACCCGCCCAGCAGCAGCGCGCCTTCGTCATTTCGCGTCTCCTAGATCCAGCCTGATTTGCGCAGCTTGCGATACAGCCACACGCACGCCGTGGCCGTGCACGCCAGCACGATGGGATAGCCGGCTGGGTGCTCCAGCTCCGGCATGCCCTTGAAGTTCATGCCGTAGTTGCTGAACACCACGGTCGGAATAGCGAGAATAGCGCCCCACCCCGCCAGCCGCTTGACGATATCGTTCTGCGTGACGGACACCAGCGCCACGTTCACGGAGATGGCCGTCGTCAGCATTTCGCGAATCACGTCGAGCGCGCCCACCACGCGGTGCGCATGATCGGCAATGTCGCGAAAGTACGCGCGCAGCTCCTTGGGCACCACGTCTTCATGCAGGCGCACGAGCTGGCCGGCAATGTCTTCTACTGGCAGGGCTGCGCCGCGCAGGCGTAGAAGCTGGCGCTTGAGCGTGTAGAGCCGCTCGATGGCCGCGCGGTCAAACGTGTCGCCAAAGATCTGGCTCTCGATGTGCTCGAACTCCTCCTGCATGCGCTCGAGCACGGGCTGGTAGTTGTCGACCACAAAGTCCATCACCGCATACAGCGCAAACGGTGCGCCCTTGGCCAGCAGCTGCGGCGTGCGCTCACAGCGCTCGCGCACGGGGGAATACGACGCCGACGGCCCGTGCCGCACAGAGACGAGAAAGTCCTTGCCGACAAACACGTGCGTCTCGCCAAAGACGACGTTGCCGTTTTCCATCTGCGCGGTATTCAGCACGATGAACAGCGTGTCGCCATACACCTCCAGCTTGGGGCGCTGGTGGGCGTTGCGCGCATCTTCAATGGCGAGGTCGTGCAGGGCAAACTCCTCCTGCACTTGCTTGAGCATGGCGTTGTCCGGCTCATGCAGGCCGAGCCAGACAAAGGAGCCGGGCGTGTGCAGGACGTCGCTGATGTCTTCGACCGAGAGGTCGCGTTCGCGCTTACCGTTGCGGTACAACGCGCTGTTGATCACCATGGGCATGGCGTGTCTCCGGGCGCAGTCCGAACGCTTTAGCGTTCTTCGGGCTGAGCGGCGTTCTTGGTGCCTGTCTCGCTGGACAGCATGGGCACATCGGCCAGGCGCGTCTCGATCTGCGCCAGCGCTTCAGACAGCGCATGGACGAGATCATCGGGCAGCCCGTCCAGCGTGGCATTGATGAAGGCGATGCGGCGCGGCATGCATTCGAGCACGACGGCCACGCCAGCGTCCGAGAGCGACACGTTGGTCAGGCGGTTGTCCCGTGCGTCGGTGGTGCGTTCGATCCAGCCGAGCTGGTCAAGCACCTTGAGCTGACGGGTGAGCGCGCCGGGGTCCATCTGCAGACGCTCGGCAAGCTGCTTCTGGGCAAGGCCGCCGCCCGTGTTGTCGTGCAGCGCGAGCAGGATGCGCCAGCGCGGCATCGGCTGGCCGACATGCGCCTCGAAGGCAGCCATGAATGCACGGTAGGTGCGGCCAAACTGGTGCATGACGGCGAAGCGTTCGCGTTCAGAGGTCATCGATCAGGCATGAAATTGCGGGAATGCGCGCATCGTAACCGCTAAGTGGCACAAGCTGCGTACAAACGCCTTAGAGCCGCTAACAAAACTGTCCTGGCTAGGCGTGCCGACGCAGACAGTACAAGTAGTACGGCAAGGAGACGCAACGACGCCAGGGCGGTTTTGTTAGCGGCTCTTATTCCGTGTGTTGCACGGGTTCCACGTGATGCAGCACCACCGGTGGCACCCGGCGTACGCGCCACAGGCCAATGGCCGCCACCACCGTCGCGGCGATCAGGCCAATATGGATTGCGCCCACCAGCACATGCCGTGCGGCTTCCAGCAGTGCCGCGCCATCATGGCCCGCAGCGTGCATCTGCGTGAGCAAGGCAGTTTGTGCGTCGTGGTCGATCAGGATTTCCGGGTCAGCCAGCTTGTGCAGCCATTGGGTGGCGTTGTCTGCGCGCAAAGCGTCACCTACGCCGGAGGCATAGCGCTCGCTGACCATCGTACCCACCAGCGCCGTGCCCACCATGCCACCCACCATGCGCAGCGACTGCAGCAGCGCCGTGGCAATGCCCAGATGCGCCCGCCCAGCGGTCTGCTGGGCAAACACGGTCAGGTTGGGCAGCACGAAACCAAGCCCCAGGCCTGCCAGCAACATCAACCCGGCCAGCACCACATGCGGCATTGTCTTGGACGACACCGCCATGCCCGCCAGCGCCAGCGTGAACAGCGCAAACCCGGCATACAGCATGGCATTCGGATTGGGAATACGCGTAACGATGCGCCCATTGATGATGCTGCCCAGCGTGATGCACACCACCAGCGGTGTGATGACCAGCCCCGCCTCCTGCGGCGACATGCCGAAACCACCCTGGAACAGCAGCGGTGCATAGAACAGCACCGCAAACATGGAGAAGCCCGACAGCATGGCCAGCACGAACAGCGTGGCCAGAGCGGGGTTGCGCAGCATGTCGAACGGCAGCAGCGGCTGTTCGGCGCGTTGCTCCCACCACCACAGCCCCACGAACGCCGCCACCGACAGCACCAGCCAGCCCAGCAATGGCAGCGATAGGCCTTGCCGCGGAAGCAGCTCGACAAAGAACTGCAGCGCCCCCAGCGCCGCGGTAATCAGCGCCGCGCCCTGCCAGTCCAAGCGAATGCGCCCCGTGTGCACGTTCTGGCGCAGGTGCGGCAGAAAGCGCCACGCAAACCACAGGCTCAGCACACCAAACGGAATGTTCACGTAGAACACCGAGCGCCAACCGAACGCCTGCGTCATCCACCCGCCCAGTGTCGGGCCGATGGCGTTGGCGATACCGAACGAGGCACTCAGCATCACCTGCCAGCGCAAACGTACACGTGCATCGGGAAACAAGTCGGGAATGCATGCGTAGGCCGTGCCGACCAGCATGCCGCCGCCAATGCCCTGCAGCGCACGCGACCACACCAGGAAGCTCATGCTGCCCGCCATGCCGCACATGATGGAGGCCAGCGTGAACACCACGATGGACGCAATCACAAACGGCTTGCGACCGTAGAAGTCTCCAAGTCGGCCGAAGATCGGCACCGTCACCACGGAGGTCAACAGATACGACGTTGCCACCCACGCATACAGCTCAAAGCCCTTGAGCTCTGCCACCACTGTCGGAAGTGCGGTACCGACCACAGTCTGATCCAGCGCTACCAGCACGACGACGAAGCAGATGCCGATCATCGCCAGCAGCGATTCCTTGAACGGCAAGACTTGGGTATGGGAGTGCGGTAGCGCGGTGTGGACGGCCATGATGGAAGATGGACAAGACAAATGATACATCAATGATTGATGCGTCAATTATTAGTGTAGCGGAATCTCGTGGAGTGTGCTGCCGGTTGCCCCGTGCGTTCATGATCGGTGCGATGCGCGCTCCCGGGACATCACCATGCCCACCGGGGCGCGCCGGAAGAGGGTCTGATAGTCGAAGGCTGGCATCGGCGTCTGTACGGTCCAACTTAAGCGTGGAATGGCGCCGGCCCCAATTCCATTCAGCCATGGCTGAACACACTTGGGACCGGTCTGCCTAGTGGGGCCGCGGCGGCCACATCGGCGCTGGCTTACGGGCAGTTGCCGATGACGTAGTAGCCGGCTGCTGTCTGCGCAAGTGTGTTCGTATAGAACACGTTGTCCAGACCCATGCTTTGGTTGGAGCCGTTGGCATAGGCGATGCCGCCGCTGTCGTGCGCTCGACCAGCCTGCACGTGTGCGTAATTGCTGGCCGTGGTGGCCGTGCAGGCAAAGCTCGATTGCGTCTTGGCTGACACCGCGGACGACTGCGCGCTTTCACCTGCCGTCGGGTCGATCTCGGTTACGGTGTAGCTGTAGGTGGTACCAGCAATCAGGCCGGTGTCGGTATAGGTCGTGGATGTGGATGACCCAACCTTGCTGCCGTTGCGGTAGACGTTGTAGCTGGTCGCGTTGGTTACCGCATTCCACGACAGTGAAACGCTCGTGGTGGTGGTGCCCGTCACCGTCAGCCCGGTGGGCGTGCCGCCCGACTGCACCGGCCCACTGCCCGCACGCAGGTTGTTCTTCACCCAGTAGTCCATGACAAACGCCGGGTAGTTGATATGCGTGGCATCAACGTAGTTGGTGTTGTCGCCACCGGTACCAGCCGGCCAGGCGTGCGCCATGCCGGAGACCGAAATCTCATGCGTGCGAAGCTTGCCGTTGCTATCGGTGTAAGGCGTGTTGGTGCCACCACCCGAGATCGACACCTGTGCGCCCTGCGTGAAGGTGCCGCCGTAGATCTGACGGAATGCTGCGGTGTCCATCGGGCCGTACGCCTGCGCCACGGTGTAGTCCGACGTCCCCCACACGGCGCCGGCGATCTGCGTATTGAAGCTGCTCGCGTTCGAGCCCGCCCATGCCTTGCAGTTGTTGGCCGCCGTGGTCGCGGTATAGCCGGACGGTACGACACCGATCTGCGACGTGGTAGTGCCCGGCGGCGGGCCAGCGTTGATGCCGATGCCCGCAAAGATGTCCGGCGCGATACAGCCCAGCACCATGGTCATGCCACCGCCGGAGGACAGGCCGGCCACGTACACCTGGTTCGGGTCGATCGCGTATTGCGAGTTGGTGACGAAGCGGTTGACCAAGTCGAGCAGCACGCCCACATGCCCGCTCGTGCGGCTGGGCGACGTGTTGGCGTAGTCCCAGCAGTGGTTGCTGTAGACGTTGCCGGTCGCATTGGGCGCCAGGACGACTGCGCCATATTGCTCGGCAATGGTCTTCCAGTTGAAGCCGGCACCGTTGGCGTTGTCGATCACGTCACCGGACGCCGTTTGCAGGCAACCATGCAGCACCAGCACCAAGGCGCGTTTGCCGTTGGGTGTGGTCGGCTGGCTGGCGGGCCAATAGAAATAGCCGGTCAGGTTGCCGCCGTTGACCGTGTCTGCAGCCCAGGTTTGCTGGCTGCTCCACGCGCCGGGCCCGGCGGTGACCGCCGCATGGGCCGAGAACGTTGCCAGCGCGGTCATCAATGTGACGACCAGCGCGTAAAGCCAATGCCATCGATATCCGTATGGGTGTTTCATGGTGTCTCTCTCCTATTGAGGTGGGATTGCTTTGCTGCCTTCACTGCAACGACAACCGACGTGCGGCGGGGTACCACTCAATCGCGTCGCGGTAGCACGCTTTTGATATGACACATGATTCATGTTTCAGCATATGAGCGTGCGGGATACCGCATGGATCAGAGTTGAAAAATCGGTGGGGAAGTGCCCTAAGCGCAGGTGTATCCAGCGCTCAGGGCAGCATCAGGGCGGCCTCCGCAATGGAGCGCCCTGCGTCGGATCGGGCTCAGTTGGGCACAGACACAGTTGCTACCCCACCCGAGACACTGACTGAGATACGGTCGGCTACTGCGGGCGTATTCGTGAAGTTCGGCACATTGGTGGCCGCAATGGCCGGTGCCGAGCCCGCCGTACCTCCACGCGGCGTCGTACGCACCACCTGCGAGGGCGGCAGCGGCGTGCCGTTCTTCAGGTTGGCGTACACCGCATCCAGCGCGCGCTGCTCATACAGCACCAGCGGCACGAACAGGGTGTCGTAACCGGGCACGAGGTCGATAAAGCCATCGAAGTGCTGCGCGTTGGTCACCTCGATATACGACAGCTTGCTGCTCGTATCAACCTGCGCATTGAGGCCGAGGTAAGGCCGCGCGCCGTGATTGACCGGTAGCAGCGCGTCGTTGCGGCCCTGCACGATCAGGGCTGGCCTGCCGCCCAGGTTGCCGGTACGCAATGTCTGCGAAATGCCAAGCTGCAGCGCTTGCGAAGCAGCATCTGCACCGGTCAACAGCTTGCGCAAGCACAGCGCGCCGTCCAGGTTGGCCGCCTGCGTACCTGAGGAATCGACTGATTGTTTGCTCTGCGTGGCACCGCCCTGTGCAAGGTTGTTGATCAACTGGACACCGGTGGTGGGCGGAATGCCGTTGCCGGTGGAAGCAAGTTGCGCAAGAGCCGTGGCGTTGACCGTAGTCGGGTGAAACGAGGTATCCACCGCGGCAAAACTGAAGTTGCACAGGTTATCGAGCACGCTGGCGCGCGCCAACGCGTTGCCGAAGGTGGTCGCGACCGACGGATCAATCTCGAAATACGCCATCGAAGCGTGCACGAGATCCGATTCGGGTTCCCAACCGTAGGTGCGCATCTTCTGCAACGCTTCGTCTGCTTGCGCGGCGGTGGTGGTGGACGACAGCAGGCCATTGGCGTGCAGTGCTGCACAGCGGTTGGCTTGCACGCTGGCCGGCCAGCCAATATTGCCCGCAAAGAACGACTGCGTGGGTGCGCCCGACACGCTGGACGACAACGCGGCGCACAGACGGAACGCGTTGGCATAGCTCACGTAGTCGAACAGCGGCTTGCCAGTGACGGGCAGCGTCACGCCACCACGTTGCACCTGTACGTTGGCCGATGCCGGCAGGTTCAGCCCAGGCTCGCCCACGGCCACGCCGTCGATCAGGTGCGTGGTGTCCTGCTCGGCTGCCGCAATGGCCGCGCCACCGCCATTGGACACGCTGGAGGCAATGACGATGGTGTTGTCGGGGCGCACCGCCAGCGCGCTGCCATTAGGCGCGCTGCCGCCGCTGAGCTTGTCATTGATCGCCCAGAACGCAAACTGCACGGCTTGCAGCGTGAAGCGGCCCCAATCCTTCTCAGGGTTGCGCTGTGAATGTGCATGCTTGAATGCCAGCCGGTTTGGCGTCGCAAGGTTGAACGCGGCAAGCTGGGTGTCGGTCAGCGGCGCGGCGAATTGCGCCTTGCTGCCAGCAGCCGCGCGCGTGGTGCGCGTGCCGTCCTGCAGCGGCACGGTATCGGTCGCCAGGTCGTGCGGGCCGGCACCGGTTCCCTTGTCGGTATAGGCGACGGCGCATTTGCGCTTGAGGCCCCATTCGCCGGTGGAGATCGCGCCGTAAATGCCACGCGAGCCCGACGACGTGGCGGTGATGATGCACGGGTTGGCTGCGTCGAAAGCGTCCGGAATCTGCACCAGCAACACCACGTTCTGCTGGCCGGAGCCGTCGTCGGAATAGGCGACGTATTCCACGCCCGGCACCATGCCGCTGCCCGAGGTGACGTTGCCGCTGGCATCAACGTTCGGGCCGTAGAGCGTGCCGTAACCGCCCTTGGCGTTGGTATCGACCAGCGCTCGGTAGTTGTTGTAGATAGCCAGGCGGCGCAGCTCGGCTGCCGTCGGCGCGGTGGCGTTGGCCACGGTGGGGGCCGTGGCCGATGCCAACCCGGCCGCACCCAACCCGGCCGTCAGCAGATCGTCGCTCACACCGTCGAAATGCGTGACCGTTACAGTGCCGACAAACGACGGCTTCACGTTGGTCGGCGTCGTGGTGGTGGTGTTGTCGTTGCTACCGCCGCAACCTGCCAGACCAATCGCTCCGGATGCGGCCATCGTCACCAGCAGTGCGCCGCGCAATCGGCGGCCACTGCCCTTCCCTTGCATCGTCTTCATTGTGCCTCCCTGTTGTTGATGTTTCGCTTGAAGCATCCTTCTGCAACGAGACTGCTCACGTCGAGCTATGCGGCGATTTCGGTACGCTTGTCTTCGAGGTTGCGCACCAGCACCAGCGCCTCGCCTTGCACCACGATCCGGCCGTCGGCGCCGTGCACGTCGGCAGCAAGATTGACCAGTTCCTTGTCGGCACGCAGCCGCACGATGTGCACCGACGCGGTGAGCGGCTCGCCCACACGCGCGGCAGAACACAGGCGCAGCGCCTGCTTCATCCAGCCGGTCCCGCGCCCGGGCAAGCGCGTGCCAAGCAAGTCGGAAAACATGCCGCCCAGCAGTGGCAGCGGCACGAGCGTGCCGTCGAAGCCACGCGAGCGTGCAAATGCGGTGTCGGTAAAGAACGGATTGCCGTCACCCGACAGCGCGGCGTATTCGTCAATGTCTGGCGTCGTAAAAGCGCGGGTTGTCCGCGCGGACTGACCCACGCGTAAGCGGTACAGCGCAGCATCGCCCGGAGGCTGCACGGCATCTGCGGCAAACATCGAAGCGCGCGAATCCGCCAACCCAGCGGCGGTTGCGTCGAGCAGCACGTGTGCCTGGCCGTGCGCCGTGACCTGCACAGCGGGGTCGCTCAGCGCATCACCGGTGCACTGCAGGCAGCGGACTTGGGTCTCGAGTGCGACGGCTCCCGGGCCCGGCGAGGGCTGCAGCGCCAGTGCTGCCACCACGCCGTCGGCGACAAACGTGGGGCGCGGAAACATCAACGTCTGCGTGATTGGCAACACGGGCTGCGCAAAGCTGCGCGTGATCTGTGCACTCAACAGCGAGAACAGGAACATGCCGTGCGCAACGGTCGCGCCAAAGTGGGTGGTCTTGGCGAACGCGGGATCGCAATGGATCGGATTGTCGTCGTGCGAGAGCGCGGCAAAGCGGTTGAAGTCCAACTGCGTGAGCACGCGCACACTGGAGGGTGGCATGGATGACGCTCCGGATACGTTGAAGGCTCGCAGCCTCAGTGCGCCGCGAACTGCGCACGCAGCTTGTGCTTTTCCACCTTGCCGGACGGCGTGCGTGGCAGCGCGTCGATAAAGCGCACGTGGTGCGGGACCTTGTAGCCAGCCAGCTGCGTCTTGCAGTGGGTGATGACGCTGTCTGCATCGAGCGCGGCGCCGGCGCGTACCACCACCATCGCCACCCCGACCTCGCCCCAACGCGTGTCCGGCGCGCCAATGACTGCGGCCTCGGCAATCGCAGGAAGCTGGAACAGCACGTTCTCCACTTCGGCGGGGTACACGTTTTCGCCGCCAGAGATGAACATGTCCTTCGCGCGATCGACGATGTAGTAATCGCCATCGCTGTCGGTGTAGGCGATGTCGCCGGAGTACAGCCAGCCATCCCGGATGGCTGCGGCGGTGGCCTCGGGCATGTTCCAGTAGCCGGGGGTGATGCCTGGGCCCTTGATCAGCAACTCGCCTCGCTCACCGGGGGCAACGTCATGGCCCAATGGGTCGACCACACGCGTAAGCATCGAGCCGACCGGCTTGCCGATGGTGCCGATCTTGCGGCGCGCCGTGGCTTCATCGCAAACGAACACGGTGGGGCCGGTTTCTGTCATGCCAAAGCCGAAGCAGATGGTCACGCCCTTATCCAGGTACGCCCGCAGCAGCGGTTGCGGCACCGGCGAGCCACCGGCAGCCATACTGCGGACGGTTGAAAAATCCGCCCCCGCAAAACCGGGATGCTGGCTCAGGAACAAGTACACCGACGGCACGGCGAAGAACATCGTAATGCCCTCGCCCGAGCGGCGGTCGAGCTTGTCGAGCGTCACCTGCGCATCGAATTGCCGCAGGATGTGCACCGTGCCGCCCGCGTGCAGCACGGGATTGGCGTACAGGTTCAGCCCGCCCGTATGAAAAAACGGCAGCACGTTGAGGAACACGTCATCGCGCGTGATCTTGTTGGCGAGCATGGCATTGACGGCGTTGAAGAACACCATGCCGTAGGTCTGGATCACACCCTTGGGGCGGCCGGTCGTGCCGGAGGTATAGAGCAGGTGCCAGACGTCGTGCTCGTCGCGGCATGGCATGTCGATGACGTTGCCAGATGCACCGGCCAGCGCAGTCTCGAATTCGATCCAACCCCTCGGGACGTCGATGGGCTGCCCATCTGTGAGATACAGCACACGCACGGGCAGCGCGCGCTGCAAGTCTGCGGCCACGTCGACGAAACCGTCGCCTGCTACAAGCACGTCCGGCGTGCAGTCCTGCAGGATCGGCAGCAGCTCCGGCACCGGCAGGCGCCAGTTCAGGCACACCATCACCATGCCGGCTTTAGCACAGCCGTACAGCATCTCGAAATACGCGGCGCTGTTGTGTGCCAGCACGGCCACCCGCGCTCCGGGCGCCAGCTTCAGCTGTTGTATCAGCACCTCGGCAAACCGGCTCGCCCGTTCGTCGAACTGTCGATAGGTCACGCGGCGGCCGGCGTCGACGTCCACCAACGCCACCTTGTCGGGCGTGTGCTGGGCGTTCTTGTGTAGCCAATCGACGACGATCATATCGGGGGCTCCGTTATGACGCGATCTCGTGTGTGTCGTGGCTGCTCGAGTGACCACGCAGCCGCCCCACCACGCCCTGCGGAAAGTAGTACACGCTCAGGATGAACAGCAGGCCGAGCCACAGCAGCCAGCGATCCGGATGCAGCAGGTTCGAGAGCAGCGGCACGGCGGCGGTCGCATCGCTGGCCAGCTTCATCACGTCCTGCAGATAGGTCTGCGCGAGCAGAAACAGCGTCGTACCGATGACCGAGCCGTACAGCGTGCCCATGCCGCCAATCACCACGATCAGCAGGATGTCGACCATGATCTCGAACGACAGCGAGGTATCGGGCCCGTTGTAGCGCAGCCAGAGCGCCATCAGCACACCAGCCAGCGTCGCAAATACGGCGGACAGTACGGTCGACACAGTGCGGTAGACCACGGTGCGATAGCCGATGGCCTCGGCGCGAAAGTCGTTCTCGCGAATGGCCTGCAGCACGCGTCCGAACGGCGAATTCACCAGCCGCAGCAGCATCAGGAACAACACCACCGCACACACCAGCACGAAGTAGTACGACAGCAACTTGCCGTTAAGCGGCACGCCAAACCATTCGGTATCGCCCAATGCAAAGCCCGGCGTGAACACTTCGGGCACCTTGAAGGTCAGACCGTCCTCACCGCCCGTCCAGTCGGAGAGTTGCG
This sequence comes from Ralstonia insidiosa, assembly GCF_008801405.1. Taxonomy (NCBI): domain Bacteria; kingdom Pseudomonadati; phylum Pseudomonadota; class Betaproteobacteria; order Burkholderiales; family Burkholderiaceae; genus Ralstonia; species Ralstonia insidiosa. The sequence continues at coordinate 140,328 of NZ_VZPV01000003.1, read as the reverse complement.
AGACCAGCGTGGCAAACGCCGTGGCCACCGCCAGCGTAATCATGGCAAAGAAGATTGCCCGCACACGCAGCGAGAACAGCCCGATCACAAAAGCCAGCACCGCCGATACCACCACCGCGCCCAGCGTGCCCACTGCCAGCGCACCCCACCCCGGCGCCATGTTGGACATGGCAATCGCCACGCCATAGCCGCCGATGCCGAAGAACATCGTGTGTGCAAACGAGACCACGCCGGTATAGCCGAGCAGCAAGTCGTAGCTCGCAACCAGCACGACGAAGACGCAGATCTTGGCTGCCATGTTGAGCGCCCTCGCGCCCGGAAACACAAACGGCGCGCAAAGCAGCGCCAGCAGGATGACAGCCAGCAACGCGGTCAGCACGCGGCTGCGGGGCAAATCACCAGAAAGCATTCGGATCATGGTGCCGCCCTCCTCAACGCTTGGCCACCGGATACAGACCGTGCGGCCGCCACAGCAGGATCAGCATCATCAGCAGGATGTTCGAGAACAGCGCCACCTTCGGGAACAGGAACCCCGTGTAGTTGGCCATCAGCCCCACCAGCACCGCGCCGATGAAGCAACCGGTGGTCGACCCCAGCCCGCCGATGATGATGACGATGAAGATCAACACATTGACCTGCGCGCCAATCGCCGCCGTGATGTTCTGCTGATACAGCCCCCACAGCACACCGCCCAGGCCCGCCAGCGCCGCCCCCACCACAAACACGCCAATGAACAGCCGGCGGATACGGTAGCCGAGCGACTCCACCATCTCGCGGTTTTCCACCCCGGCGCGGATCAGCAGGCCGACACGCGTGCGGTTGAGCACCAGCAACATCGCCACGAAGATCACCAGCCCCAGCACCACTGCGATGAGACGGAACTTCTCAATGGCCGCATCGCCCAGCAGCACGGCACCACGGAAGGTTGCGGGCACCTGCAGGGCGATCGTCTCGGGGCCCCAGATGGCCTTGATGAGCTGCTCGGCGACGATCATGCCGCCCATGGTGATGAGGATCTGCTTGAGGTGCTGGCCATAGACCGGGCGCACCACCACGCGCTCGAAGAACAGGCCGACCGCGCCAGCTGCCACCACGGCCGCCGCAATGGCCAGTGCAAACACGCCCAGGTTGAGCAGGAGGCTGTCAGCCTCCACCCATGCCTGCATCGGCAACAGCACTGAGGCGGCGACATACGCGCCCAGCGCAATGAACGCGCCGTGCCCGAAATTGAGTACATCCATCAGGCCAAAAACAAGCGTCAGGCCCGACGACACCACGAAGACGATCATGCCCATCGCCAGCCCCGCCACGGTGAGCGTGAGCCATGTCGACGTACTGCCCACCATCGGTAGCGCCGCTAACATCAGCAGTGGCACCAGTACCAGCGGCACCCAGTCGAGCCGGACCTTGGGCAGGTTGGCCGGCGCGGCGGCAGTGCTTGGCAAGGCAGTGGAAGTCGTCATCGGTGTCGGCTCCGCAGAGCTCTGTGGTTCCATGGCAAGGCCGCTCATTGATGCGCCGCCAGTGACAGGCCGAGCAGCCGCTGCTGCAACGCCTCGTCTTCAGCCAGTGCGGCCATGCGGCCGGCGTGCACGATCCTGCCGTTGTCCATCACGGCCACCGTGTCACCAACTGACTTCGCCATGTGAAAGTTCTGTTCCACCAGCAGGATGGAAACATCGGTCTGCTTCAGCTCTCTGAACACGGCGATCATGTTCTGAATGATGGCCGGCGCCAGCCCCTTGGTGGGCTCGTCAACGATCAGCAGCTTGCGCGGCTCGATGATGGCGCGCGCCACCGACAGCATCTGCTTCTGCCCGCCGGACAGCACGCCCGCGCGCTGGTGCCAGAAAATCTTGAGTGCCGGAAACATGCGAAAGACCCACTCGAGCCGTTGCGCGTCGACAGAGCCGCCGCGCGCGGCCAGCCGCATGTTTTCAGCGACGGTCAGATCGGCAAACACCCCCATGTTCTCCGGCACATACGCAATGTCAAGCTGGGCAATGGCCGGCGTGTGCCGCTTCGTGATGTCCACCCCATCGAATTCAAGCTTGCCCGCGCTGGCCTGCCACAAACCCATGATGGTGCGCAGCGTGGTGGTCTTGCCCGCGCCGTTACGGCCGAGCAGCATCGTCACGCCGCCGCGCGGCACCTCAAGATTCACGCCGTGCAAGATGTGATACGGCCCGATATGGGTCTGCACGTCAGCTAGGCGCAAGATCGGTTGGCGCTGGGTATCAGCCATGGGCCACCTCCGCCACGGCTTCCGTTATCACTTCGGCCGTACCCAGATACGCCTGCTGCACGATGGGCGATGCAATCACCTCGGCCGGGTCGCCATCGGCCATCAGCGTACCGTTGTGCAGCACGATGATGCGGTCGGCCAATGAGCGCACCACATCCATCTTGTGTTCCACCAGCAGCACGGTCTTGCTCTTGTCCTGCTTAATCTCGTGGATCAGATCGAGAATCACCGGTACTTCGTCCACGCTCATCCCTGCAGTCGGCTCGTCGAACATGAAGATGCGCGGCTTGAGCGCAAGCAGGATGGCCACCTCCAGCTTGCGCTGGTCCCCGTGCGACAGCGAGGCCACCGGCTGATTGCGCTTGTCGGTCAAGGCCACGCGCTCCAGGCAAGCCAGCGCTTCTTCGCGAATGGCGCGGTGGCTGCTCCACACCGAGAACAGATCCAGCCCGCGATGCTGATGTGCCTGGACGGCCAGCCGCACGTTCTCCAGCACCGGCAAGTTCGGGAACAGGCTCGTGAGCTGGAATGCGCGGCCGATACCGCGACGCGTCTTGGCTGACACTGGCATGCGCGTCACGTCTTCACCATTGAGCAGGATCTGCCCCGCCGTGGGCGGCAACTGTCCGGAGATCAGGTTGAAGTACGTGGTCTTGCCCGCGCCGTTCGGGCCGACGATGCACGTCAGCTCGCCCGGCTGGAACGCGCACGACACGGCGTTGACGGCCACATGACCGCCAAAGCGGATCGTCAGCCCACGCGTCTCCAGCGCGGGCGTGGGGTTGGCATGTTCGCGCATCAGCGGCGATTGCGGATCGGCACGTTCATCTCTTCGGGCTTGATCTCCCGCACCAGCTCGGGCACGCCCCACGCAAACGCCGGATCCACCTTGATCTTGAAGTGGTACATCGACTGCATGGCCTGATGGTCTTCCTTGCGGAAGGTCATCTTGCCCTTGGGCGTGTCGAACGACATGCCCTCCATGGTGGAGATCAGCTTTTCGGTATTGGTGTCACCGCCCGTCTTCTTGAGCGCCTCTACCAATGCAATGCCGGCTGCCATGCCACCCGCCGTAAAGAAGTCGGGCGGGGTCTTGAACTTGGCGTAGTGCGTCGACACCAGCCACTCGTTGACCTTGTTCTTGGGAATGCCAAAGTAGTAGTACGTCGCGCCTTCCATGCCCGGCAGGTTCTTGTAGGCCGTCATGGCTGGCAGGATGTTGCCGCCGCTAGCGATCTCGATGCCGTAGCGCTTCGGGTCCAGGTCGGCAATCTTGAACGGGTTGCCCGCACCCGCCCAGATGATGAAGATGATCTTGCGGCCCGGCTTGTCCTTGAGCGAATCGAACAAGCGCTGTGCGCCGGCGGTGAAGTCGGTGGTGTTGGTCGGCAGGTATTCCTCATGCACGACCTTGGCGTTCTTGAGGGCGCCCTTGAAGGCCTTCACGCCATCGCGGCCGAATGCGTAATCCTGTGCCAGCGTTGCGATCTGCACGCCCGGCTTGTCCAGCGCCACCGCGTTGGCAATCGCATCCTGCGACGAGTTACGGCCTGTGCGGAAGATGTAGCGGTTCCACTTGTCGCCCGTAATCGAATCGGCCACGGCCGGCTCCACCAGCAAGACCTTCTTGTACTCCTCTGCGACCGGCAGCATGGCCAGTGCCGTGCCGGAAGACGTGGGGCCGACGGCAATGTCGGCGCGGTCGTCACTGTACGCAGCGGCCAACTGGGCCTTGGCTACGTCGGGCTTGCCCTGGGTGTCCTTTTCGACCACCACCAGCTTGTTGCCGTTCACGGTCATCGTGCCGCCGGTGGCGTACTCCAAGCCCATCATCAGGCCGGTCTGCGTCTGCTTGGCGTAGGCCTCCAGCGCGCCGGTCTTGTCATAGACGTGGGCGATCTTGATGTCTTTAGCCAATGCGCCGGCAGCTGCCAGCAGGCCGACTGCGAGTGCCAGTACACGGATGGCCGTGCGGTTGCGTTGCATCGTTGTCTCCTTCCTTGAGTGGTTCGGCCCCGCTACATTCTGGGTGGCGGTGGCCGTCTTTCGTCTATGTCGTCATCGCGCCGCGAGCCCGTGCGTGATCAAGTCGTGTGCGGCCGCAACCACCTTGTCCATCGATGCAGGCTTTTCCCACAACGCGTATTGCATGCCGAGAAAATTGCTGATGCCGATCAGGCACCAGGCACGGACCTCGGAGTCGCCCGGCGCAAGCTCGCCCTGCGCCACCGCGTCGTCAAGGCGATGCTTGTACAGATCAGCAAACACCTGGAAGTAGCCGCGATAAATGCTCTCATCCACCGAATACGAATCCAGCACGATGCGGTACAGGTTCTTATGGCGAGAGACGAATGACAGAAACGCCTTCAGGCCCAGTTGTTCCGCTTCCATCTGTGACGTGGCCGCAGCAACATGCTTGCGCAGGTGCGTGCGCACCAGTTGCAGCATGTGCGCCACCAGCGCACGAAACACGTCTTCCTTGTCCTTGAAGTACAGGTAGAACGTGCCCATGGCGACATCGGCCTCCTGCGTGATCTCGGAGATCGATGCGGTGTAGTACCCCTTCTCGCCAAACACCTTCTCAGACGCGCGCAGCAATGCCTCGCGCGTCTTTTGGCCGCGTGCGGTCTTGGGTTGCGTTACGTCGGCTTCTACTTGGGACATCCCTACCTCGCTGCACGGGCATCACCACGAAACTGCGCCCGCAAAACATGATGACTGATTCATGTTTCATGATATAAACGCCAGAATCCGGATGTCAATAGATGACTTTCCCGCACGGCAACGCCGAACCCTGTCCTTTTCGAGGAACTGCCGGTGAATGTTCTGCCCTCGGTGCTCGCTTGCGGCACTCCGCCTGCCTTCGTAGAACACGCCGCTTGCGCGGGCCTCCCTGGCTGGCGCGAGGCTGGCAGCGGACGACCGGTGCTGTTGCTACATGGCTGGTCCGTATCAGGCGAGACGTTTGACGGGCAGCGCGCGCTGACAACGCAGGGCTACCGCCTCATCGCGCCGGACCATGCGGGCCACGGCTTGTCTGCAGCACTACGGCCTTCTGGCGCAACCATCGCCGGGCTTGCGATGGATGTGGCGGCGTTGATACGCCATCTTTCACTCGACGAAGTGATTGTGATCGGCTGGTCAATGGGAGCCATGGTTGCGTGGGAGTTGATGCGTAGCCAACCCGATTTGCCCATCACCATGATCGGCAGCATCGACATGACGCCAAAGCTCGTTACCAGCCCGGACTGGCCACATGGACTGCACGGCCGCTATGACATGTTGCAAGCCAAGCAGATGACCGCCCGGATTCAGCAACGTTGGGAAAGTTTGCACGCGCCCGTGGCCGCGGGCCTATGGGCGAAGGGAGCGCAACCAACTCTGGAGCAGTCATGCAACGTGATACGCATGATGCGCCAGTGTGCGCCGCACACCCTCGCTGCGCTCTGGGAAGATATGGCCAAACAGGACTTTCGCGTGGTGTTGCAAGAGGCACGCTGGCCCCTGTTTCACGTGTACGGCCAGCACAGCCGCCTCTATGCATCGTCCGTATCACGCGCCACGCAGGCACTGCATCCCGCAGCGCGGTTGGCGACGATTTCCGGTGCTGGACACGCGCCCCATCTGGAACATCCGGATCGCACCAACGCAGCGCTGCTGCAAATGCTACTCGCCGTGGATCACAGGAACGGCTCGACAGTGATGTAGACAGAATGCGGCCATGCCTGAAAGAGGCCAGCACCCGCACACCCGCAGTGATACCAAAGGCTCAGCGCGCCAAGGCTTGTGACACCCAACCTCAACAGACCATTGCTAGATTTTGCACGGTCCATGGCGTTAAATTGAGGGGGCCCGACGGACATGTTGCCCTTTTTATTGGCACCGCGACCCTTTATCAATCAAAGGGTTATAAGCCTCCTTTTCAACGGACTTCTTTTTTCCGGATCACTGCGCGCACAGAACGCTCAATGCCGCTCAGCAACGGAACGCCAGCGGCGCGGTATCGCCTCGGTCAATCTCGCGCATGAAGAACAATCGTCACCCGCATGGAAGCAGGTGCGCGGCCTAGACGGCGGCGGGGCGTTGACACCACGTCAACGCCTGGCCCTCGCCTGCACCTTGTGGCCGCCCTCCTCCGTCATGTACTCGGCAGCATCCGCCAGACGGCGGCGCATGCCTTCGGGCGCCGCGGGGCCTGAGGCAATGACAAAGCGCTCGAAGTCCAGCGGCTTGCCACTTTTTGCGTCAACAAGCAGAGGCTCCGCGCGTTTTCGTGTTTCTCTGTCCACAAGCTGCGCACTGATGCCTTCGGGCGCAAAGTGCTTATTCCCCCACGCCAGCAAGGACAGCAGAACAGGCTGGAAATCGTGGCCGCATTCGGTCAACACGTATTCGAAACGCGGCGGTTTCTCCGAATACTGGCGACGCTCCAGCAGCCCCTCTTCGACCAGCCCATTGAGGCGACGTGTCAGCATGTTCGGTGCGATATCCAGATTCTTCTGGAACGTATCGAAGCGCGTCGCCCCATAAAACGCTTCGCGCAGGATCAGAATGCTCCACCACTCACCTACCCGCTCCAGGCTGCGTGCGATCGGGCATGGCATGTCGCGGAAGGTCTTTCTCTGCATGGCGTACTCTCTGGGTAGGTAACTATCGTTATGCTAGCCGAATAGCGGCAACGCAAGTCATCAAAGGGTTTCAATCGCCAGCGCGATGCCTTGCCCACCGCCAATGCAGAGGGTCACGATGCCGCGTTGAATCCCGTCTGCGCGCATCGAATACAGAAGCCGCGCTGTCAAAACGGCTCCGGTCGCACCGATGGGGTGACCATGCGCGATGGCTCCGCCGTCCACATTGATGATGTCCTCCGGCAACCCGAGTTCGGCAGCCACCGCCAGCGGAACGGCCGCGAATGCCTCATTGATTTCGATGCGCTCGACGTCGCCCAGCGTCCACTGCGCACGCTGCAATGCCTGGCGTACCGCGGGCACGGGCCCCAGACCAAACAGGCCCGGCTCGACGGCGCCCACGCCATAAGCCGTCAGCCGCGCCATCGGTACCAAGCCATGGCGCTCGGCAAATGCACGTTCTGCCACCAGCACGGCTGCCGCACCACTGTTGATGCCCGGCGCATTGCCAGCGGTGATGGTGCCGTCCTTGCGAAATGCCGGCTTCAAGCGAGCGAGCCCTTCAAGCGTGGTATCGGGCCGATTCGCCTCATCGACCTTGAATGCAGCCGAACCATTCTTCACCTTCACCGGCACCTCAACGATCTGCTCTACAAACCGCCCTTGTTGCTGCGCGCGGGCAAAGCGGCTTTGCGATCGTTCTGCCCAACGATCCTGCTCTTCTCGGCTCAGCTTGTAGCGGGTGACTAGGTCTTCCGTATGCCAACCGGAATGCTCTGCGGAGAATGCATCCAGCAAGCCGTCCAGCAGCACGCTGTCGTGGAGTGCGGCGTCCCCCATCCGATTGCCCCAACGACCGGATGGCAACAGGTAGGGCGCACGGTCCATGTTCTCCATGCCCCCGGCGATGGCCGCATCAAGGTAGCCGAGCCTGATTTCATCAGCGGCTGTCGCGATGGCCTGGGCACCGGATCCGCACACCCGATTGACGGTCATGGCGGGTACCGATACCGGCAAGCCCGCTCCGATGGCCGCCTGGCGCGCCGGATTCATTTTGTTGCCGGCTTGGATGACGTTACCGAATACGACACTGCCGATCAGGCCGGCATCAACACCTGAGCGCCGCAACGATTCAGCGATCACCACAGCGCCCAGGTCTACTGCCGCCGTGCCTTTCAGTGCGCCATTGAATGCGCCGATGGCCGTACGGACCGGATGGCACAACACAACTTCTCTCGTGTTCATGATTTCTGTCCTCCTAGCTGAAGCCGTAAGAATTGCGTTTAGATGAACCCAGGTTCGCCCCACCGTCGGCACATGAACGGGTCATGGTGAAAGCACCTCGGATTTCGATGGAATGGCGTCGACTTCCAGCAAGGCAATCGCCCGCTCCATCAAGCCTCCGAGGACCATCATTCGTCGGCGCCCCAAAGCCGTGGTCAGCACAGGCGGCAGGCCAGCCGTTCTGGATTCGACCGTTTGGTAAAGCGCGAAGCCCGCATCGCTGAGTTGCAGCAGCGCGTTGCGTCGGTCTTGAGAAGCCCTGTCGGTCATGATCAGCTTTCGAAGCCTGAGCTGGTGGATGACACGCGACAGCGAACCTGCGTCATAGCCGAGCAACCGCGAGAAATGCGTCAGCGTCCCACCCTCGTTCCGCGCCAGTCCCGACAGAACCAGCCATTGCGGCACGCTCAGGCGCTCTCTTTCCAGTTCGAGCTCGAGCGTGCGCCACAAGGCTTTCTTCAAGCGATTCGTCAAGAGCAATATCTCGCGGTCTGCATGCGACGGTGTCGTCTGCACCGACGGATTGCGCCATGTCGTCGATTCGATCGTCATCATGATCTCTAGTGCGCTTGCAGCGCCTTGCCGGCACAGTCATCGCAACCGGCGGCCTGCTGGATCAAGACCATCCGCCACCAAGTGAACGGAAGGCGGCCACCGCGGCGCGGGCATTGTCGGTACGCACACGTGCTTGCTGATCGCGAGCAGCCAGTAACTGGCGATCCTGTTCCAGCACTTCATATAGGCTGACCGCCCCGCCCTTGTATGCCTCTTCAGACGCGTTCCGCGCACGCGCATGTGCGTCGATCTCGGTAGCGAGCTCGCGGCTTTGTACATCCAGTTGGGTCAGTGAGATCAACGCGTCTTCGACATCCTGAGTGGCGCGCAGCATGGACTTGCGATAGTCGGCCAAAGCTTCAGCGTAGGCTCCCTTGGCGTGCGCCACTTCGGCATCCACGCGCCCGAAGTCAAATAGCCTCCAACGCAAACCAGCCACACCTGTCGGCTGGAAGGCCTGTGCGGTGAACAGCTTGCCGACGGACAAACTTTCGAAGCCGAGCAACGCGGAGAGCGACAACTTCGGGTAGTACTCAGCGGTCGCGACGCCGATTCTGGCGTTGGACGCGGCGAGCTTGCGCTCCGCGGCAATCACGTCTGGACGACGCTGCAGCAGATTGGCTGGCCCCTGCGCCAAAGCAATCTGCGGGACAACGATGGAATTGGCGGGTTGATCGAGCTCCGCAGCGTACGTCCCCGGCTGGGCCCCCATCAGTACGTCGAGCCGGTTGAGTTGGGTTTCCAATTCGATCTGGAGCGGCGGGATGGTTACGCGCGTCTGGGCCAGTTGGGCCTCCGCCTCCGCTCGTTCACGTTCCGCGCCAATGCCATCTGCAAGGCGCAGACGGACCAATTCAAGAAGTTGCCGGCTGGTGGTTTCCTGCTGGCGTGCAATCGCGATCCTGTCCTGAGCGCCACGCACACGAAAATAGGCGTCCGCAGCCTCGGCGGCAACCAGGATCCGCACGCCAACGTGGCCGGCTTCCGCCGCCTCCAGTTCCGCATCGGCGGCTTCTGCACCGCGCCTCAGTCCGCCTGCAATGTCGATCTCCCAACTTGCACTGCCCCCTACCGAATACGACGTCTTATCTCGGTCGTATCCCGGCAGCGCGCTTGCAAGACGGCCCAGCGCGCTTTGCGTGGACTGGCGCTGCTTGCTTACGTTGGCACCCACGCTGCCTTCGGGCAGCAACTGTGCCCCCGCGTGGGCTGCGGCGGCGCGTGCCTGGTCGACCCGTGCAATCGAGGCGGCGAGGTCGAGGTTCTGATCCAGAGCACGCTGGATGATCCTCGTGAGCGCCGGATCCTTGAAGCCATCCCACCACGTATCGAGCGAGACCGGTTCGCGCGAAGCGTTCAACGTTTCCAGCGCCGCGGCATGCGGATAAGCAACCGGCATTGCACTCTCCGGCTTGCGGTAATCCGGCCCCACCGCGCAGGCGACAAGACCGCTCGCAATGAACACCAGCGCCGCGGAAGAAGCGGCACGCCGAGCGATAACGCGCGCGCCCCAGGTTGGAAACGATTCCTGATCCATGACGAGTCCTTTCGATGAAAGTGGCATCGCGCTTATTTGCTTGCATGATGATAGTTACTACTCTAGACTAACTTTCATCGTGATAGCAACTTGTTTTTGGCAGGGACCGCTATATGCGCCGCACATCACACAAAGGAACGCTTTGCCCCATCGCACGAGGCATGGAACACGTTGGTGACAGTTGGACCGTGCTGATCCTGAGAGAGGCCTTCTACGGCACAACGCGCTTTGACGACTTCCAAAAGCGGCTGGGCATTGCGCCCAACATGCTGGCTCAGCGTTTGCACAGGCTCGTGCACGACGGCATGCTCGCCCGCCGCCAATACAACAATCACCCTCCGCGCTCCGAATACATCCTCACCGACCTCGGTCGTGAATTCCGGCCTGTCCTGCTGATGCTGATTGCGTGGGGCAACCGGCATTTCTCGCCGGAGGGCGCGATGGTCCAACTCGTGGAGCGCGCGTCCGGACGCGTTGTTCAGCCCCTCGTCGTCGATGCGCTCACCCGCGAGCCCATCACCACTGACGACCACCGTCTCGCACCCGGACCAGCCGCCAGCGAAGCACTCCGCATTCAGCTTGAACGGCATTCGGAAGATGCCCACCCAACCGAACTCGCCCTAACCGAACTCGCCCTTTCGGCGACGGAAGACCTTTGACTCAGGAGAGATGTCATGACCAGCACCGCAACCGCCGAACGCGTCACGTCCGAACCCCCGGCCGTCAAACCGAAGCGCGCCAGGAAACCACTGCTCATCCGCGGAGGCATTGCCCTAGCGGCGCTTGTCGCTCTGGGTTATGGCTATCACTGGTGGACCGATGCGCGATTCGTCCAGAGCACTGACGACGCCTATGTGGGCGGCGACGTGACGTTGATTGCCGCGAAAGTACCCGGCTATATCACCGAGGTTGCCGTAACCGACAACCAGCAAGTCCATGCCGGTGATGTGTTGGTACGCATCGACAACCGCGACTATCGCGCCGCACTGGCGAAGGCAGAGGGGGCCGTGGCGGCCCAGCAGGCACTGCTCGCCAATCTGGACGCGCGCCAGAGTCTGCAGCTAGCAACGATTGCGGAAGCCAAGGCTGCCGCAGCGGCGGTCAACGCAGATACGGTGCGAGCTCACGACGATCAAGTGCGTTACGCCAACCTGGTCGCCAAATCGGCCGTGTCGATCCAGAGTTCGCAGAAGGCCGATGCTGACTACAAGCAATCGGTGGCCAATGGTGAAAGGGCCAAGGCTGGTGTGCTGGCTGCCGAGCGCCAACTGGACGTCATTGCCACGCAAAAACAGCAAGCCCAGGCCGCGCTGGCCCAGGCCATTGCCGAGCGGGACCTCGCCAGCATCAACCTCGGCCACACGGAACTCGTGGCTCCGGTTGACGGCACCATTGGGAACCGGCGGGCACGCGTTGGCGCATTTGCCGCAGGTGGCGGTCAACTGCTGTCGATCGTGCCCTCCAAAGGCCTCTGGATCGACGCGAACTTCAAGGAAGGCCAACTGGCAAAAATGAAGCCCGGGATGCGGGCCACCATCGTCGCCGACGTATTGCCGGGCAAGGTCTTCCATGGTCGCGTTGACAGTCTTTCCCCCGCCACCGGCGCGCAGTTCAGCGTGCTGCCGCCGGAAAACGCCACCGGCAACTTCACCAAGATTGTTCAGCGCGTGCCAGTCCGCATCGTCCTCGATGCGGAAGACGCCAAGCTCGGCGTTCTTCGCCCCGGCCTGTCCGTAGAAGCTGAAATCGATACGCATGCGGTTGAACAGGTGAAATCATGAGTGCCGCCGCAGCCACCGTCCCGGCCTCTACCGCCACGGGTGCGCCCCCGTCGGCCCTTGTGTTGCCCAGCGAATTGCCAATGTCGACCAAGGTCTTCGCATTCGCGACGATGTGCGTGGGGATGTTCATTGCCCTGCTCGACATACAGATCGTTTCGGCATCGCTGCGTGACATTGGCGGCGGCCTCTCTGCCGGGGCCGACGAAACGGTTTGGGTGCAGACTGCCTATCTCATCGCAGAGATCATCGTCATCCCGCTGTCCGGCTGGCTGGCTCGGGTCATGTCAACGCGCTGGCTGTTTGCGGTGTCGGCGGCGGGCTTTACGGCTACGAGCCTGCTCTGCGGCATCGCGTGGAACATTCAGAGCATGATCGCGTTCCGGGCCGCGCAGGGCTTTCTGGGCGGCTCAATGATCCCGATGGTGTTCACCACGGCGTTCGCCTTTTTCGCAGGGCGCCAACGCGTATTGGCTGCGGCAATCATCGGCGGACTCGCCTCCCTCGCTCCGACCCTTGGCCCCACCATCGGCGGCTGGATCACCGACAACTTCTCGTGGCACTGGTTGTTCTTCATCAACCTTGTGCCTGGAATCTTCATCACGATCGCGGTGCCGATGCTGGTGAAGGTGGATAAACCCGACTGGTCCCTGCTGCGTGGCGCTGACTATGTGGGCATGGTGCTCATGGCGCTATTTCTCGGCTGCCTGGAGTACACGCTGGAAGAAGGCCCGCGCTGGGATTGGTTCGGCGACGACACCATCCTGGCGACGGCATGGATTTCAGGCCTCGCAGGGATCGCTTTCCTCTGGCGATCGCTCACCTATGCCAATCCGGTCGTCGATCTACACGCGCTCAAAGACCGCAATTTCGCCCTGGGATGCTTCTTCTCCTTCGTTACCGGCATCGGCATCTTTGCAACGATCTACCTGACGCCCCTCTTTCTGGGCCAGGTGCGCGGCCTCAGCGCCTTGCAAATCGGGCTTGCGATCTTTTCGACGGGCCTGTTCCAGGTGGCATCCATTCCGCTCTATGCGTTCCTGGCAAACCGCGTGGATTTGCGTTGGCTGCTGATGATTGGGCTCAGCCTGTTTGCCGTTTCGATGTGGAATTTCGCGCCAATCACGCATGACTGGGGGGCCGCTGAGCTCATGCTGCCTCAAGCGTTGCGCGGCATGGCGCAGCAATTCGCCGTCGCCCCGACCGTCACGCTCACGTTGGGCAGCTTGCCGCCCGCCAAATTGAAGCTCGCCTCAGGGCTGTTCAATCTGATGCGCAACCTCGGTGGCGCCATCGGTATCGCGGCCTGCGCCACGATCCTCAATGACCGCACCAACCTGCACTTCCTGCGCCTGGCCGAGCACCTGAATATTCGCAACGAGTCGATGGCTACGCTGCTGCAGACAATCAGCGCCAACGCGGTCGCGCTTGGCAATGACATGAGTGGCGCCGACGCCGCAGCCCTCAAGCAATTGTCGGCATTGGTCATGCGAGAGGCACACACGCTGACCTTCTCCGACGCATTCCTTGTGATACTCGTCTGCTTCGCCATTGCCACCCCGATGGTATTGCTGATGCGCAAGGTAGCGCCGCCCGCCGCACCTTCGGCCGACGCTCACTGAAGCTGAACGATGCCTGTTCTCGCACGGCCACGCATTGGAGCCACATAGCATGGACCGCCTTGCCGCAATGAACGCGTTGGCCCGGGTGGTCGAAGCCCGAACATGGGGCAACGGTGCGTCATCACGTGGCTACGTCATGCACGATGGTTCCGGCCGCGAGCGTATTCATAGCGCCGATCTCGAAATCCATGAGGATTCGGCTGCGCTCTGGCGACATCACGACGGCCAGGTACTGAACAGGCCGCTTCTGCTCGTCATAGATCAATCGGTTGATGCGCATGAGCGGCTGCCCCGGCGGCACCTGGAGCAATCGGGCCTGTAGCGGCGACGCGGCGATGGCTGTGTATTCCTGCACCACGCGGTCGAACCGAACACCGCGCTGCATCAGCAACTCAAAGAGCGGTTGCGCTTCCAGGTCAGCCTGATTGACTTCGCCTATATAGGCCTCCGGCACCCAGGCTTCCGTAATCATCACGGGCACCGCAGCCTTTCGCCGCAAACGCGTGACATGCAACAGGCGCGAATCGTCATCGACGTTCAGAAGTTGTGCGATGTCGCCGCCCGCCACGGGGTGCTCCAGGCTGAGCACTTCCACCTGGGTATCGCCAGAAATCTGTCGCAGCGATTCGATGAACCCCAGCGTTGCCATCGGGCGCATTGCGGGTAGCTCAAGCCGGACGAACGTGCCTTTTCCCTGCCGTTTTTCCACCAGCCCCTCGGCTTCCAGATCGGCCAACGCGCGTCGCACTGTGATGCGCGATACGTCAAACAGCGCGCACAGCTCTTCTTCCTTCGGAAGCATCGTTCCCGAGCGGTACTGACCGCGGACGATCTGATCACGCAGCACGGTGAACATCTGGCGATGCAAAGACGTGCCCGGGCTACGTTTCAGTGCAGTTGAATTCACATTTGAGGTCATCTTTAGCGCATCTCCCTTGACGGCCGGAGCTTAGCCGAACTTTCCCTTGCGGTGTTATGTGTATCACATCATAATGACATGACAACATAAACTGTGGTGACGGCCTGACCCGGATAGCCACATCGATACACGGAGACACCATGACCCATCAGACGCTGTCGGCAATGCGGGAGACGCAGGTCTCCAGCGCCCGCCTCACTGCCGGCGAGTTGGCCGCACGCATCGACCGCCTTCCGGCGACGCGCAGCATCTGGAGCTTGGTGTTGTTGTTGTCGTTGGGTGCCTACTTTGAGTTCTACGAACTCTTCTCCACGGCCTATGTGCTGCCCGGGATCATCAAGAGCGGCGTGCTGAGCGCCACCACCGAGGGGTTCTTTGCCTTCAACGGCGCAGCGAGCTATATCGCGGCGACATTTCTTGGCTTGTTGATCGGCGTGCTGGCCTTCGGCTCCGTCGCTGACCGGCTTGGGCGACGTTCCGTGTTCACGGTCGCGCTGCTCTGGTACTCGGTGTCGGCCGTGTGTATGGCGTTCCAGCACGATGCGGTGGGGCTCAACTTCTGGCGGCTGATGACCGGCATTGGCCTTGGCGTCGAACTCGTCACGATCGATGCCTACCTGAGTGAGCTGGTGCCCGCGCGCATCCGCGGCCGGGCATTTGCGGTGAGCACGGTGATCTCCTATCTCGCAGTGCCTTCCGTTGCACTGGTCGCCTGGTTGCTCGTGCCACGCTCGGTATTTGGCCTGGAAGGCTGGCGCGTTGTGATCCTGCTTGGCGGCGCCGGAGCATTGCTGGTTTGGCTGCTGCGCCTGGGGCTGCCGGAAAGCCCGCGCTGGTTGGCCAGCCATGGCCACTTGGAGCAAGCAACCGCCGTGGTGGAACGCATGGAAGCAAAAGCGCTTCAACAGAGCGGCCGCTCCTTGCCGATTCCTCAGCCACCCCGTGCGGTTGCGGTGGGCGAGCGAGCCTCCTTCCGCGAGATCTGGCAAACACCGTACCGACGCAGAACCGTGATGCTGGTGATCTTCCACGCCGCCCAGGCGATTGGCCTCTATGGCTTTTCCAACTGGATGCCGACCTTCCTGGTGCACCGCGGCGTGGGGCTGTCATCGAGTCTGGAATACGGGCTGATGGTCTCGTTTGTGGCGCCGCTCGGCCCGCTGCTGGCGGTGAGCTTTGCCGACCGTGTCGAGCGCAAGTGGCTGATTGTGGCCGCAGCGTTGGTGATGTCCGCCGCCGGCGTGATGTTCATCAATCTCGACAGCGGGCTCGCCATTCTCATCACGGGTGCTTTGCTGACGCTCTGCGGAACCTTGATCTCGCTGGGTTTCCATGCGTACCAGGCCGAGTTGTACCCGACACGCAGCCGGGCAATGGCGATCGGCTTTGTCTACTCGATCAGCCGTGTCTCTGGCGCGTTGAGCGGGTTTCTCATCGCGGCCTGTCTGAAGTATGCCGGTGTGCCCGGTGCGGTCGGACTGATCGTCGGCTGCATGCTGATCGTCGCCTTGAGCATTGGCTTGCTCGGCCCCCGTACCGCAGGACGCTCGCTCGAAGACATCAGCCGGTAATGCGACCCGGCCGCACCATCTGCGCGGGCTTCCAGTGCCCGCCTTTCAAGAACCACGCCAGGAGTTATCCATGAACGCTGCAACCCAATTACGCCAACTGCTCGCTCGGCCAGAAATCGTGGTCGCCCCAGGAGCCTACGATGGACTGACCGCACGCCTGATCCAGCAGGCAGGATTCGCTGCCGTCTACATGACCGGCGCCGGTACCGCCGCCGCGCGCGGGTTCCCCGACTTCGGCCTGCTCGGCATGAGTGAGATGGTCGACAACGCCGCCGTGATCGCGCGCTCGGTGGACATTCCCCTCATCGCCGATGCGGACACCGGCTATGGCAATGAACTGAACGTCACGCGCACCGTACGCGAGTTCGAAGCGCGCAACGTTGCAGCTATCCATCTGGAAGACCAGGTTTTCTCCAAGCGCTGCGGCCATCTGGATGGCAAGGAGATCGTCGAGCGCGATGAATACATCGCCAAGATCCGGGCGGCTGTCGCCGCGCGGCGCAATCCGGATTTCACGATCATCGCCCGTACCGACGCACGCGCCGTCGTCAGCCTCGACGAGGCCATCGAGCGCGCCAATCTGGCCATTGAAGCGGGCGCGGATATGGCGTTTGTCGAAGCGCCTCGCACGCTGGAGGAAGTCGCGGTCATTCCGCGCGAGGTGAAGGGGCCCTGCCTGCTCAACCTGGTGCCCGCGGGGCGCACGCCGCTGCTGCCGTTTGCCCAGGCGCAGGACTTGGGCTACCGCATGGTCATCCTTCCTGGCCTGCTGTTGAAGGCAACCATGGAAGCGGGTGATGCCGTTCTGCGAGATGTCCGGCAAACCGGCCAGATGCCACCGCTCAAGATCGACGCGAGCGTCGCTGAGTTCTTCCGCCGCTTTGGCTCGGACGAATGGAGCGCACTGCGGCAACGCTTCCAACAAAACCATCAAGGGTGAGCCATGGGACGTACGCTTTTCGACAAAGTATGGGATTCCCATGTCATCAAGGACCTGGGCGACGGATGGGCTCTGCTGCATATCGATCGGCACCTGCTGCACGACCTTTCGGGGGCACCCGCACTCGGCGAGCTGGCCAAGCGATCGCTGCCGCCGCATAGCCCGGAGCTGTGCTTTGCAACGCCGGACCACGTGGTCTCCAGCGCGCCGGGCCGCACCGAGAAGACCTACCCCCTCGGCGGCATGCTCTGGGCCGGCCTGAAGCAGGGAAGCCAGAACGGACACATCCGCTTGTTCGATCTGGGGCAGCCCGGCCAGGGCATCGTTCACGTCATGGCGCCCGAACTGGGGATCGCCCTGCCCGGCACCACGCTGGTGTGCGGTGATAGCCATACCTGCACCAACGGCGGCCTGGGTGCGCTGGCATTCGGTATCGGCTCGTCCGAGATCGTGCACGTGCTCGCTACCCAGACGTTGCGCCAGCAGAAGCCGCTACGCATGCGCGTGCGCGTGGAAGGAACTCTGCCGGTAGGCGTGACGCCCAAAGACCTTGCACTGCACCTCATCGCCAAGCTCGGCGCGTCGGCGGGCGTCGGATATGCCGTGGAGTTCGCGGGGCAGACCATTGAGGACATGTCTATCGAAGGCCGTCTGACGCTGTGCAATCTGGCCGTCGAGCTGGGTGCCAAATACGCGCAGATCGCGCCGGACGACACGACGTTCACCTACTTGCGCGATCGGCCCTTCGCACCGCAAGGCGAGTTGTTCGAGCGTGCCGCGCAGGACTGGCGCGCGTTGTCCAGCGATGCCGATGCGGTGTTCGATTGCGAAGTGCAGTGCGATGCAAAGAAGGTGCCCCCAACCGTGACGTGGGGCACAAGCCCAGATCAAGCCATGTCGATCGATGGCCGCATCCCAGACCCGGAAACGGCTGAGGACGCAGCGCGCGCAGAAGCGTGGCGCACCGCGCTGGAGTACATGGGGTTGGACGCAGGCCAGCCATTGGCAGGCACGCCGGTGGATTGGGTCTTCATCGGGTCCTGCGCCAATTCGCGCCTATCGGATCTGCGTGATGCGGCTAGTGTGGTCCGGGGCAAGAAGGTGGCGCCCGGCGTGACGGCCTGGGTGGTCCCGGGCTCCGAGCTGGTCAAGCGCGCCGCCGAGGCCGAAGGGCTCGACGTGGTGTTCAAGAACGCCGGGTTCGAATGGCGTGAACCGGGCTGCAGCATGTGCGTTGCCGCCAATGGCGAACGCGTTCCATCCGGTGCCCGAGCCGTCTCTACGTCCAACCGCAATTTCGTTGGCCGCCAAGGGCCGGGCGCGCGCACCCACCTGGCAAGCCCTGCGATGGCCGCCGCCGCTGCCATCGCCGGCGCCCTGATCGATATCCGGAGTCTCTGACCATGCAACCTTTCAAAACGCTCGTCGGTTTGGCGGCGCCGTTGCCACGCGCCAACCTGGACACCGACGTCATCATCCGCATCGAACGGTTGACCACGGTGCCCCAAAACGAGCTGGGCCAGTATGCCTTTGAGGCAATCCGGTACCTCGCCGACGGCACCCCTGATCCGGAGTTTCTTCCGGCGCGGCCCGAATTCAACGGCGCGTCCATTCTTGTCAGCGGCGCCAATTTCGGTTGCGGCTCCTCGCGCGAAAGTGCCGTTTGGGCCCTGCTCTCCATGGGGTATCGCTGCGTGATCGCCCCGAGCTTCGGGAGCATCTTCTACAACAACTGCTTTCAGAACGGCGTCCTGCCGCTCACGCTGGACGAAGCACAAGTCAACGCGCTGACAGCGCTTGCGCGTCAAGCCAAACCGTTCACAGTCGACCTTGAACGCCAGGTCATCGAGGTCGACGGCCGGAGTTGGAACTTCGAGATCGACGCGTTGCGCAGAGACATGCTCCTGCAAGGGCTGGACGAAGTGGGCGGCACCCTGCTGGAAGACGACTTGATTCGCGCATGGCAGGCAGCCGATCGGGAGCGTCGGCCGTGGGTGTGGAATCTCTCGGGTGTCCAGTTCGACGGGCGAGGCAAGTCATGCTAGGCCGCGTCTTGGGGCGTTTGCTCAAAGGGCGACGGGCCGGTGAAGACCGCCTGGCCTGGTATCACCCAGCCGTCTCATCGGCACCAGCGCTGCTGGAATTGCGCAGCGAGAGCTTCAGCGAAGGACAGTCGATTCCCATCGCGCATGCCGGCCACGGTGTGGGTGCAAACCGATCGCCCGGCCTTTCATGGCACAACGTCCCGCCCGGCACCCAGGAACTGATCCTGATTGTCGAGGATGCCGACGCGCCTCTGCCCCGGCCGTTTGTGCATCTGGTCGCCACTGGCATCCGGCCGACATCGGTTGGGCTGCCTGAGAGCGCACTGAATGCCGCAACGAACACCTACGCATCGCTGGGGCGCAACAGCTTTGGCAAGGCGATCTACGCGGGCCCGCGAGCCCTGCCCGGACACGGCCCACATCGATACAGCTTTCAACTGCTGGCCCTGAACCGGGCACTGCTGTTTTCCGAGCCGCCGCGGCTGCGGGACGTGCTCGACCGCCTGGATGGGGCGGTGCTGGCACGAGGCCGCCTGAATGGTGTCTTCGAACGGTTTTGAACCACATGGAAAACAAGATGAACGTACATGCTCCACGCCAGGCCAGCGACCCGACAGGGCCGACCGGGCAACTCGCCACATGGCTGGCCAACTTCACACTGAGCACGGTGCCCGAGGCCGTGCTCGAACGCGCACGGTTGCTGCTGCTGGACGGCGTCGGTTGCGCGCTGGTCGGCGCGCAGTTGCCGTGGTCGCGCATTGCCGTCGAGTCGGTCCTTGGGCTGGAAGCCGAAGGGCCATGCAATGTCATCGGCTGGGGCCGCAAGACCACGGCGCCTGTCGCAGCGTTGCTGAATGGCACCTTCATCCAGGGTTTCGAGCTGGATGACTTCCACCCGCTCGCGCCGTTGCACAGCGCATCCCTGGTGTTGCCCTCGTTGCTGGCCACGGCGGAAAAGCTGGGCGGTGTGAGTGGTGAGCGCTTGCTGGCCGCCGCGATTGCCGGATTCGAGGTGGGGCCACGTGTGGGCCTGGCGCTGCATGGCGGCCAGATGCTCTCGCGCGGCTGGCATTCGGGGGCTGTCTTTGGCACGCATGCGTCCGCGGCCGCATGCGGCGTGTTGCTCCAACTGGACGCCGCAGCATTTGAGGATGCGCTTGGACTGGCCGCAACGCAGTCTGCGGGGTTGATGGCGGCGCAATACGAAGCGATGTCCAAGCGCATGCACCACGGCTTTGCCGCACGCAACGGGCTCTACGCAGCGCACCTGGCGGCGAGCGGGTACACCGGCATCCAGCGCGTGTTCGAGCGTGATTACGGCGGCTTCCTCTCAACCTTTGGTGAGGGGCACGCGCCCGATGCCACGCAGATCGCGCATGGCCTTGGCGAACACTGGGAAACGCCGACCATCGTGCTCAAGGCCCACGCTGCCATGGGCGGATTGCACTCGGGGCTCGATGCGCTGTTTGATCTCATCGCCAAGCATCAGCTACGTCCCGATCAGATCGACAGCATCGATGTCGATCTGTCTCACGCCGTCTACCACCACGGCTGGTGGGAGCTCGAGCGGCCGATTACGCCCATTGCGGCGCAGATGAACATTGCCTATGCGCTTGCGGTTGCCCTCCTCGATGGCGAAGCCATGGTCCGGCAGTTCGCTCCGGAGCGCATTGATCGTGACGATGTCTGGGCGCTCATTCCACGGATTCGCGCCCACCACGACAGCGCGTTCGACAGCGCCGGCCCGCTGGGTCGCGGCCGAACCCGCCTGCGTATCCGTCTGCGTGACGGCACCGCGCTGCAGGCCGAGCAACCGGCACCGAAGTCTGCGTTGCAGCCAATGCGCCGTGACCAGGTGGTAACGAAATACCGCCGGCTCACTGACGGCCTGCTGCCAGCACCGCGTCAGCGCGCCATCGAGACTTGTCTGCTGGAGCTGGAGAGCCTTGAGGACTCCGCCACGCTCAGTGAGCTTCTGGCCTGGCCAGTGGCATCGGCTTTTTCTTGACGTCATCGGAAAGCAAACCCAGCAGTTGCTTTAGAACGGCCACCTAAAAAAACGAGGAGACAACACAGCATGAAATTGAAGACCATCGCCGCCGCGTCGCTGGCGACCTGCGCAGGTGCCGCGCTCGCGCAATCCAGTGTCACGCTCTACGGCGTGCTCGACACCAACATTGAGTATGTCAACAATATGTCGTCAATTGCACCGGGGAGCGCGGGGTATCCTGGGCCAGCTGCCAGCCGAGTGGCGTTGAGTTCGGGTGCGCTCTCCGGATCGCGCTGGGGGTTGCGCGGAGAAGAAGATCTTAGCGGCGGAAACAAAGCCCTCTTTGTGCTGGAGAGCGGTTTCGGCGTCGATGACGGCAAGCTCCAGCAGGGCGGTCGGCTCTTCGGCCGGCAAGCGTTTGTCGGCCTGGACACCGGTTTCGGCAAGTTCACCTTCGGTCGGCAGTACACCGCGATCTTCGATACGCTGGCCAACTTTTCGCCAACCGCCTATGCCACCCAGTACGAGCCCGTCGTGGCCATGACTGGGCTGAACTTCCGGTCAGACAACACAGCCAAGTACACCGGCACGTTTGGTAGCGTCACCGCGATTGCCCACTGGTCTTTCGGCAACGGCGTCTTTGGTGCGGGTGAGGTGCCAGGGCAGTTCAAGCGTGACAGCGGTTACGGTGCGGGGCTGAACTACGCAGGCAATGCGTTCGGTGCTGCGCTGGCCTACGACGCCTACAACCCATCGCTCGCACCGTTCGGGGACACCGGCTACGGCAGCTCGAAGAAGCTCGCCGCCGCTGCGAGCTACCTCGTGGGTCCAGCCAAGTTGATTGCCGGGTACCGCTGGGGACGGACCGATTTCTCCAATAGCGCCACGCTCATTCGGGACGATTTGTGGTGGGCCGGCATCAACTACCAGGTGACGTCTGCGCTCATGATCACGGTGGAGTACGACTACGACCAGGTCAAGAGCCTGCAATTGTCGAAGGCCGGAAAACCATTGAGTCAATCCAACCCTTGGCAAATCAGTTTCATCGCTGACTACAACCTCTCGAAGCGCACCGATGTCTACCTGACGACCGCCTATGTCAGAAATGCCGGGTTGAATTTCGATACTTCAGCGGTGGGCTTCGTCAACGGCTACTACCCGGGTGCTGGCCAGACCAGCATGGTGGGTGTGGCTGTCGGCATGCGCCACAAGTTCTGAGGACCGCGTCAACGAAAGTCTGTCGAGGTGCTCTACGTGGCACCCGAACACCGTAAAGCGCGCGTACGCCAGTCAATTCTGCAGACGAAGGCCACCAGCCAGGGCAGCGGTGCTTGTGGCCTCTTGCCGCAAAGCCGCTGCATCTCGAACGCCAGGCCCTGCTCTGCACGGCAGGACGGCTCAACTGAAGTTTCTGACCTCGACGATCATACGAAAGCGCCGCAAGCTCTCGAAAGGATCCATAAGCGCCTCATGACCGATGCACATGTCTCACGCGTATTGGTTTTGCGTCAGAAAATCTGCAACAGAGAACGTTTTGGCGATTGTTGGCACGGTAACCTAGAACAGGTAGGCACCCTACCGGGAACGTCGTTGTTGCGACGCCGACGTCGCTGCCCTGTTTCAGCTGGCTCCATGCGTTGGTGCATTCATTAAGAACGCGCGCCGACCGGTTCCATAGAACCACGCCTGCTCCACTGCGCAGGGCAATCGCAGAAGATTCATCTCTCACTGGGCCATCACATTGCGGCGCAAATGCACCCGTCAGATTTGATCATCTCAACATCTAAAGGTTTGTACTGTCCGCAAGGTGATGTCTTTATCGACCCATGGAGACCGGTAGATCGCGCGATCATTACGCACGCGCATAGCGACCACGCTCGCATCGGCCATCAGCACTATCTTGCCGCCGCACCCGGTGCGGGTGTATTGCGCGCTCGCCTGGGCGACGATCTCCCTCTGCAGACGCTGCCGTATGGCGAGTCCATCGTCCACAACGGTGTCCGGGTGAGCTTTCATCCGGCGGGGCATGTTCTTGGGTCAGCACAGGTCCGGCTGGAATACGGCAATGCGGTCTGGGTCGTTTCCGGTGACTACAAAGTCGAGGCAGATCGCACCTGCGCACCGTTTGAACCGGTGCGCTGCGACACCTTTATCACTGAATCCACCTTCGGGCTGCCGATCTATCACTGGCGGCCTCAGGCCGAAATCTTTGCGCAACTCAATGCCTGGTGGCACAGCAATGCTGAGGCGGGCCGCACCAGCGTCGTGTTTTGCTACGCGTTTGGCAAGGCACAACGCATTCTTGCTGGACTCGATGCCGGTATCGGGCCGATTGTTTCGCACGGTGCCATGCTGCAAATCGATGCGGCGTATCGGGAAGCCGGCGTTGCGCTACCCCAGACGCAGCTTGCGACCGAGGTGGATCGTGCTGATCTGCGCCGGGCCCTGGTGCTGGCGCCACCATCCGCGCAGCGCACGCCGTGGATGCGCAGGTTTGGCGACTACGCAGATGCCTTTGCCAGTGGCTGGATGCAGCTTCGCGGCGCACGGCGGCGGCGCGGTGTCGACCGGGGCATTGTGCTGTCGGACCATGCTGACTGGCCTGGCCTGCTGCAGGCCATTGAAGCCACGGGTGCCGGACGTGTCTACGTTACGCATGGGCAGGTTGCGCCGATGGTGCGCTGGTTGTGTGAAGGCGGACTGGACGCCCGCGCCTTCGCCACCGAATATGGCGACGAGGACGATGCAGCTGAAGCGCGCGACGCTACTGCGCCATCGGAACCGCTGGAACACCCTCGGCCATGAGAGCGTTTGCCGATCTCTATGCGCAGCTCGATGCAACCACATCGAGCAACGCCAAACTCGCCGCACTGGTGAAGTATCTGCGCGCTGCCCCGGACGCTGACGCCGCATGGGCGGTGTACTTCTTGGCGGGAGGCAAACCTCGACAGCTTGTGCCCGTGCGTGTGCTGGCCAGCTTCGCCCAAACTGCGTCTGGCTTGCCAGCATGGTTGTTCGACGAGTGTTATCAAGCGGTGGGCGATCTGGCTGAAACCATCGCCCTGGTGCTTCCGGAGCCCAACCTTGAGGACGACGCCAGCCTAGCCGAATGGGTGGAAACCAGACTGCTTCCACTGCGCGGCCAAGCGCCCGAACTGGTGCTCCCGCGCCTGACCGCGTTGTGCCGGGGCCTGCCATTGCATGCCCGACTGGTGCTCATGAAGCTCATCACCGGCGCGTTCCGGGTGGGCGTATCGAAACTGCTGGTGACACGGGCGCTGGCGGAAGTTGGCGACACCGACCCGAAGCATGTGGCGCAGCGGTTGATGGGCTATACCGACATCGGCCAGCCGCCCACTGCCGAGCGTTACCGCGCCTTGTTGGCCGATGCGAGCGTCGACGGCCATACGCTCGACGCCGGGCATCCGTATCCGTTTTTTCTTGCGCACCCGTTGCAGGCAGCGTTGGAGGCGTTCGACGCGCTGCTCGGTCCGCCCAGCGAATGGCAGGTCGAATGGAAATGGGATGGCATCCGCGCGCAACTCGTGCGTCGCGCCAACAGCACCTGGGTATGGTCGCGTGGCGAAGAGCTCATCACGGACCGCTTTCCGGAACTGTCGACCATGGCGGACACCTTGCCTGCGGGTACGGTACTCGACGGCGAGATCGTGGTCTGGCACGAAGGCCGCGTGCAGCCGTTTGCACTGCTCCAGCAACGCATCGGCCGAAAAACGCTGAACGCGCGGGTGTTGCGCGATGCGCCTGCCGTGCTGCTGGCCTATGACCTCCTTGAATGGCAGGGGCAGGATTGGCGTGAGCGGACGCAAGGCGAGCGGCGCGCGCAACTTGAACGCGTGATCGCCGAGTTTGCTCACCCGGCGCTGAAACTCTCGCCACTGCTGCAGGGTGACGATTGGTTGCACCTTGCGCGCCAGCGTGAAGCCTCGCGTGAGCTCGGTGTAGAGGGGCTGATGCTCAAACGGCGCGACGCACGCTACGGCGTAGGCCGCACCAAAGACGTGGGCGTGTGGTGGAAGTGGAAGATCGATCCGTTCTCGGTCGATGCGGTGCTGATCTACGCGCAGCGCGGCCACGGGCGCCGTGCCAGTCTGTTCACCGACTACACCTTTGCCGTATGGGATGCCCCGCCTGAAGCGCCCGCGCGCAAACTGGTGCCCTTTGCCAAGGCGTACTCGGGCTTGAGCGATGCGGAGATCCGTGAGGTCGACGCCCTCATTCGCAAAACCACGGTGGAGAGCTTCGGTCCCGTGCGCAGTGTGGCCCCGACGCTGGTATTCGAACTCGGCTTTGAAGGCATTGCCCGCAGCGCCCGCCACAAGAGCGGCATTGCGGTGCGGTTTCCGCGCATGCTGCGCTGGCGGCACGACAAGCCGGTCGCAGAAGCGGATACGCTGCAGACGCTGGAAAGCCTGCTGCCCCCGCCATGAGCGAGCCCGACCTGCCCGACCTCGATGCGTGGTTTGCCGCGCGCGGCTGGACGCCGATGCCGTTCCAGCGCCAGGTATGGTCTGCCATGGCGCGCGGTGAATCGGGTCTGCTGCACGCGACCACCGGCGCGGGCAAGACCTACGCCGTCTGGTTGGGGGCACTGCAGCGGCTGGCGCAGGTGCGCGGGCGTGGCGGGGCACCGCCGCTGTCGGTGCTATGGCTCACGCCCATGCGCGCGCTGGCCGCTGACACCACGCGCGCACTGACGGATGCGGCACAGGCACTGGCACCCCACTGGACATTGGGCCTGCGCACCGGCGACACCAGCAGCGCCGAGCGTGCCGCCCAGTCGCGCCGCTTGCCCACCGCGCTGGTCACCACGCCAGAAAGCCTCTCATTGCTGCTCACGCGTGCCGATGCGCGTGATGCGTTGGGCTCGGTACGCGTGGTGGTCGTCGATGAATGGCACGAACTGGTGGGCAACAAGCGCGGCGTGCAGGTGCAGCTTGCACTGGCCCGCCTACGAACGTGGTCGCCCGAGCTGGTCGTGTGGGGCCTGTCGGCCACGCTCGGCAATCTGGCACAGACCATGGATGCACTGAGCGATGCCCGCGCGCCCTCCACCGGCACGCTGGTTCAGGGCCACCTGCCCAAGCGCATGGAAATCGACACGTTGCTGCCTGACGGCGTGGGACGGTTTCCTTGGGCGGGCCACCTGGGCATGGCAATGCTGCCGCATGTGGTCCAAGAGTTGGAAAGCGCTCGCACCGCATTGGTGTTTCTCAACACGCGGTCGCAAGCAGAGCTTTGGTATCAGGCAGTCATCAATGCCCGACCGGAATGGGCAGGGTTGATCGCGCTGCATCATGGCTCATTGGATCGTGCGACGCGGGACTGGGTCGAGACCGGGCTCAAGCAGGGCTTGCTCAAGGCCGTGTTCTGCACATCGAGCCTGGACTTGGGCGTGGATTTCCTCCCCGTTGAACGCGTGCTGCAGATCGGCTCCCCCAAGGGCGTAGCGCGGCTGCTGCAGCGGGCGGGACGATCGGGCCACGCGCCAGGCAGGCATTCGCGCGTGACCGTGGTACCCACGCATAGCCTGGAACTCGTGGAGGGAGCTGCCGCGCGCGCGGCGGCCATGTCCGGCCGTGTTGAAGCCCGCACGTCGCCTCACAAGCCACTGGACGTGCTCGTCCAGCACCTGGTGACAGTGGCGCTGGGCGGCGGCTTCGTGCCCGATGCGTTGCTTCAGGAAGTGCGCCGCGCATGGGCTTACCGCGATCTGCGCGATGACGAATGGCAATGGACGCTCGACTTCGTACGCCAGGGCGGCCACTCGCTCACGGCGTATCCGGACTACCACCGCGTCACCCCCGATGAGCTCGGCGTCTGGCGCGTGCCCGATGCGCGGCTCGCACGGCGCCACCGCATGAGCATCGGCACCATTGTCAGCGATGCCACGATGAACGTGCGCTGGTGGCGTGCTGCCGGTGGCAGTGCGTTGGGGTCGATCGAGGAAGGGTTCATCGCGCGACTGCGCCCGGGCGACAACTTCCTGTTCGCCGGCCGGCTGCTGGAACTGGTGCGCGTGCAGGACATGACTGCCTATGTGCGCCGTGCCAGCGGCAAACGCGCAGCGGTGCCGCGCTGGAACGGCGGCCGCATGCCGCTTTCTACCGAGCTGGCGCACGCCGTGGTCGCACAATTGGATGCAGCGGCGCACGGGCGCTTCGAGAGCCCCGAGATGGAAGCCGCGCGCCCGCTGCTGGAACTGCAGGCGCGCTGGTCTGCGCTGCCCAGCACGACCACGCTCGTGGCCGAAACCCTGCATTCGCGCGAAGGCTGGCACCTCTTCCTGTATCCATTTGCCGGGCGGCATGCACATCTGGGGCTGGCGAGCTTGCTTGCCTGGCGGGCGGCCAACCGCGCGCCCAGCACGTTCTCGGTAGCGTTCAATGACTACGGCCTTGAGCTCCTGTCGGCCACGCGCATTGACTGGCCCGCGCTGCTCGCCAACGGTGACCTGTTTGCCACGCACACGCTCATGCAGGACGTGTTCGCCAGCCTCAATGCCGGTGAGCTTGTCCAACGTCGCTTTCGCGAGATTGCGCGTGTTTCCGGCCTGGTGTTTCAGGGGTACCCTGGCGCGCACAAGAGCACTCGCCAGTTGCAGGCGTCTTCCGGCCTGTTCTATGAGGTATTCCGGCGCCATGACCCGGGCAACCTCCTGCTCACGCAGGCGGAAACCGAAGTGCTGCGCCAGGAGCTGGTTCTCGATCGCATCGAAGCCACCCTCGTGCGTATGCACGGCCTGCGCCTGCAGGTGTGCGAGCTGAAGCACCCTTCCCCATTTGCCTTTCCATTGATGGTGGAGCGCTTTCGGGAGCAGCTATCCACCGAGAAACTGGCCGATCGCCTCGCCCGCATGCTGGCCGATGCCGAACATGCCGCCGGACCCGAGCCGACCGATCCGGACGCGGCAGAGCGGCCGGTGATCGACACCGACGTGCAGGCCGCGCTACGAATGACCGCATCTGCGGATGATGCCGGCAAGCGCAGCCGGCGACATACCCGCCGACCGCGCAAGGCGTCAAAACCGCTTCCGTTGCTATGACCGGGCGCCAGGTTCTCGTCATTCAGTGCGGGGGTGACACCGTGTGGCTCCTGCCGGAGCGTGCGCTGTGGTGGCCTGCGCAGCGCATGCTGATGGTGGCGGATGCGCATTTCGGCAAAGCGGCGACGTTTCGCGCACGCGGTGTGCCTGTTCCCGCCGGCACTACGGCCCAGGCGATTGCGCGATTGGACGCCATATTGGAACGACTGCCAGTGATGCATATTGCGTGGCTGGGCGATCTGCTGCACGCGCGCGAAGCGCATGCTGCAGTGGGCTCTCTGGTCGACTGGCGTGAGCGGCATGCCGACGTTGTCTGCACGCTGGTCCGCGGCAATCACGATAGGCATGCGGGCGACCCACCAGCCAGCCTTCGCATCGACGTGGTGGAAGAACCCTGGATCGTCGGGCCGTTCGCGCTGTGCCACGAACCGCAAGCGGTGCCTGGCCACTACGTGATCGCCGGACACGTGCATCCGGGCGTTGTCATCAGTGGCCGCGGGCGGGATCGGCTGCGACTGCCGTGCTTTCGCTTTGGGTTGGGCTGCGCACTACTGCCAGCGTTCGGTGAATTCACTGGCTTGTGGACAGCGCCTCCCACACCGGATGAAACGCTATATGTCACCGCCGAGGGACGTGTCTGGCGCCTATCGAGCTAAAGGCACACACAGCCAATGGCATTGGCTCGCCACGCAATATCAATGACAATATCGGCTGCGCCGGCGTGACACGTCCTCGATGGTCATGACGGCATCTCACCACCAAACTCGGAGAACGCCATGCGTGACATTATTGACGGTTTCCTGCGCTTTCAGCGCGACGTTTTTCCGCAGCGCATCGAACTTTTTAAGCAACTGGCGACATCACAAAGCCCCAAGGCGCTGTTCGTGACATGCTCTGACAGCCGCGTCGTCCCTGAGCTGCTTACGCAGCGCGAACCGGGCGAGCTTTTCGTGATCCGAAATGCCGGCAACATCGTGCCATCGTACGGTCCGGAGCCAGGGGGTGTTTCGGCTACGGTCGAGTATGCGGTCGCTGTACTCGGTGTGCGCGACATCGTCATTTGCGGCCATTCGGATTGCGGTGCGATGGGGGCCATCTCGCGCTGCACCTGTCTCGATCATCTGCCAGCAGTGGCCAACTGGCTAAGGCATTCCGATGCCGCAAAAGCGATCAACGCCGCGCATGAATTCGACTCGCCTCGCGCCAAACTTGACGGACTCGTACGCGAGAACGTCATCGCACAGCTAGCAAACCTGCGCACGCATCCTTCGGTTGCATTGGCGCTCGCGCAAGGCCGAATGAATCTGCACGGCTGGGTATATGACATCGAAACTGGCAGCATCGATGCGCTCGACGGCACAACACGCCGCTTTGTGCCACTCGCAGATTCGCCGACCACGGTTGCCGTCACGTCCCGGAACGAGGGCTCGGTGGGGTGAGGTAGGTGGGCGCGGGCCCGTGTACTGCGGCTGCGAGCCACCGGCTGCACGAGTACACGGCCCCACGCGAACAGGGTTACCACCGCACAAACGCAACCTGCGGTGTGCGGTAGAGATTGCGGCGCACGCGCTATTGAGAAGCGTCGTCTGACACGCCGACACCGCCGCTTTTCATGACCGTAAACAGGTCAGTCAGTGCGCCTTCAAGGTAGGGAAAGCGGAATCGGTAGCCCGCTTCCATCGCTCGCCGGGGCTTAACGTGCTGACTCCCAAGAAAGAGGATCGACATGTCCCCCAGCACAATTCGCAACGCCCATGCGGGAACGGACAAGAGCATCGGGCGGTTGAGTGCCCGCGCCAGCGTCTGAGCGAACTCCGTATTGCAGACGAGGTGCGGCGCACACGCGTTGAATGCGCCCCGGCAGTCTTCTCGCTGCAATAGGAAGTCGATCAGGCCAACCTCGTCGTCGAGATGAATCCACGGCATCCATTGCCGGCCGCTACCAAGGCGACCGCCAAGCCCCATGCTGAACGGCAGACGTAGCCTCGGCAGCATGCCGCCATGACGGGCAAGCACCGGAGCCGTACGCAGTAGGACGACTCGCATGCCGAGCTGCTCGGCGCGCTGAGCTTCTTGCTCCCACGCCACGCAAAGCTGACTGCCAAAGTCACCTTCGCCCGGGCGGCTGTCCTCATCCAGGGGCGCGTTCCCGCGGTCTCCATACCAGCCAATGGCGGAAGCCGAGAGCAACACGCGAGGCCGCCGCACACGCTGGCCGAGCCAATCCACGAGTTCACGTGTGAGGTCGATACGGCTGCGCCATAGGACCCTGCGTCTCTGCGCGGTCCACGGGCGGTCGGCAATGGGTGTGCCGGCCAGGTTGACTACCGCATCGAACGGCTCGGCGCCATCCAGCTCGCGCAGCGCGGCAACACCCTTTGCGCCGGCGCACAGCGTTGGCACACGTTGCGGAGTACGGCTCCAGACAACGAGCTCATGGCCCTGCATCTTCCAACAGTGGCAAAGCGCTTGCCCAATCAAGCCGGTGCCGCCGGTCAGCAATATACGCACGGTTGTTCAGGGGTCATGTTGAGGGGAGGATCGGGTCAGCCGGCTTGGCGCGTTGCTCTACAACGTTTCCAGCCGCGCGCGCAGGCTAGCGGCATGCGCGCGCAGGGCATCGAGCGCCTCTGCCGGCATGTTGGCGAGTTGGCGATACACCATCGCAAGGCGAGGGTTGCGGTCGAATACCGCTGCGTGACGCATGAAGAAATCCCAGTACAACGCGTTGTACGGGCAGGCTCGCTCACCAACGCGCTGCTTGCTGTCGTAGTGGCACCCCTTGCAGTAATCGCTCATGCGCGAGAGATAGGCCGCACTGCTCACATACGGCTTGGTGGCGATGCGTCCACCGTCGGCCCATTGGCTCATGCCAACCGTGTTCGGCAGTTCCACCCACTCAAAGGCATCGATGTAGACACCGAGGTACCAGCGGTGTACCTCGGCAGGCGCGATGCCTGCCAGCAACGCGAAGTTGCCAATCACCATGAGGCGCTGAATGTGATGCGCATGCGCCGTTTGCAAAGACTGGCCGATTGCCAGCTGCAGGCAACGCATCTGCGTGTTGCCGCTCCAAAACCACGATGGCAGCGGCGCCTGATGATCAAGCGCGTTGCAGGATTCATATCCGGGCATGTGCGCCCAATAGATGCCGCGCACGTATTCGCGCCAGCCAAGGATCTGGCGTATGAAACCTTCGACAGCAGACAGTGGTGCCCCACCCTCCCGATATGCGGCTTCCACCCGAACGATCACCTCGCGCGGACTGAGCATCTTCACGTTCAAGGCAAACGACAGGAGCGAATGGAACAGCCTCGGGCTGGTGCTGCTCATCGCGTCTTCAAAATCGCCAAAATGCGGTAGCGTCTGCACGACAAACGCCTCCAGGCATGCCAGCGCCTCCGCGCGATTCAAGGGCCAGCGAAACTGCGCGGCCTGTGGGTCTCCAAAGCTCTTCACGCCACTGCGCTCCAGCGTGGCCCATAAATCGCGGTGGTCATGGCTAGGACGCGCGTCAACGGGTTCGCTCGGCGTGCCGCGCCACGGCTTGCGATTGTCGCGATCGAAGTTCCACTGCCCCCCTTCCGGATTGCCGTTGTCGTCCAGCAAGACATGATGGCGTCGGCGCATATCCCGATAAAACCGTTCCATGAGCCACTGTTTGCGGCCCGCAAACATCGTTGCCAAATCATGCCGACCCGTCATGAAGTGTTCTGTGTCCGCTTCATGCGTGGTCAGGCTCTGATTGGCCGCCCAGGCGCGCAGTTGGGCATCGAGCCGCCATTCGTCGGCGGACTGCCATTCCACGCGTATGGCTTCATACCGCTGGGCTAACGCAGCGAGGTTGCCCGTCACCGACTGTGTGTTGCTCGCGTCGTCGATGGACAGGTAGTGCACCCGATGGCCTTGCGCCAGAAGGTAACGAGCGAAGTCGCGCATGGCCGCAAAGATGGCGAGGATTTTTTGCGCATGGTGCAGCACGTAGTCCGTTTCCTGACGCACCTCCATGAGCACATAGACCACATCGCGATCCACCTCAGCAAACCACGAGTGCTGTGGGTTGAGCTGGTCACCGAGCACCAGCCTCACAGTCTTGGCGCCATCCATCACGGTGTCCCCCAGAGGCGAAGGTACTGCCCCTCTGCATCGTATTGCGACAACTGCTTCTGGATATTGAAGCGCCGCCCTCCCCGCGGATCAGTCCCCCGACCCGCGATGTACAGCCAGTTGCCCTGGTTGTTGTAGACGTCATAGTCCACCAGTTGCGCTTCGAACCAGGCCGCGCCCGCGCGCCAGTCGCCCCCGAGTTCGTGGACCAGATAACTGGCCACAACTTGCCGCAGCCGGTTGCTGAGGTATCCCGTCGCCTGTAGCTCACGCATTGCAGCATCCACCAGTGGTTCGCCCGTGCACGCCTGGCACCAACGCTCGAACGCCTTGGCGTTATGTCGCCCCTTAGGGTGCTCCACCAGCCCACCTGCCCGGTACAGCCGACGCCCGTGCTGCAGATGCAGGAAGCGAAAGTAGTCCCGCCACAGCAGCTCGAACCACAACCAGTAGCTGCCATCGTTGGCGCCATTCGTTGCCTCGAACTGCCGGAGCTCGGCCATGATCCTGCGCGCGGACAACGCACCCGTGGCAAGCCACGGTGACCATTTGCTCGAGTAGTCGACACCAGTCAGCGCGTTTCTGGTGCGCTTGTAGCTGTGCGGCAGTTTGCGCGCCAAATACTGCGTCAGATGGGCCAAGCCGGCAGTTTCACCACCGTCAAACGCAGGGGTGCCGTAAGGGAATGACGAACGCATATCCTGGGGGCGGCGCTCGACACTGTCCGCGGCCGAAGTGCAACACAGGCTGGGTGGGACGTCGACGCCCGGAGGCCATGGCATGATTCGCGCCGGCAGCTTCAGGGGCACAGGCGGTTTAACCCCTAAGCGCTCCACCTCCTGGCGAAAGGGTGTGAAGGTACCTGGCAAGGCGTGCACGGCCCACGGCAAGTCACCTGGCTCAAGCAGGCTGTTCTGCCACAGGGTATGGACCCGCAAACCGGCGTTGCGCAGCGCCTCGACCTCGGCCTGCTCTTGCGGGGCGGCGATCTCCTCGCACACCACGGCGGTGGCGCCTACAGCGCGTGCCAACGCAGGAAGCGTGGTGCAGGCCGCCCCCCTGCACTGAAGCAATCGGCTGCCCAGGCGGGCAAGCTGACCATCCACGTCGCGCAGGGCCGCCGCCAGCACTGCACGGCGATGACGACCGACGCGAGTGAACCCCCACGGGGTCGGCTCATCGTAGTCCGCATGGCAGTACACCGGCACGACGTACCGGGCGCCACTCGTGCATGCGGCACGCAGTGCAGGCTGATCGTGCAGACGCAGATCGCCGCGAAACCAGAACAGCACCGTACTCAAGCCGCCCCCTCTTCACCGGCAACCCGTTTGCGCGCCTGACGGCACCGTGCTGAACAGTACTTGACCCCGTCCCAGGTCTTCGCCCACTTCTTGCGCCAGACAAAGGGCAAACCACATTGAGGGCACTGTTTGCTCGGCAGGTTCTGCTTCTTGTGCATGCGTGAGGTCAGACATCGAGACTTTGCTGCTGATGCATGGAGCAACGCGGCATGGTCATGCCCCCGCAGATCACGCTTGAACCAGACCACGGTGAACGTCATCGCAGCACACCCAATTATTTGGCTGGGACTGGGTCCTGACGTTCGTGCGACACCCAGATCATCGCCGCGGTGTCGATGCCGAGCCCGCGCGCCCGCGCAACAACCGACTCGCGCTGCACCGGGTCAAGATGCTTGTCGCGCGCCAGGATCCAGCAGTAGCTGCGGTCCGGCCCCACGACGAGCGCCCAACGGTAGTCGGGATCGAGTGCCGCCACGTGATAGCCGCCGTAGAAGGGCCCGAAGAACGAGACCTTTAAAGAGCCGGTGCCGTGATCCCCGGTGAACAAGGCCCTGCCGATCGCTTGCCGCCACATTCCGGTGGTGGGATCAAAACCGCGGTTCACCACGCGCACGCTCCCGTCAGGCTGTGACTCGTACGTTGCCGAAACATCCGTCAAGCCGCGCTCGAACGCGTGATCCAGCCGCGCCTGCTCGTACCATCGGCCCTCATAGCGCTGGAGATCGAACGGTGCGACTGGGTAGATGCCCTGTGGAGGACTGGTCGGAGCGCAGGCCGCCACCAAGACTGCGCAAGCCATCATCACGCCCAGCAGTTGCAAACGCCCTCGGCGCCCTCGCGTTACCCCTGTCGACGGCGGCAGGTGTTTCCGCAGACACCACAGACACCACATGCGTTTGAACAGATGGTTGATCCAAGAAGCGGTGTGATCGTCGTGCATGTATCTCACCTTTTGCCTTGTCTGCTGGACGGCTCTGCCACCTGCGCCTCGGCACCAGGAGGGCACGCGTGGCCGCGCCAGCCGCCTTGAATTGCGACACCCAGATTCATGAAACGAACTCGGCCGATGGCATCAACGCTCGGCATTGCTGTGACGATGCCGTGGAGTATAGGGAAGCAAGGGGTTTGCTGCGCCCTGCTGGTTGCGAATTCGGCCACCAATATCAACGCATTCTCGACTCACGTGCCAGCCACGCATTTCATCGCGCCAAAAGGTTTTGTCTTCTGATGCATTCAGCCACTAGCCTCATGCTGTGATCAGGAGAGATCGTGGGAAAGCACAACACCTCAATGGAGCCACGTCGCTATCGAAGCGGTGAAGCCGCCCGTCTGGCACGGATGCCCGCCGCCACGTTGCGGATCTGGGAACGTCGATATGCAGTGGTCTCCCCCCCAAAGACCCCTTCAGGTCAACGTCTCTACTCAGACGACGACTTGCAGCGGCTGCGGTTGATCAAGACCCTCGTGGATCAAGGGCACCCCATCAGCGCAATCGCCGGCCTCGACTGGGAGGCACTGAAAGCACTCATGCTGTCACGGGAAAGCACACCGCCGGAGTTACCCGAGACGCTCTCTCTCCTGGTCGTTGGCCCCGCAGACATGCCGAGCGCTGGATCGGCGTTTGGCAGCATGCGCATCTGCATGCGTGCCGGTTCCATCGAGGAAGCGTTCCAATACGCCGATACCGGGAAGACAGCGGATGCGCTGTTTGCCTCGGTCACGTCCCTGCATGTCGAGACGGTCGCACGCATCGTGGCACTGGCAGAAGGCGTACATGCAAAAGCGGTTAGCGTGGTCTACGCATTCGGCACCCGTCGCGCAATTGAACTGGCGGGTCTTGCGGGAGTGCGCGCCATCGGCCAAGCCGACACGCAGGCCAGGCCCGCACAACTGATCGCCGAACTCGCTGACTGGGCGACGGCACATCGACAGGCAGACATGCTGAATGCCGGCACCGGGCCGCGCGCGATGCGCCGCTTCGACGACAAAGCCCTTGCCACTCTCGCAGATATTTCGTCAGCCATTCAGTGCGAATGCCCGCGGCATCTTGCCGAGCTTGTACTGCAACTCAGCGCGTTTCAACGCTACAGCGATGAGTGCAGATCGCAGTCGCCTGCTGATGCCCTGCTGCATCACCGCCTTGGCACCGTCGCGAATCGCGCGGTGCAACTGCTCGAGACCGCGCTGGCAGAAATTGTGCGTCAGGAAGGACTGGTGAACCGCGCGCTGTCGCAAGCGGTTTGAGGGAATCGAGGTCGGAACAATCGAGGTCGGAACGCGTGAGGAAGCATCCATGGGATTTGTGTGGATTACAGGCGCCAGCGGCGCTGTCGGCAATGCCCTCGCGAGACGATTGAACCACGCAGGAACACCACTGGTCCTGACGGCGCGAAATCGGGAGAGACTGGAGACGCTTGCCGCTTCGCTTGCGTCGCCGGAGGTCTTGGTTTGTCCCGCTGACACAATCGACCGGAATGTCACACAGCTTGCCCTCGAGGCCGGTATTGCACGGTTCGGTGCGCCCGAGGGACTGGCGCACTGTGTTGGGTCTATAGTCATCAGGCCGCTCCACCTGACGTCGGATGACGAACTCCAGCACGCACTCGATACCAACTTCATCTCGGCGTGGAATGTGCTGCGCCTGTTCGTGCAGCAGGTCATCGCTCACAAGACGTGGGCGAGCGCAGTGTTGATTGGTTCCGTCGCCGCGACGGCCGGTTTTCCGAACCATGAAGCCATTGCCAGTGCAAAGGCAGCGGTCGGTGCGCTTGCGCAGTCTGCGGCCGCGACGTACGCGGACCGTGGTATCCGCGTCAACTGCATTCATCCAGGGCTGACCACGTCAGCCATGTCAGCTCGCCTGACCGGCTCCCCAACAGTTGCAGAGCGACTTGCAAATGCCAACCCACTGGGCCGACTCGGGCAAGGCGACGACACTGCGGCGCTTGCGGAATTCCTGCTCAGCGCCGCCGCCTCCTGGATCACTGGCCAGCAGATCGGCGTGGACGGCGGCCAGGGAAGGTTGCTCGTGCCGCCGAAATCATGAGCGCGCTGGACCGCCCACACCAAGCGCTACGCCTTGGAGATGAAGTCCGCCACGTCGGACAGTACCGGCCCAAGAAATTGCAGAGGCGGTGCGAGGGCTGCCACCAGCGTCTTGTGATCCAGGCGCGGGTAGACCTTGAGCGCAACCGGATGCCGATACTTCATCAATCGTTCGGCCAGGGAGAGCGTGTTGCGTCGCACGTCAACATAGGCATCATGTTCTCCGGTAAGTAAAAGCGCGGGTGGCTGCCAACGCTGATCCACATGAAACAGCGGCTGGCTGTCTTGCGTTTCGTGCGGATGATTGAACACGGGCAGTATGTCAGCCGTCTGGATCGGCAAGAAGTTATACGGGCCTGCCATTCCGATCCAGCCAGAAAGCGAATCGGTACGGATCCCCTGCGCCCCCAGCCAGCGCGAATCCGTAGCCAGCATGGCCGCGTTGTAGGCACCCGCGCTATGGCCTGCGACAAACAGGCGTGCATCTGCGTAGCCCTGCTGCGCGAGCCAGCGCCGCGCGAAGGCCGTAGCAGCAGCACAGTCCTCCAGGAAGCCCGGATAGCTGACTTCCGGATACAGCCGATAGTCGGCCACCATGGCAATCGCACCGATCGCCGCCAGCGCCTCGCCGACAAAGGCGTAGTCCGTGCGTGCGCCATCTCGCCAAGACCCGCCGTAAAAAAACACGATCGCGCGCGCGGGCCCCGCCACAGGTTGAACAGGTCGGTAGACATCCAGCTTCTGTCGTGGGTTATCGCCATACGCCAACCCCAGCGTCGGAATACTGGCGCCAGACCTGGATACCGCATTCAAAACATCCAAGCCGGAGCAGCCGGTCAGGCTTGATAGTGCCGCAGCCAGCCATGCTCGACGGGTCAGGCGGGTCATCGACATGCGCACTCCAATGCCAGGGCATGACAGCGCGTATTGCGCCCATTCAGACGTGCGCCGGTGTCAGGCCGTGGCCAGTCAGCACGGCGGAAATTGAGCAGGATCACCATGAAAGTACGCGTGGAATCGTTGTGTCGTCTGGCATATACGGTCCGCCTGCGTGGTTGGATGCAACCGCGCCTGCGCGTGCACCGTCGTCCACCCAGCGCTTCTCAGGTGCGCGATTTATTCTGCATCCAGTCTCGCATGGCAAACGTATATGGAATCAGCGCTGTGTAGCGATGGAAGCAAGCCGCGCAGTGCGCAATCGATACCCGACCAAAGGAGATTGATCCATGAAGCGAGCACTGCTATTGGTTCTAACGTTGACGACCGCAACACTGAGTGCATGCGGAGGTGGCGACGACACACCCACGCCGATGGCATCGATGGCATCGACGGCGTCAACAGCACAATTCCCCCAGAACGCCGACATGTGGTCGGGACTTGGCGGAGACGCCAGCGCACCGGCCGCCATTGCCAAGGTGGTCGACGACGCGGTGTCCGGGTTGCTTGCAGACCCCAAAGAGGCACCGTATTTCGCCAACCTCGGTCAGCCCGGACACGATACGGTGGGGCGTCTCAAGGCTTGCCTCAACCTCCAGTTCAAGGCGCTGTTTGGTGGCCCCTTCAGCTATCCGGGACAAGTCGCCGCGGACGGTGCCACGGTCATGTGTGACGACATGGCCACGGCGCATTCTGATGTCGGCGTTCCCGGCTGCGTGTTCGACCAGTTCATCACCGATGCTGCCGCTGTCATGAAGACCGATGGCGTTCCGGATGGCTACATCTCCCGTGTGGCACCCGTCCTCACGGGTCTCAAATCGGCCATCGTGTCGTCCATGCCTAAGTACCTGGGCCCGAATACCGCCCAGAACTGCCAATGAATCCGCGACGCCCGCTGCAACGGTACACCTTGCTCAGCGTTGCAGCGCTTACGGTCGCGATCGGTCTCGTTGGAGCAATGCACTTGAAGGCAGCTCGCCCTGTGCTCGCCATGCTTGGCGTCCCCTGCCCCGTCAACGACACCACGGCCGAGCAAGTCAGCGCGCTACGTGCCAGCGGATTGGCGCATCTGCGGGCAGACCAGTTGGCACCTGCACGACCGCTCCCGGGCGGGTTCGTGCTGGATGGCACGACTGCGGATGAGGCCGCTCGCTGGGCACACGAAAAGGGCATCGCCTGCGATGCCGTCACGCACGGCTATCAGTATCTTCGCTGCCGCGGCGTTGACGCCTCTAAGCTCGGTCTTGCCGGCCCGCCCGTCAGCGAGTTGTGGCTCAGCTTCGGTCCAAGTGGTCATCTCATCGGTGTAGATGTCTACCGGCGCGGGATGAGCGCCAACGACACCGCCGCCGCGTGGGACGGCGCGACACATGCGCTGCGCAACGCGCTCGGTGCACCAACCTCGACAGTGGGTAATGCATCACCGGCGGTATTGAGCGCATCACCACTGCAAACGGCACGTTTGCAGTATCGATTCGCCGATTACCTGGCGATCGTCACAGCCAGCAACCTGCCATACGCCGGGCTGGCAGTCAGGGAGCAGTACATGTCGTCTCGTCTTTGATTTCCATTGAACGCGCCGGGGCTTCGCGTTACACCTCCGTCCTAAGGGTCGGAGGTTTTTTTTGCCGCCAATAACGCAAAGGCCGGCAAATTTGCCGGCCTTCACTTTCGCTGACTTCATCCGATCGCTGCTGGGACAATGCCAGTCAACGTTATGTGTCATGCATTGCGCCCTTGCCCACGATGGGACCGGTAGCCTGCCCTGTCGGAGACCCGCCTTTCGGCTCCAGCGAGACGGCGAGAATCGCACGCGCATTGAGCTTTGCAGCGTTTTCCCTCGACAGCGGAATCGACGTCGATCGGTCAGACGCGAACACGCCCAACGATATCGGCTTGCTATTCTCAGGAATCAACCAGAGTTCCGTCGAGGCGCTCTCGGCAACCCGCAATGCAACGGCCGGCACCACGACGATCTCCCGCTTTGCCGTGTCGATCGTCATTGTCCAATGCGGCAAGCCATTCTCGTCGGTGATGGCCGCGGCAATGTAGGCCGGCTTCGCGTCAGGCGCTGTCGCGGTCGATGAA
Organism: Ralstonia insidiosa; assembly: GCF_008801405.1. Taxonomy (NCBI): domain Bacteria; kingdom Pseudomonadati; phylum Pseudomonadota; class Betaproteobacteria; order Burkholderiales; family Burkholderiaceae; genus Ralstonia; species Ralstonia insidiosa. The sequence goes on along the minus strand of NZ_VZPV01000003.1, from coordinate 100,674 downwards.
AACAGAGAAAGGTTCAGCGCAACAGCCGTGACCGTCGCCAAGCTCGTTGCGAGCGCCACAGTGCGCCAGAGCCCAATACTGTTCCAGATCCGCCGCACCAGCGGCTCAGGTGCGGGCGCCGCAGCGTGATCAACGTGGCCCAGATCGGCCTGGATCCGCTTCCATACGCGCGCAGGCGGCACCATGTCTACGGCGTCTTCTCCGAGGGGAGACAGGCGCGCCTCCCAGGCACTGACCGAGTCCCGTAAGGCAGCATCCTGATCCAGCGCACGCTCAAGCGCCTTGCGCTCCTGGCTGTCCAACAGTCCAAGAACGTACTCGGCGCAATCCAGATCGCGATCGAGCGTCATGGCTGTTGCTCCAGGCACGTCTTCAACTGCAGCAGACTGCGCCGCACCCAACTCTTCATCGTACCGATGGGCACGCTCAGTCGCGCTGCGAGATCTGGGTAGCTCGCGCCCGTATAAAACGCTTCGACGATCACGCCTCGCTGCCGCGCTTCAAGCTTTTGAATACAACCCTCCAGACGCCGGCGCTCCTGAGTCATACCCGCCGCCTCCGGCGGCGTCGCTTGCTCGTCGATGATGTGCGTCCAGTCAGTCTCTTCTCCTGCTGTCTCGCGAGCCTGACGAAGGCGATCGATCGCCTTGTTTCTCGCCAGCGAAATCAGCCACGTCATAGCCGTTCCTCGGCCAGGATCAAATTGATCGGCGCGTTGCCAGATGGCGACATAGATTTCCTGGAGCACGTCCTCCGCTTCACCCGAGCTGCGAAGAATGCCGTACGCGAGCGAATAGAGTTTGGGCGACGTGAGGGTGTAAAGCTCGGCAAAGGCTGGGCGGCTGCCTTCTGCGGTCTGCTTGAGGAGTTGAACTAAATGTTCCCGACCACCATTCTGGCGCGCAGATATTGAGTCCTCAGACTCGAGCAAAGATGCTCCGACAACGTGCATAAGATTTCGCGTGCCTCGGTTGCCCGCAACAGGATGCGACAAAGGTATACCAACCGCATCGCTCGCGCAACGAACGCCCTGAGCATAGCGAAGTGTGGATGGCATGCCGTTCCTCTCATCACTGTTCGAACACGCGCGGGGGCACACGCCCCCGCGTTGTACGGGACCGATTACGGCAGGAGCACCTTGTCCACAACGTGAATCACGCCGTTCGATTGGTACACATTGCCGATCGTCACGGTGGCGACACCGCCCTTGTCGTCAGTGACAAACAGGTTATTACCCTTCTGCATGACGGTGAGTGCATCCCCCTCAACGGTCTTGAGGGTGGCTTTGCCACCGCCATCCGAGACTGCCTTCATGAGGTCCTGCGCAGAGAGCCGGCCAGGTACGACGTGATAGGTCAGCACTTTGACCAAGGTCGACTTGCTCTCGGGCTTCAGCAGGTTGTCGACCGTGCCGGCAGGCAGCGCCGCGAACGCTTCGTTGGTTGGTGCAAACACGGTGAACGGCCCCGGCCCGGACAGCGTATCGACCAGCCCGCCCGCCTTCACGGCGGCCACGAGCGTCGTGTGATCCTTCGAATTCACAGCGTTCTGAACGATGTTCTTGGACGGATACATCGGCGCCCCGCCCACCATCACGGTCGCTTCGCCATCACCCATGGCGGCCGCTGCTACGGCAGCATAGCCGCCAGACAAGATTGCGAGAGAAAGCAGAACACCAGACAACCCAGTCAATTGATGCTTTTTCATTGTTGACCTCAATCGTGGCGCTTCGCAACGTGGAAGCAACCTATATACGTGAGGAACTCGCCGGTGGATGCATCGCTTGATCGCGCAGCAACGCAAACGCTGGTTGTGCTGGATTGAAATGGCTTTGCGTCAGAAAAATTGCGCGGCAGATGTCTCGCGCGCGTTGAGTACTGAATAGAGTACGAAGTCATCGCTCAGCATCGGATTCATCTGCAACTGCGTCCGCAAGCCCGGAAAAATGCCTGGATGCAAGTAGAAGGTTTGACCTTTGAACGATGCAAACGTGATGTCAGACGTTGATCGCGCCAACACGCTCGAGAATGCAGCAGCTTGACGCTCTACCCACTCATTGCATGCACCTTTGCGATATGTTTGCCAAACGCCATCTGACCATCAGAACCGTGGTCGCCACGCTCTGCGCAGCCACAAGCTTTCATGCCTTTGCGGCTTGCCGTGACACCCTGGCGCCAGCCGAACTTTCGGGCAAGGGCGAACTCTGCATCTTCGGATTCTGCTTCTACGACGCACAGCTCTGGAGTGCAAAAATTCCGGCTGGCTATGATGCCGCTTTCGCGTTGGAAGTCACGTACCGACGCCCTGTCACCAGGACCCGCCTGATCAAAACGGCCATTGATGAGATTCGGCGGATTCAGGTGCCTCCGCCATCCGATGCCACTTTGGCGCGATGGCAGGAGGCGATGATGCCCGCGTTCGTGGACGTGAAGCCCGGCGACACACTGTGCGGCGTCTACCTGCCGGACCGCGGTGCGCGCTTCTATGCCAACGGGCAACTGACGACCGAGGTTGACGACCCGGCCTTTGCCCGCGCCTTCTTCGATATCTGGCTCGCCCCCGGCACCCGGGCACCTGCCCTGCGCCACCATCTGCTGGGCGAGTCACAGTGATGCGCATACGGCTAGTTGTCGTCCCCCGGCGACTGGAAGCCTGGTTGCCCAATCTGGCTCGGGAATTGCGGCACGCGCCGGAAGCGCGACGTGTCGTAGCCCATCGCCTCGAAGCGGTTGAGTGCCGCGCGATAGTCGGCATCGCTCATGTCGGGGTCACGCGAGAACACCCAGCCGAGGCTCTTGTCGGGATAGCCCAAGAGCGTCACCCGGTATTCCGGGTCGACATACAGCGTCTGTTGCGAAACGTAGATCGGCCAGAACAAGCGCACGCGCCACTCGCCACCGCCGCTGCCCGCTACCACCGAATCCACAAACTGCATGCGCTTGAAGGGCGCATCGAAACCGCCGGGGCGGTAGACATAGGCATCGTCGATACGGCCGTCGGGCCGCAGCGCCCACTCGGCGTAGCTGCCGACGTTGCCGCGCTCGCCAAAGTACGGGATATTCGCGATGACATACCAGCGGCCCATGTAGCGCTGGAGATCAACCGGCACCGTCTGCAGCGGCACGGCAGCCCGCGGATTGGGATTCGGCGGAGGCCCCGAGCACGCCGCACAGGCAATCAGCAGTGCGGCCACCGAAAAGCGGCCCGCCCAACGTAACAGGACGCGCGAGCCCTGACTTTGACCATGCGTTCCCATCGTGCCCTCCTTTATGCAATTGCCGGACAAGCCGGCTGGTTTGTCTGCGTGCTCAGCGCCGCGCACGATGCCGCGTGGGTTGGCGTCGCCTTCGTCGCGATACTGCTGGGGCTTCATCTGTGGCTAGCCCGCGAGCCGAATAGAGAGTTACGGTTGGTGCTATGGGTGGTCGTGGCTGCGGCGCCTTGGGAGACGTTGCTGATACGCGTCGGACTGATCGACTATCCCCACGGCACACTGTGGGCCGGGTTCGCGCCACCATGGCTGCTTTCGCTCTGGGTGTTGTTCGCGATCCAATTGAATGTCCTCTTTCGTTGGTTGCGTGGCCGGTGGTGGCTGGCAACGGTGTTGGGCGCCGTTGCCGGCCCGTTGTCGTTTCGCGCCGGCGCGGCCCTCGGGGCGGCACAGATGCCGGATGTGGCGCTCACCATGGGTGTGCTGGCCGCCGGCTGGGCGCTGTGGGTGCCTGTGCTGGTATGGATAGGCCAGCGCAGCGACGGAACCGGCCAGTTGCCATGAACGCCTAACGCTTGGCGAACCGGTAATGCGCGACCCCCCACTCGTTGCCACCGGCATAGCCAAACAGCGTCGACACCGCCAGGTAGAACATGCGCCACCGCTGGAACCACACCGCCGCTTCACGCTCGCCATAGGTCTGTGCGAACACCGGCATCAAGCGGCTGCGGGCAGCATCGAGGTTGGCCAACCAATGCTTGGCCGTGCGCGCATAGTGCGTGCCGCTGACCCACCATTGCCTCGTGACACGCAGGTCATCCTGAAAGTGCAGCAGCAGCGCCTCCGACGGCATGGTCCCGCCGGTGAAGAAATACTTCGACATCCAGTCGGTGCCGTCCTGTACCTGGAAGTGATAGGCCAGCGTGCGGTGCGCAAAGATGTGCACGAACAGCACGGCATCCGGGCGCATCCAGCGCGCAATCTTGCCAAGCAACAGCCCGTAGTTTTTCATATGCTCGAACATCTCGATCGATACGACGCGGTCAAATCGGCCACCTTTTGGCATGTCCGCAAACTCGAAATCGACGATGTTTCCGGTGTGCACGCTCAGGTTGGTCAGGCCACGCTCCGCGGCGCGCGCTTCGATCCAGCTGCGCTGGCCCTGCGAGTTGGACAGCGCCACGATGCGCGCATTGGGATAGCGCTTGGCCATCCACAGCGACAGCGAGCCCCAGCCGCAGCCCAGATCGAGAATGCACTGGCCGTCTGCCAAACCCGCCCGTTTGGCATAGCACGCGAACATGGCCTCTTCTGCCTCAGCCAGCGTTTCACCGCCGGTGGGATACAGCGCGCACGAGTACTTCAGTTGCGGCCCGAGATGCGCCTCGAAGAATGCCGGCGGCAGTTCATAGTGCTGCGTGTTTGCCGCATCAGTCTCGATTGCGATAGGGCTGCTTTGCAGTTCGTCGAGCAGGGCGTTGAAGCGCCGTGATCGCAGCTCGCCGTCATGAATACCCTCGTCGCGCAGGCGCTGGCGCATGAGCGCACGCATGCCCGCGCACACCAGCCCATCGGGCAGCCAGCCGCGCTCGCAGCATTGGATGAGCCAGCCGTCACTCGGCTCGGCCGCGGCCCGCGGGGGGATAGTGGGTGTGGACAGTGCAGTCATGTGTGGTCTCCTTGGGTCTGCACATCAATGGCGTGGCGGCCAGGGGATCAGAACGCTCGTGGTACGCGCGTACTCGGCGTAGTCGTCGCGCGTGGCGCGCATGTGGGCTTCCAGCATGGGAACGCCCGAGACCTTCACGAGCAGCCACGCCATCGCCACCGGTGGCAGCAGCGTCAGCCACGCTCCCGGCGCGCCAATCGCCAACGGCACATAGGCGAGCCAATGCACGCATTCAAAGAAGTAGTTCGGATGCCGCGAGTAGCGCCACAGCCCCACTCGGCACGTCTTGCCGCGGTGGGCCGGATCGGCGGCAAACCTGCGCAGCTGCCTGTCGGCCAATGCTTCCCCGACCACCGCGATCCCCCACAGCATGACTGCAGCCGCCATGGCGAACATGCTTGGCGATTCGGGCCGGTAGCTCGGCACGGCAAACGCAATCGAGAGGAACATCGACACCGCGGCCTGCAGCTGGAAGAAGCCGAACATCTTCCTCGGTGCCGCTGCGCCCCATTCCTCACGTAGCTTGCGATAGCGCGCGTCTTCCGGCTTACCAAAATTGCGGCGCCACAAGTGCCAACCGAGTCGGCACCCCCATACCGCACCACCCACGCCGACCAGTACGCGCGCCTGCTCAGCCCCCGTACCGAGCCACGCATAGAGCAATGCCACCACGCCGAGCGAAAATGCCCACACCGGGTCGATCATGCCGGCGTTCTCGTTGGGCAACTGCCACGCCCACACGGCACTGAACACGGCCATCAGAAACAACAGCGCAATGATGGCAACACCAAATACCGACATGCTCACCCCCGTTCGAGCAGGAACTGCGACACGCCGATCCGCCCCTCTTCGAAGCCGGCCTCGCAATAGGCGAAGTACAGCCGCCAGATGCGGATGAAGGCGTCGTCAAAGCCGAGCGAGCGCACCGCATCAAGACGCGCTTCGAAACGTTGGCTCCAGCGGCGCAGCGTCTCAGCGTAATCGCCGCCAAAGTCGAGCCGGTCAATCACACGCATGCCGTGCTGCTCCGCCAGGCGGATAAAGCGCTCGCGACTGGGCAGCATGCCACCCGGGAAGATGAATTGCTGAATGAAATCGGTGCCGGAGCGGTAGCGCTCGAAATGCGCCGCATCAATGGTGATGCTCTGTACCAAGGCCCGACCGCCATGGCGTAGACAGCGCGCCAGCGTCTGAAAATAGGTTGCCCAGTAGGACTCGCCCACCGCCTCGAACATCTCGATCGAGGCGATGGCGTCGTACGCGGCATCAAGATCACGGTAATCGCGCAGCTCGACGCGGGCCTGCGGCTCACCAGCAAGGCGCGCTGCCGTGTAGCGGCGCTGCTCTTCTGACAGCGTGATGCCATGCACACGCGCGCCCCGCCCACAGGCCATCTCCATGAGACCGCCCCAGCCGCAACCGATCTCAAGCACATCCATACCCGGCCCGACCCTCAGCAGATCGCATGCGCGCTGATACTTGGCAGTCTGCGCATCGGCCAGACTGCCGTGTACGTTGCCGTTGAACCACGCCGACGAGTACGCCATGCCCTCGTCAAGCCAGAGCCGATAAAAATCGTTACCCAGGTCGTAATGCAAGTGGATATTGCGGCGACTGCCACGGCGGCTGTTCCTGCGCAGGAGGTGGCGCAGGCGCAGGAGCGAGCGCGCAAGCGCATTCCCGAAGATTGCCTGGTCTAGCGTGGCAGCGTTGACGATCGCTAAACGCAGCAGGCTCGTCAGGTTGCCCGAATCGATCCATCCGTCGCGATAGGCCTCGGCAAAGCCCACATCGCCGCTTCGCAAGATGCGTGCACAAGCGCGCCAGTCCAGGATGCGCAGATCGGCGAGCAGCGGCGAGCCGGCGTTACCGATGTGCATCTCGCCGTCGGGCGTGACAAGGTGGAAGAAGCCGTGCCGCAACCGACCGGCCAGCGCCACGAAAAGACGCCCTGCGGCGGGAACATGGGACGGTACCCAGGCAAGGGACTGCGTGGCGGTCATCGGAAGTTCTCCAGAGACGACTTGTCGCGAGCATCGCGGCGCAAGAAGGGCACGCCCTTGATCCACGGGCGACGGCCCCGCCAATGGATGCGGCCAATGACCGCAAGGGGCTGCGCAGGAAAAGGGCGAATCTTCAAAGGAGCCTCTTTGCGTCGTTGAATACTCACCCCTGGCTGCGGCCGGGCAGCAGCGCAAGAAATTCGCGCCGCAGGTTCGGGTCTGTCAGAAACACGCCGCGCATCACACTGCTGACCATGCGCGATTGGTCGTCTTTCGTGCCGCGCCAGTGCATACAGTAGTGTTCGGCCTCCAGAACCACAGCCAGACCATCGGGCGCCATCCGCTCTTCCAGCAAATCGGCAATCTGTTTGATGGCCTCTTCCTGGATCTGCGGGCGGCTCATGACCCAGTCGATCAGCCGTGCGTACTTGGATAGCCCGATCAGCTGCGAATCTTGACTGGGCATGACGCCGACCCACGCGCGCCCCATCACCGGACACAGATGGTGCGAGCATGCGCTGCGCACCCGCAGCGGCCCCACAACCATCAGTTCATTGAGCCGCTCCACATTCGGGAACGCCGTCACCTCAGGCGCCGCGACATAGCGCCCCGCAAAGACCTCTCGCACGAACATCTTGGCCACACGGCGAGCGGTTTCCCGGGTGTTGTGGTCCTGCTCCACGTCGATGACGAGCGCGCGCAGCACTGCTTGCAGACGCTCCTCGACTTCTGCCTGGAGAAGATCGAGCTCGCCATCGCGCAGGTAGGCGGCGATGTTGTCGTTCGCATGAAAGCGATGGCCGGCGCTCATCAATCGCTCCCGAATCCGGACAGAGAGCGGCACGCTACCCACCGCCCCGGCAAGTCCGGGCGGGTCTAAAGTGAGCTTCATTGAATTGCCTCCGAAAGTGGGCGGCGCACTCACCACCCATGCCGGCTCAGGTGGGCTCCTGAGCAACGTATACGTAGCTAACTCGCAGGTGGATGCATCGTTTCCGCGCGAATGGCGAACTCCATCGCGTCTTCAAGCATCAGCCGGGCGCGGTTGGCGACATCGCCGAGGTGCCGATGGAGTTGTTCGTCGAGCGAAGACCGCACCGCGCAGCCATCGCTGAAGCGCTCGAATGCATCGAGCTGGCGGATCAGCGCAACAAGGTGGCGCGGGCATTCGCAAGCGATCGTCTGCGACGCGTTGGCAAAAATCTCTAGCTGGCGGTCCGTAAAGCGGCGCGCGTTACGCCGCAAGGGCTGCAGCTTTGCGTAGACCGCGTCCACACGCACCAGCTGCGACAGTTCCTGCAGGATCTGATCGAGTTCGCTATGTGCGTTTGGCTCTCGATACAGCCGCACGCCTGCGGCACGAAGCATGTCGGTGGAGCGCACCGTGCCGAAGCTGTAGATCACGCCAACGGCGCTGGCGCCCGAGCTGCGTGCCGCGGCCAGGATGGCTTCGGCCGTTTCGGGCTGCAACGACGCGGCTTCCACAATCAATGCGTCTGTGTGCGGCGGTGGCTCCAGCGGCGTCTGTCCGTCGATGGCTGGCAGCTCGGTAATCGGATCGAGACCCAGCGACGCAAGGGTGCCTTTCCTGCGCCGCACGCGCTCCGCCAATAGTGAGCCGCAGACGGCAAGCGAAATGACTGCGTGGGCTTGGGGTGGCTGAGGCGCTTCAGCCGCGCTGGACGTTTCGAGCAGTTGCTCAAGCTCGGCGCTGGCAGCATGCGCGATCGCACCGATGGCGTGCCCCTGATTCACAAGAGACCTTAGGAGCGTGAGCCGTTTGACGTCCTCCCCGGAATACAAACGCTGTCCGGACTCCGACTTAGCCGGCGAGATCACGCCATAGCGCTGTTCCCACACGCGGAGCGTGGATACAGGCATCTTGGCCATGCGGGCGGCGGTTCCGCTGCGATACCGGGGCGTTGCGTTGTCTTCGTGCTGCACACTCGTCTCCTAGCAGTGCCATGTACTCACTATGAAACGCTGTACAACCAATATCGTCAACGAAATGAAGCGTAAAACGCGGTGACTCAGTGCAATTGAGTCAGATTTGAGTTGTTATTTCACAGAGCCAATGGCAGTTGCGGCACGTGCGTTCTGGCTGTGCAACACCCTTGCCATTGCATTGCTGATCATGATGCAGCACGCGCTGACTGCCTTGCGCGGCCCGCCCAGGTGACGCACTCGCCACCAGTGGTGCACCCAGCACCTTCCTCTCCCAGCAACGCAGGCGTAACCGGCATAACCGGCGCATGGAATCAAAAGCAGGCGCGAACGCGCCCGCTTCTGAAAAAAACCACGGCGTGTGATCAGCTCAGCCGACGTGGACCTCGATCCGCCGTGGCTTGGCTTCGTCGCGGCGCGGAATCGTCAGCTTGAGCACACCGTCGCGCAGTTGAGCATCGATGCGCGACGCATCAAAGTCGGGGCTGAGCACAAAGGTGCGCGAGAAATGCGGGTGCCGGACTTCGCCATGCTGCAAACGCAGACCGGGCGGTGTGGGCACCATCAGTTCCGCATCGATCGTGAGCGTGCCGTCTTGTACCCGAATATCCAGCTTCTCGCGCGGTACGCCTGGCAGATCGGCATACACAGTAATCCCCTGCTTGTTCTCAAAGATGTCGACTGGTGGCGCCAGCGGTGTCTGCCTCGTAGCGCCCTGTTCCGCCTGCCGCCGTGAAGCAGCCGCATTGCCCGGCTGCGATTGCGTGGTCAACTGAGTCGTCTCATTCATGATGTGCTCCGTCATTGGTCTGCAAGGCGTGGCTCAGCCTTGCACGGTGATCTGGCGAGGCTTTGACGCCTCAGATTTGCCGACAGTGATCGTTAGACAGCCGTTGACATAGCGTGCATTGACTTTCTCCGGGTCGACGTCCTGTGGCAGTTCGATCACGCGGCGGAAGGGGCCCACGAAGCGCTCGTCTGCGTAGACGCGCGTGTCCTCCGTAAGCTCGACATCGGGCCGCTTGCGCTCACCACTGATGCTCAGCAGCCCCTTGTCGATCGAGACATCGATTTGCGCGGGATCGAGCCCCGGAGCAAATGCGACGATGACGACGGCGTCGTCGGTGCTGCCAATGTTGACAGGAGGGAAGGTGCCGATGCGCGTTGCGCGCAGGCTTGCGGGTCCCCCCGCGAAGAGGCTGGCCATCTGCCGTTGCAGGCGGTCAAATTCGCCCAGCAGATCGGTGCCAAAAAACAGATCGCTCATAGCTGGCTCCTAAAGGCGAGCCTGCACGGAGACTGAACCGAACTACGCGCTCCAGTTCATCCATCCGTGGCAGGCCACTGACAAACAAATCGAAACACGCAGCGCGAGAACCGCGACTGCATTGACGAAACCTAAAATAGGGAGGCACGCGGAAATTTCAAGGGGCCAAAAGACACCGCATCTGGAGGTGCCGCGGAGCCCAATTGCTGGGGCCCGGCAGACTTATCGCGCTTTTCCTGAGCAAAACAATCCCTTATAAATCAATCAGTTATAAATCCCCTGTCTGACAGACTGAATTTTTCGGATCTGTGCTGAGCGTTGCGAGGCGCTCCAGCTATCGTGACGCCGGGTACGCCGGGTGCCGCCGATCCCCCCTCCAAGATCCCGATGACTTTGATGCCCAAAAAAAGGCCGCACAAACGCTCCATGCTTCAAGTGATGTACAACGAGGCGAACACAGCATGAAGCCCCTGGATCTGACGCGTTTCGATCTCAACCTGCTGGTCGTGCTTGAGGCGCTTTGGGCTGAAAGGCACGTCGGCCGCGCGGCAGAAAGATTGCATTTGTCCCAATCCGCAACCAGCCACGCCCTATCGAGGCTGCGCACAGCCTTTGATGATCCGCTTTTCATTCGTAACCCCCGCGGGATCGAGCCGACGCCGCTGACCGTGGAGTTGATGCCGAGAGTGGCGGCGGTGCTGGAGTCTGTCAGGCTTGTGGCCAGCCCACGTGGCCCGTTCGATCCGGGCCGTTTGCAAGCGACGCTTTCGGTGGCAGCCACCGATCACGCCGTACTGACCGTCATCGCCCCTGCTCTGGCCAAGATCCAGGCCGCCGCACCAGACGCCGTGCTGAAGCTCAGGCCAGCCGATAGCGAAACCGCGCTGCGCATGCTGGACGCCGGCGAACTCGACATCGTGCTGGGGTCGGGCTCCTTTGCCGAGATCCCGCAGCGCTTTGATTGCCAGCTGGTCCATCAGGAACGCTTCATCGGCATCGCGCGCAAGGGCCACCCGGCTCTGATCAAGCGCGACAAGAAGCTGCACATGGACTTGGATGACTTCGCTCGACTGCCCCACGTTCTGGTCTCGCCGCGCGGCGATACACGGGGCGCCGTCGACGATGCGCTGGAGAGCCTCGGCCGCACCCGCAAGGTGAACGTCACCTGCCCCAGCTTTCTGGCGGTTCCGTTCATGGTCGGCGCCTCACAGTCGATTGCCGTGGTTGCAGAGCGAATCGCATTGCAAATGCAGGAGACCGCGCAGCTGAGCCTTTTTGAATTGCCCTTGGCGCTCCCCACCTGGGAGGTACTCGTGATTCGAGCCCGAGGGCGCGCCAACGAGCCCGCCGTTGCGTGGCTGACGAACATGATGATCGCGGGCTGAACATCGGCAGGGGCTTGCTACGGGCGGGGGCGACGGACCATGCATCTGGTGCATCGACATGCTGTGTCGATGCCATTGGATCGATTGCCGCGGTCCTCCTAGAGTTGGGCCATCGTTGATTCAGCCCCACCAGGAGTCCCCCCATGAAAGCAGAGCCCACCTTGGTCATGATCCCTTGCTTTGCCGGAGCCCCGTGGCAGCTTGACCAGTTGAGCGGCTTGCAGGGTCGCGCCATGCGCACCTTACGTTTGCCGGACGACGTGCGCGAACTGGAAAAATTGGCCGACTTCATCCTTGACCAGGTGAAGGACCTCGAGCGCTATGTGCTGGTTGGCGACTCATACGGCGCGGTCTCCTCCATCGCGGTGGCGACGCGGCAGCCGAAAGGCCTTCAGGGCCTGGTGATCTCCGGTGGTTTTGCCAAGAGCCCGATCACGTCGCCCTTGCTCAAGACGCTGGCAGGGCTTGCACCCTTCTTTCCCGGGCCGTTTTACCGGCAGACGACCCTTCGGTTCCATGCAGCGCAGTTGGCTTCGACCTTTGACAAGGAGGGGGAGATTCCTTGGTCTACTGGAAAGAGTCGCGCCTTCTTCATCAAGGAGACGCCCCACAAAGCCTACGTCAACCGCATCCGCTCGATCGAGACAGCGGACTATACGGCCCAGTTGAAGAAGATCAACGTCCCCACGCTGATCCTGACGCCCGAGGAAGACAAGCTGATCGGCAAAGAAGCCGCGGGAATCCTCCTGAACGGCATCAAGGGCGCGCAGGAAGTCGTCATGCCGCGCACCGGCCACATGTTCAGGTTCTCGCATCCTGGCGCCTACTCTCGTGAGATCAGGAAGTTTCTGGAGCGGGCATCGCTTTAAGCGTATGCACCTGGGCGTGGATAGCGCTTGCGCTGGCAAGTTGCAGGCGCTTTCAGCGCATCACAGGCTCATCGCCCCAGCAAATGCGGGGGAAACGGAAAAATCCACCTGCGTCTGCGCCAACGGCTGCATGGCGGTGATGAGCGCGCGGGCATCGCCGCGTCGCCACTGGAAGGCGTAATGCAACGGTGCCAGCGGCGTGCGTGCACCCACCGCGCGCAAGTTCAGCGCACGCACCCAGTACGCAGGCAGAAAACCCACCCCCACGCCTTGCCGCAGCATGCCCGCCACAGCGCCCCAGCTGTTGCATACGATGCGCTCTTGCACCGTCGCACAGTTGGCCAGCAACCAATCATCCAGCAGCCGTGTGGTGCCCGCTCCGGCAGGCAGCGTGACCAACGGGTGGCGTTGCAGAAGCGCCACTGCACCCAGACGGGCCGCACCCGGCAGGCTGGGCGCGGCGGCCCAGGCAAAGTGCGCGGCGCCCACGGGCTGCGACAGCAGTTCACTGCGCGAGGATCGGCCCGCAATCACCGCAAAGTCCAGTTCGCCGTCGGCCAGGCGGCGTTCCAGCACGCCTCCCACGTCCACATAGGGCTCCAACCCCAGTTGCGGGTGTGCCTGCCGCGCTGCCGCCACGAAGGCTGGCAACCAGGTCAGCGCTGAAAGATCACCCACCCCAAAGCGGCAGTGACCCGTGAGTTCGGCCCGTGCATCCAGCGTCTGGCCGAGTGCCGCCATGGCATTGAGCACACCCAGCGCGGCGGGCAGCAGGCGCTCGCCCGCCTCGGTGAGTGCAGCGCGGTGGCCGCTGCGGTCGAACAGCGACTGGCCCAGCGTGGCTTCAAGTTCAGCAATGCGCTTGGACAGCGATGACACCGACAGGTGCACGCGCTCGGCCGCCGTGGCGAAATTGGCGCAGGTTGCGGCCCACCAGAAGGCTTCGAGCTGCTTGATCGACGGTTGAGGCATCGTGATTTCGTTTCGTAAAAGCGAACATAGTCATTCTAAATATTTCGCTTTAATTCGCAAAACCGTCGCCCTACAGTGTCGCAGCTTCTTGGAGTGAACCGCATTCCCCCATGGCTTCCTACGCTGAACCCTCATCCGTCACCCTGCCCGCCGCGCTGCGCAACATGCTGTCGCTGCACGACTTCGAAGCTGCAGCGCGTCGGCGCCTGCCCCGGCCCATCTTTGGCTATATCGCCGGCGCCGCCGAGGACAACGCCTCGCTGCGCGACAACCGGGCGGTGTTTGACGACTACGCGTTCTCGACCCGGGTGCTGCGCGATGTCTCGAAGCGCTCGCAGGCGGTGGAGCTGTTCGGCCAGTGCTACAGCAGCCCGTTCGGCATTGCGCCAATGGGTATCAATGCGCTCACGACCTACCGCGGCGATCTGGTTCTGGCACGCGCGGCGCAACAGGCCGGCATCGTGTCGATCATGAGCGGGACATCGCTGATCCCCATGGAAGAGGTGGCGCGCGAAAGCCCGGCCACCTGGTTCCAGGCTTACATACCGGGTGACCAGGCGCGTATCGACGCACTGATCGACCGCGTGGAGCGCGCCGGCTTCGGCACGCTGATGGTGACGGTGGACATCCCCATCTCGGCCAACCGGGAGAACAACATCCGCACCGGCTTTTCCACCCCGCTGCGCCCCAGCCTCCGTCTAGCCTGGGACGGCATGGTGCGGCCGAGCTGGGTGGCAGGCACCTTCCTGCGTACGCTGCTGCGCCACGGCATGCCGCATTTTGAGAACTCGTTCGCCACACGCGGGGCGCCCATCATGTCGTCCACCGTGCTGCGCGATTTCTCAGCGCGCGACCATCTGACCTGGCGCCACATCGAAGCCATTCGCCGCCGCTGGAAGGGGCCGCTGGTGGTCAAGGGCCTGCTCAGCGTGGAGGACGCACTGGAGGCCCGACGGGTGGGTGCCGATGGCATCGTGCTGTCCAACCACGGCGGCCGGCAGCTCGACGGTGCAGCCTCGCCCATGCGCGTTCTTGAAGCCGTAGTGGCCGCCATGGGGCCTGCTTACCCGGTGCTCATCGACAGCGGATTCCGGCGCGGCTCAGATGTGCTCAAAGCCTTGGCGTTGGGTGCACGCATGGTCCTCGTGGGTCGCCCTTTCAACTACGCCGCTGCCGTGGCGGGGGAGGCCGGCGTGGCCCACGCCATCGGCCTGCTGCGTGATGAAGTCGACCGTAACCTGGCCATGTTGGGTGTAACGCGCTGCGCCGAGCTTGGGCCACAGCACATCGTGCGCCGCCGCGCCTGAGCGGCCCCCTGAGGCTGTCCGTCGACAAGACAGGCAACGACAGATCCATTCCGCCCGGAATGATAAAAACACACACTAAAAACAGAGACACAATGCAAGCACTGCGCCCTGAAACTCCTGATGACAGCAAGACACGACTGAGGAAAGTTGCGGCAGCCACGATCGTTGGCTCCATGCTGGAGTGGTACGACTTTTATCTGTACGCCACGATGGCCTCGATCGTCTTCAGCAAGATCTTCTTTGATACCTCCAACCCGACAAACGCCACGCTGCAGGCATTCGCCACCTTTGCAATCGGCTTTGTCGCCCGGCCGGTGGGTGGAGTGTTCTTCGGCTACTTCGGTGACAAGTACGGTCGCAAGAAGATGCTGTTCGTCACGTTCTGCCTGATGGGACTGTGCACGACGGCCATCGGCCTGATTCCAACCTATGCCTCTATCGGCTTCTGGGCGCCGCTGCTGCTGGTGCTGATCCGCATTGTTCAGGGCCTGGGCGCCGGAGCCGAGCTGGCCGGCGCCGCCGTCACCTCATACGAACACGCCGCAGAGAACCGCAAGGGCCGCCAGGGATCGTGGCCAGCGCTGGGCTTGAATCTGGGCCTGCTGCTTTCGTCGCTGACCGTCTACCTGCTCACGATGGCTGGCGATCAATTCCTGCTCGCGGGTGGATGGCGTATTCCTTTCCTCCTGAGCTTTGTCCTGGTGCTGGTCGGGATGTGGGTGCGCAAGAGCCTGCCCGAAACCCCCGAATACGCCTCTTTTGAAGAGACCAATCGTCAGGAAAAGCCCCTTCGCGATCTGCTGGCCTCGCATCTCAAGGGCCTTGGCGTGGTGTTCTTTATCGCCGTTGGATACAACGCCATCAGCTACATCTTCAAGACGTTCTCTCTGGCTTACCTCACGCAGTTCAAGGGCGTATCTGCCAGCGTGACGTCGCTGTCGGTGACGTTGGCCAGCTTGGTCGCCATTGTCACGGTGCCGTTCTTCGGCTGGATGTGCGACAAGTTCAGCAGCAAGAAGGTGCTGATGGTGGGCGGCATGCTGTCAGCGCTGTTTGCCTATCCCTTCCTCTCGCTGCTGGGCACGGGTGCCAGCACGGCGATCTACTGGGCCATGGTGATTGGTACCGGCGTTCTGGCACCGATGATGTTCGCACCGCAGGGGTCTTTCCTGAGCCGCCAGTTTCCCGTGCAGAACCGTTCGACTGGCGTCGGTTCAGGCCGCGAGATCGGCACCGCCCTGGCGGGCGGGCTGGCACCACTGTGGGCGCTGTCGATGGTTGCCCAATCGACAACGCATGCCACAGGTGGTGTCGTTGTGATCCTGGTCTGCTCTGGTCTGATGGTTGCGGTTGCAACGCTGTTCGACCAGGGGCGTCGATTCGGTAGCCACAAGAACTGAGCACAGACGCGCTGGCAGAGGTGTCTTGCACGTGTGAACCGACCTCTGCCAACCCAAGCGGGTTGCATTCCGGCGATCAGCCCTTCTTGCGTTGCGCAGCAAGGCCTTCGCGACAGGCGGCGTAGCCCTGATCCGGCTGGCCCGCGCCATGCTGGCTTAGCCAGTCCGCCGCTTTGCGGGCGTCGTAACAGCGCGCCAGCGCCAGCAAGCTGAAACCATTGGGATCGGTCAGCTTTAGATTGAGCGTCTTGGGGCCCTGCATCATGGCATCGAGCATATCGACACGGTCATCCATGATCGCGTAGGTGAACGCAGGAAACCCTTTGGTATCGGGCGCATTGGGGTCGACACCATAGCGCAGCAGCACCTTGAGCACCGCAACGCTGTTGGGGCCTTGATTACCGAGTGCAATGCCCAGCGGGTCGTACGCACAGTCGGTACATGGCTTGCCGGTTGCGGCATTGTTGTAGCGCTTGAGCATGGCTTCAACCACATCGGGCCTCGGCCCCTCCGGCATCCAGGCAATGTTCAGCCGCAGATAGCGGGTCAGCAGCGCATTGCCGCCAACCGGATACGGCAGGTCAACGCGCAAGCCGTGGTTGAGCATGTCCAGGAACTTGTCTGGTGCACTGCGGGCAAAGAAGGCAAGCGACGCATTGTCACGCTCCACACCCGTGATAAAGCTGCGAGACACGTCCCCGCCATGTTTGAGCAGCGGCTCGACGGCGTTCCAGTCGATCGTCTTGCCATTGCGCAGTTCAGCTTGAACCAGCGGATCCACTACGTCTGCCGGCAGCTTGCCTCCGGCAGGCGTGGCACGTTGAAATGCGGCGTCCAGCAAGGTCGCATAGAGCGCTGGCTGCCCACGCGCGCGCAACAGCACCTTCGCATCACGCGGATCAAAACCATGCTTGAGCAGGCGGTTCACACCCACCGCGTTCTTCGTGTCGATGACCGAAAAGAACAGCGTGACAGCGTCGCGCGGCTGCACCTTGGCGGCCTTGAAAATTGTCTCGAATGCGGCGTCGGCAACCTGCGGCTCGAGTGCCCACGGCAACACAGCATGGGCAACCGTGCCACCGGATACCTGGGCATCCAACGCGCCTAGCGCTTGCAACCGGGCGAGTGCGTAGGTCGCTTGCGCCTGCGGCATAGCAAGCGTGTACCGAACCACATCCTTCACGACCTGGGCATCGTCAGCCGGGGCCTTGGGCAGACGCGGCAGGATGTCTTCGTTGAACGCGGCGAAATACTCGGCCTGAAGCGGCACAGGCGGGTCGGTATCAAACAACGGCGTGTTGCGCATCAACCAGTGGCGTGCCGCCGGCCACCATGTGTCTTTGCCTGCCTCGTCGCGGGGCACCTCCTCCGCCTTGAGCAGGATCTTCGCCTCCGCGAGCGTGGCTGCGCGGTCCGCGCGCAAGTCAACGCTGGTGAACGCGTCAAGGCTGAGCAGATCATTCAGACGCTGGCCGCAGATCACCTCCGCCTGCCGATCGGGCTTCAGACCATCAAAGCGTTTGCGATAGTCGGCAGGCAAAGCATCGAAGGCGGCCTGGGTGATGGCCGACGGGCGCATACCTGGGCAAACGAAACTCGACGCCTCTTTGCCCGGGATCGCCTTAGGCAGTGGCGGCAGCGGTGCCGGCGACGCGCCTTCGGCCGCCACACGATAAAGATCGCGCCCGTCGACCTGGAAGCCCTGCATGACCAGCATCAGCGCATCCGTACCCATGTGATACGTGCTGAAGTTGCGCCCGGTGATCGACGTGGCCTGGTAGGCCGTGCCCTTCGGGGCTTCGATCAGCAACGCTCCCGCGCCAGCCAGCACGCAACCGTGAGCAAAGGCGATCTCCAACTCCGGCTTGTGGGTCACGTCCACCAATTCGACGGTCTCTGCACTCCAACGGCCGTCTGCCTGTTTGGTGCGCGCAACAAAGCCTTTGTCGTTGTGCTCGATCCGGAAAAATGCGGGGGCACCCTGCTTGGTGGCGAAGTCACCTACCCAGGTTTCGCAGGTGGTGGCCTGGCCGGTCGAGGCAGCGGCCAGTCCAGCCGCCTGCAGCAACCCCAGCGCAAGTGCGGTCGACATCAGGGCGTTGCGTAGTGGGAATCGCTGGCGCCGGATGCCACCGTTGCCCCTCGTGCCAGACGACATGCCTGGTCTGTTGCCGGATGGTGCGGGTACTGCAATGAAGACAGTCATCTGTTTGTCTTGTTAGGTTGTTCTACGACAGAAGACGCGCTCAGGTGCACAGCCTGGATAGACCGCCTCGACGTTCGATACGCAGGCCGCACCTCAGCCTTTCGACTTGGCCGCCACCATGGTATGCGCCTGCTCCATCAACTGCGTGGCCACGATCTCGAAGGGCTCAAGGCTCCGCTCCGCCCGGCTGAGAACAACCGCCCCCTCTACCGAGGCGATCATGACGGTGGCAAAGCGCTTGGCCGCGGCTGCCGGTAACCCACTCCGCCGCAGCAACTGCGCCAGGCGCTCACGCCAGGCGCGGAAAACCGTGGTCGCGTGCGACAACAACTCGGCGGAATCCGTTGCCACAGTCACGGCCAGCACGGCGCACCCCGATTCGCACTGCGACTGGGTCAGCACGAAACGCCAGATGGCGAGAAAGCGCTCGACCACGGCATCAACCGGCATGCCAGCCGTGCTTTCCAGCGCGTCAACCAACACAGCGCCTGCGCGGTCGACTGCGGCAGCCATCAACTCGTCCTTGCCGCCCGGGAAATGGTGGTACAGCGAACCGCGCGGCGCCCCCGTGGCTGCCAGCACCTCCGAGAACGACGTCGCGTGCAGGCCCCGTTGTGCCAGCAGGCCCATCGCCCCCTCCACCATGCGCTCTCGCATCTCACCCGCCATGATCGGGCACCTCCATTCTTTCCTGGGTTGACAAGGACTATGAAGACCATCATAGTGAATTCAACTATGACAATCGTCATAGCCCCACGTGATGCCATCTTCATTCGCCACGCCATCTGTTGAGAAAGGAAGAACCGCCATGACTCTCGAAGACATCCGCAGCGCATTGCTCGGCAACTGGACGAGCATCGCCCCCGAAGTACGCCCAAGCGCGCAGAAGAACCCGGACGGCACGCTCAAACCGTTCTACCTGCGGCGAGACTTCACCGTGCTGCCGGGCGACAGATTCGAGCTGGCCGTCACCAACTTTGTCGATCCGTATGGTCAGGTACCGCTGGCCCGCATCTTCATCCGGGGGCATATGTTCTGGCAGGGGGAGCACCCGATCGCCCCGGGTGCGCAGAAGGTGGATTTCATTGCAGACGAGGCGTACGAGGTGACGCCCCTTCAGCCAGGCTTTGCAGATGTGCTCAACCAAATCGCTGCGCAGGGCTACGCCAAGTGGGAGTCAGGTCAGACGCAGAGCATCTTCGGCAAGAGCTTCGCGCCTTTTGGGTTGGCTGCGGGCAAGCACTTCATGGAGTACGACCTGGTGTACCTGGCGCACGGCCTGTTGTTCTGGGGTGCGCGCAACGTTGACGGACGCGGGTTCGACACCGAGCAGAACCGGCCGACCAACCTGCAGATACCGCTGGCGCGAAGATAAACAACGTCAGGCGATACAAACCCAAAAAGACTCGGGTGGCATGCCTTTGCACGCCGTTCAAGCCGATCTTGAGGCGGGTCGCCTCGTTGAAGTGAAGATTGATGAAGTGCCGCCTGGCGGATTTGCCATGCAGATGTCGGCGGTCTATCCGACGGCATCGCCGCCTGGGCCTGCGGGTCGCTGGCTGATTGAGCGCCTGCGTAGCTGGTCCGCGCGGTAACGTCTGGCGCGCAGACTGAGCGGGCCGATGACATGACCTCAGTCCCCCGTGCGCGCATCGCGCCGCACCGCCTGAGGTGGACGGCCAAATCCACGCATGAACGCCTCACGCATATGGCGGCGATCTCGGAAGCCGGTTTCCCTGGCAATGACATCCAGCGGATGCCGGCCTTGCTCGACCATCAGCCGAGCGGCCTCCAGCCGCAGCCCCTCGATCGCCTTGGCGGGCGACTGCCCCGTTTCCAGCGCAAACACGCGACTGAATTGGCGCGGGCTCAAATGCACGGTCTCGGCCAGTTCTTCCACGGTCAGAGAACGGTGCAAATTCCGACGCGCATAGTTCAGTGCGTTCTGGATCCGATCCGACTTTGGCGCGAGATCGAGCATTTCAGAATGCTGCGACTGACCGCCCGCCCGGTGCTGATGCATGACCAGCTTGTGCGCCACAGAGCGGGCCATGTCCGCGCCCAGATCCTTCTCCACCATCGCCAGCGCCAGATCCAGGCCAGCCGTCATGCCGGCAGACGTCCAGATCGGGCCGTCGACGATGTAGATGCGGTCTTCCTCGACGTGGATGTCTGGAAAACGCCTCTGCATTTCCCGCCCGTACGCCCAATGCGTGGTGGCGCGACGCTGCGCCAGCAAACCCGCCTCCGCCAGCACGAAGGCGCCGGTGCAAATGCCGGCAACACGCCTGGCACGGCTGGCACCCTTGCGCAGAAACGAGACGATTTCGGCAGGGGCCGGTGAACTGACCGGGTCATTGACGCCAGCGACCATCCACGTGTCGACATCGCCCCTGCCGCGCAAGCTTCGCGTGCCGACCGAGAACCCAAGCGACGAGCGCACCTCTGCGCCGCTGACCGAGAAGTTGCCAAGTACATAGAACGGCTCACCGGCCGCCATGTTGGCGTACTCGAACACGGACTGGCTAGCCAGCGCCATGATCTGAAAGCCATCGCTGATCAGAAAGCCGATTCGGTGCATGCCCGTTCTCCGTCAAGCTGTGTCCTGAATCATGACTATATACGTCATTTCAGCCATGACCAATCAGAGCCAGAATGCATTCACGCATTCATCAACCCGCTTCACAACGGAGTGACGTCATGACCCAAGCACATCAAGGTACGGCCCTGATCACTGGCGCATCGTCGGGCATCGGTGCAGTCTACGCAGACCGCCTCGCCCGCCGGGGCTACGACCTGATCCTGGTCGCACGCAACCGCGACCGGCTGGCCGCACTGGCCGATCGCATCACCAATGACACGCAGCGCAGTGTCGAGATTGTCGATGCCGACCTCAACAACCGCACAGCGCTAGCGGCCGTCGAGACCAAGCTCAAGCAAGACGCAAGCATCACCCTGCTCGTCAACAACGCGGGCGTGGGGACGCACACGCCGCTGCTCGACAGCGATGTCGATGCAATGACGCGGATGATCGACTTGAATGTGACCGCGCTCACGCGGCTGACGTACGCCGCTGCGCCAGGCTTTGTCGCACGCGGCAAAGGCGCCCTCATCAATATCGCGTCCATCGTCGCCATCCGGCCGGAACAGCTCAACGGCGTCTACGGCGGCAGCAAAGCGTTTGTGCTTGCCTTCAGCCAGTCGTTGCACCATGAACTCGCAGACAAGGGCGTGCAGGTGCAAGCTGTGCTACCTGGTGCCACCGCCACCGATTTCTGGCAGATCGGCGGCCTTCCGCTGGAAAACCTGCCCAAGGAAATCGTCATGTCGGCAACTGATATGGTCGACGCCGCCTTGGTCGGATTTGACCAGCGTGAACTGGTGACGATCCCGTCATTGCAGCCCCGCGAAGAGTGGGATGCCTATGAAGCCGCGCGGCAGGCGATGTTCTCGCACCTGTCCAGCGCGACTCCTGCAGCCCGGTATGCGTAGGAAACGGCGTTCACTGCCTCCAGACATGCGGAGTACTCAGTCGTCGCTTGCCTCTGAAGAGGCAAGTCGACGACATCGCATTGCTCGAGCGGCCTCCGGCTGCGGTCAGCGCAATCGCATAAGATGGCCGATTCAAGGCCGCCTTTTTCAACGGCAACGCCGTTTCTCACCTTCAGGAAAATTTTTTCGTTCTCCGTATCAGGAATCTGTCAGTGCGGCGACCAAGTTGCACGGAACGCGTTTGCGCACTACCGCAGCGCACCGTACGGCAAAGACGGGCAATCACGCCCTGTCCCCGTCAATGACACCTGCTCAATCAAGGAGAACGAAAATGAAACAACAAGCCATCATCGCCGCCGCCCTGGGTAGCCTGCTCGCACTGGGCGCCCTGTCGACTCCGGTGCAAGCGGCAGACGCAACGGCCAAGGAAAAGTGTTACGGCGTAGCCAAGGCCGGCCAGAACGATTGCGCCAGCCCGGGCAGCGCCCACGCCTGCGCCGGCCAATCGAAGATCGACAAGGACCCGATGTCGTGGAAGTACGTGCCGGCCGGCACCTGCGCGCAGATGGGCGGCACGATGCAAGCGCCGTCCAAGTAACGCGTCTCACCGGTACGGCTAAAGCGAGCGGCACCACCGGGCAGCAGGTTATCGACGAGGTGTTGCTCAAGGCTCAGCCGTCCAAGAGATTCCTGACCATCGATCAGGTGGCCGCGCTTACGGCGTTTCTCGCAAGGGATGCGGCGGCCTCCATGACGGGCGTGGTGATGCCCATCGACGGCGGTCGGACCCCATGGAGACATCATGGCAACCAAGACAGCTCCCATGGCTCCCGTCGCTCCCGACAATGTGCGGCGGATCGGCGCTCAATCGCCCCTCGGACAAACGGTGCTAGTGCTGCAAGGCGGGGGAGCGCTGGGCGCATACCAAGCGGGCGTGTACCAGGCTATGCACGCGGCGGGTATTGAGCCGGACTGGATAGTTGGCACATCGATCGGCGCGATCAACGGCGCGATCATCATGGGAAACCCGCCCGAGCGCCGAATGGAGCAGTTGCACGCCTTCTGGGAACGTACGGAAATCCAGCAAACGGACTTGCAACGCTATTGGGCGAGCCTACTGGGCAACACGTTCACCAACCTGGGAACGTTCACGCGCGGACTCCCCGCTTTTTTCGCGCCTAACCCTGCTGCGATGTTGGGACAGTTTGCTGCCGTGGGTATCGACCACGCCGCCTACTACACCACGGCGCCGCTGCGCCAAACACTCTTGGACCTGGTGGACTTCGATTACCTGGCTCAGCGCGACCATCGCCTGACGGTAGGGGCGGTCAACGCCAATACGGGCGTGATGCGTTATTTCGACAGCCGCCATGAGCCGCTGCGCGTCGAGCACGTGATGGCCTCCGGTGCTTTGCCTCCTGCGTTTCCTGCTGTGCGCGTGGACGGCGAGCCCTATTGGGACGGCGGCATTTATTCCAACACGCCTGTGGAAGTCGTGCTGGATGACAACCCGCGCCGTGACTCCACCATCTTCGCCATCCAATTGTGGACACCGCACGCCAGTGAACCGCAGAGCTTGGCGCAAATCAGCGAGCGACAGAAGGACATCCAGTTCTCCACCCGCGACACGAGCCACGTGCAGCGTCAACAGCAAATCCACAAGTTGCGTCACATCATTCGCGAGATGAGCAAGCGCTTGCCCCCGAAGCTGCGTGACGACCCCGCCATCCGCGAGCTTGCGGCCTGGGGATGCGGCACAACAATGCACCTGGTGCGCCTGCACGCGCCGCGCCTGCCTGGAGAGGACGCGTCCAAGGACATCGACTTCACCCGCCAGGGCATTCGCACGCGCTGGGAAGCCGGCTACAACGATGCCTGTCGTGCCATCGCTCAACGGCCATGGACCACTCCAGTGGATCCGACGGACGGCGTGATGATCCACGATATCTCGTGATGTAAAACCAGTGATGAACGGCTTTATGTTGACGACTGCGCTGACATCAGTCTGCCTGCTGAGCGCAGGCGTGATGGGTTACGCCATTCAGCGCGGCGCAACCTGCACAGTCGTCGCGGTGACAGAAATACTCGACACGCGCCGCTTCGGGCGGCTGCTCGCCATGCTGGAGGCGTCTCTATGGGTGCTGGCCGTCATCCTCGGATTGAAAATGCTCGGCCTGCGGATGCCAATGCCTCAAGGATACGCATCGACTGGTTTAACGGTGGCAGGGGCGGCGCTGCTTGGCATCGGCGCGGCGGTGAACCGGGCATGCGTGTTCGGTGCTATCGCCCGCTTTGGCAACGGCGAGTGGGCCTACATTGCTACGCCCCCGGGATTTCTTGCAGGTTACTGGCTGGCCGCACATGTCTTTCCCTTCATGACTAACGCCCCTTTGCAGCAGGCCGCGCCAGCGTTATCGCTACCGGCATGGGCTGCTGCAATAGTGATGGCTGTCGTCGCCGCACGTGTTGCCTGGACGGTCTATCGCACATTCATCTGCGGTGCCAAATGTCAGGCTGACAATTTAGGCAATCGAAAGAGCTCGCCACGGGTCACCTGGGCAGCGCGGGCGTGGCATCCCTACAGTGCCACGCTCGTCATCGGAGTCACTTTCATTATCCTGCTGACACTGGCTGGCGCCTGGACCTACACCGATACCCTCGCGGATTGGGCGCTCGAGCGCATGAGTGCGGCCGCTCTGCGCGGCCCGCTATTGCTGGCGCTGTTTGCCGGGGCAGCCCTGGGAGGATGGACGGCAGGCCACTTTGTACCGACTCGCCCCACAGGGACGGCGATAGGTCGTTGCGCGTTGGGCGGGGCCCTCATGGGCATCGGTAGTTTCTGGATCCCCGGGGGCAACGACGGCTTAATCCTCACTGGCCTGCCGCTGCTGTGGCCGTACGCTTGGATTGCGTTCTGCACCATGTGCGTGGCGATCGCAGCCTATCAGTTGCTGAGCCGGCATGTCCGGGAGGGTCAGAACAACCGGCCGTAAGGTTGCCTGGCAGTTCTCGACATCCATCACGAGACCCAGCTCACGCTGGTTTCTCGTGACGGTCTGCGTCGCAGTTGTCCTTGTTGTTCCACTCTTCGCTTCATTTCCGTCCGCTTACGTATGCAAGGAAAGCGCCATGCTGAAGGGCCTAGCTATCACTCCACCCGCTATTGGGCGCATTTTCATTGGCAAAATCGCCCATTCTTTGTCAGGAATCGGCGGCGGCCGCGACCAATGTGCACCACGCCACCATCGACCGCTACGCAGCGGGACGTGGTGAGGTGAGTAGCGCTCTCTATGCCCAACCGCAACCCCCTACATTCATGCAAGATGCCATCACACAGGCGCTGAACGCCGCCCTAGCCCGCCACCGCACGGGAGACCTCGGCGCCGCTGAAACGGCATACCGCACCATCCTCGCGGCACATCACAACGACCCCGATGCCACTTATTTCCTCGGCCTGCTGCTGCACCAGACCGGCCGCAGCGACGACGGCATGGCTCTGGTCGAACGCGCGCTGCACCTGCAGCCGGATCGTCCCGAGCGCTACAACGAACTCGGCAATGCCCGCGTACAGCGGGGCGAATTGACCCAAGCGGCCGAGGCGTTCATCCACGCGCTCGAACTGAAGGCGGACGACAAGCTCATCTGGAACAACCTGGGCGCGACCATGCTGGCGCTGGGCATGGCGGACGACGCGGCGACAGCCTTCCAAAACGCCATCGCCCTCGACGCCGACTTTGCCGACGCACTGGAACACTATGCCAACCTGCTCAGCGCGCGTGGCCAGACACAGGAAGCCGCCCTGTACCATTGCCGCGCCATACTTGCCCGCCCCGAAATCGACCAGCCGGAACAACTACGCCGTGTAGCGCTTTACCGGCTGGGCCGGCACGCAGAGGCAGCAGAAATCTATCGGCGCTGGCTGGAAAGAGAACCGGACAACCCCATTGCACGCCACTTCCTTGCCGCATGCGCAGGCACCGACACCCCTCCACGCTGCGCCGACGCATTCGTAGAGCAGACGTTCGACGACGCCGCGCCGCAGTTCGACCAGAAACTGACCGGGTTGCGCTACCGCGGTCCGGAATATGTGGGCGATGCCCTGCGTCAGTTGGCCTTGCCGCAGGGCTCACTGGATGTGCTGGACGCCGGCTGCGGCACTGGCCTGTGCGCACCACACCTCGCGCCCGTGGCCCGAACGCTGACCGGGGTCGACCTATCGGCCGGCATGCTGGCGCTGGCGCAAGCTGCCGGGCTGTACCACCAATTGGTCAAGGCCGAACTGGGTGAATATCTCGGCACCCACCCTACCCAATGGGACCTGATCGTCGTGGCAGACACATTGGTCTACTTCGGAGGGCTGGAACACATCGCTAGCGCGATGGCCGCCGCCTTGCGGCCTGCCGGCCATGCGATCCTGACATTCGAGGCGCTGGACACCAGCAGCGACGGAACCGATTACGTGCTGCAGCCCAGCGGCCGCTACGCACACAAGCTGACTTACATCGAACGCTGCCTTGCCGACGCCGGCTTTACCGGAATCACCAGCCGGAGCGTCCCCATTCGTCACGAATTCGATCGCGAGATTGCAGGCTGGGTGGTCGTGGCGGAACTACCGCGTTGGGACCTTGCCGCACCAGTCGGCACCCGCTCCTGAACTGGACAATTAGAACGCCTTCACGACCCACCGAACCAGTTGTAGCCCTGGTCAACCCAATAGCCACCCGGAAACGTGTTGGTGACGAAGATCTCCATGATGTGCTTCGGATTCTTGTAGCCGAGTTTCGTCGGCATGCGCAGCTTCATCGGGAAACCGAATTCGGCAGGCAGCCGCATGCCGTCGTACTCGAACGTCAGAAGCGTCTGCGGATGCAAGGCAGTCGGCATGTCGATGCTCTCGTAGTAATCATCCGCACACTTGAAGCCGACGTACTTGGCGCTCGTATCGGCCCCCACTCGGCGCAGAAACTGGGCAAACGGTGTTCCGCCCCAGCGGCCAATCGCGCTCCATCCTTCAACGCAGATGTGGCGTGTGATCTGTTCGGCGTGCGGCAGCAAATACAGTTCGTCGAGCGTCCAAGTGCGCTTACCTGTGACCAGACCTGACACAGTCAATCGGTATGTCGATGCATCGACGTGCGGCACCTCCTCCATCGAGTAGAACGCGTTGAAGGGAAATGGCCGTGTCAGGTCGGCTTCGGTGTAGGTGGGGGCAAGGCGCTTGGGGTCAAACAGCCAGGCCTGCACACGGTCATTCATGCGTGAGACCTTCAACAGGAAATCATTGACCGAGGCGTCGTCTACGAGGGTGCAGCCTGTGAGCATCGTCAAACCACCAAGCGTGAGAATGCGCCGGTTGAACAGGCGCCGCGATGGCATCTCGAGTTCACGGCGCACGTCGATCTCGAGCGCGCGCCGGTCCAGGCGATAACGGGTGACAGCATTGCGGGGCTTCGATGGCATGGTGACTCTCCTTTCAACGCCCGCGGATCATTGCCAGCAGCGACCGAGGAACGAGCGCCGCCATCGTGACGTGGACCACAAAGAAAAGGACGAGGAACGCCATCGCCCAGAAATGCACGACACGGGCTGTGTCATAGCCGCCCAGCAGTGTGCGCAGCAGCGGGAACTGGACCGATTTCCAGATCGCGAGACCCGACAGCACAAGCAGAATCAGGTCGATGATCGCTGCCAGGTAGGCTGCGCGCTGGACCGCGTTGTAGACCCTCAGATCGCTGTGACTCAGCTTGCCGTGCAACGCTGCCAAGACATCGCGCAAGAGTGTTCCCGGCGTGACCGGAAAAAATTTCCGGAGGATACGCCCGGTGATGCACGCGAGCGTCAAGTACACCGTGCCGTTGATGAACAGCAGCCACATCGCCGCAAAATGCCATTGCAAGGCACCGCCAAGCCAACCCCCCAGCGTAATGCCGGCCGGAAACTCGAACCATTCATAGATTGGCGAAGCGTTGTAGATGCGCCAGCCGGACAACACCATCGTGATCGCCGCAAGTGCGTTCAGCCAATGGCTCACGCGCACCCACAGTGGATGAATCAACCGCACCGGAACATCCGGCGCGCGGGGAGCAGCAGGAACCGCACTCATCATGCAATCTCCTGAAAGGGACATGGCGGGCTGGTTGACTGGTCAACCGTGCACCGTCCTATCCCGCCTGTGGTGACGCCCTGATCGCAGCGCTCATTCACAGAGGGGCACCGCACCACTTGCTGGTCAAGTGGCGCGGCACTATCACCGTTACTGCTTCATCTCATCCTTTTTCATATCGCCCTTCATCTCGTCCTTCTTCATCTCATCCTTCTTCATCCCCCCCTTCTTCATCTTGTCCTTCTTCATGCCTTCCTTTGCCATCTTGTCGTGCCCCATCGCGTCTTTGGCCATCGGGGCTTCCTCTTTCTTGGGCATGGTATCGGTCTGTGCGAACACGGCACCGGTGCTAACAAAGGCGAAACCGGCGACACAAGCAGCAATCAGTGCTTTCTTCATGGTGCGACTCCTTGGTGGAAAAGGTGTGTGGAACGACTTAGTCGAACATCGTCACCAAAACTGACACGCGATCACAATTTTCTTGCCAACAAATGCATCCAATGCGTCACTTCTTATGGCTTGGTGACGCTATCGGAAGAATTGCGATGTGGTCATCGCTAAGCGTGCGACTCAACGCGATCCTGTGTCAACTAAAGGCATGCGCTCCAGACTTGCTTAAGCGGGCACGGGGTATGACTGAACGGCGGCGCAGCGCGAATCCGGCCACCGCTCACGGGGTAATGCCGGTGTCACCGGCGAGTCAAGCATTGGATTGACCAGGGTAGCCTGCTGGAGGCATCTGATCCGGACGCTCGGCATCCTCGCGCAGCAGGATCTGCGCGCGAAGATGCCGGCGTTGAATGGTGCTGATGTCAGCGCAGCAATTACGCAGCGGCACCCACCTCGGTGATCGCGCTATAGACCAGCGTGCGCAACTGGCGGCGCACCGGATACGCCGACGACGGCAACACCTGCGTCAGGAACAGGCCAATCAGATCCTCCTGTGGGTCGACCCAGAAGAAGGTGCCAGCGGCGCCCCCCCAGAAGAAATCGCCAGTGCTGCCGGGGACCAACGTGGCCAGCTGCGCCACCGTGGTGGCAAAGCCGAGCCCGAATCCCACGCCGTCATAGGCAGCCTCGCTGAACATCGAGCGCGGCGACATGCTGGAGATGCTGGCCCCGCCCGGCAGATGGTTGGCGGTCATCAGCGCCAGCGTCTTCGGCCCCAGCAGGCGCACGCCGTCCAGCTCACCGCCTTGCAGCAGCATGCGCGCGAAGCGCAGGTAGTCAGCAGCGGTCGACACCAGGCCACCGCCGCCCGAAACAAAGCTGGGCGGCTTCAGGTAGAGGCTGGTGCGCGGATCGTCTTGCAAAGCCGGCCGATCTGACACCGCCGTCGAACCAAGCGCCCCCACGGCGTAGCAGGCGCAGAAGCGAGATGCCTTCTCTTCCGGCACGTAAAACGCCGTGTCGACCATGCCTAGCGGATCGAATATCCGCTCCTTCAGGAAGGTCTCGAACGGGATGCCGCTGACCTTCCCAACGAGGTAGCCCAACACATCGGTGGAGACGGAGTAGTTCCAGGCCTCGCCCGGCGAGAACTCGAGCGGCAAGCCAGCCAGCTTCTCGATCATCTCGTCCAGCGTGCCCTGCGTGGCGATGTCGCCCAGCTTGAGCTGGCGATACGCCGCGTCAACGTTGGTGTTCTGGTGGAAGCCGTAGGTCAGGCCGGAGGTATGGCGCAGCAGGTCGACCACCAACATGGGGCGCGCGGTCGGGCGCGTCTGGAAGCCCTGCATGAAGCCACCGGCGTAGACGCCCAGGTTTTTCCACGCCGGGATGTACTTGCTGACCGGATCATCCAGCGCGATCTTGCACTCCTCGACCAGCATCATGATCGCCACGGACGTGACGGGCTTGGTCATCGAGTAGATGCGGAAGATCGAATCCTCGGCCAGCGGGACTTGCCGCTCGCGGTCAGCCTGGCCGAGCACTGAGTTCAGGACCCGCTCACCGCGACACCACACCTGGGTCAGGGCACCGGGCAGCTTGCCGGTGGCGATATAGGCGTCATCGATAAAGCGCTCAACCCGCCCGAGCCGATCCCTGGACATCCCATGTGTTTCGCTACGCCGCGCATCCATGCTTTCCCCTTGTACCTTGTATTCACAACTGCGCCGCTGGCGCAGGCTGACAATGGCATGCCGGTGCGTGGTGTTGCTGACCGCGCGTACCGGCCCGATGGCTGTGTGGTGGAGCGCAGGCATGCCCGGCTTCGCCACACGCCGCCATGATGACATTACCCGCGGCGCTCGATGCGCTTGCACCCCCGGAATGCGCTATTGCCATTCAGATTGATCAAGCTCTGGCGGCAGGCTCCAGGCTTGGCTTTCCGCGCGGAAATAGGCCATGACCTGATTCGCCTCGTGTTCCGTATCAATCAGATCGGGCAGACCCCCATCCACAGCCTCGGACATTGCATCCTCGTCAGAGGGATCGCGCATGCTGGCAGCCAGGACGCGCTCCAGCACCGCTGCCCGTGATGCCATGCCGATGTGCCGGTAGATGTTGGCGATCTCCTGCACGCGCGCCTCCCCAAGGTTGGGGATCGCTGTGTAGCCCTCATTGGCGAAGCCGTCCTCCAGGTCAAAGAGCGCGACAGCATGTTGGAAACCGATGGGGAGAGACCGCAGTTCGTCGTCGGTGTGGCCATGCCCGCTCCGACCGCCACTGGATAGCACGCACACCGGCAGATACTGCAACGCGTCGAAGAACAGGTCGTTGTCTTCGATGGTCCAGAACGCAAGCGGCAGGCGCTTGCCACCCAGTTCGCTTGCCCAGAACTTATGCAGCATGCCGCGCAACGTGAACAGTGCGGGAATCGTATAGATGGGAATGGGTTGGGTGTGGGGCATGGCGTTGAGCACTCGAAAAACGCGGCCATCAAATGCACGGCCACAAGGTCTGACATCACCCGCCTTTGCGCGAGTGCCTGCAAGCAATCGAACCACGCACACCATCCAATTGCCCAGCCCGGCACAAACCGCCGAGTTGGGCACTGCCGTCAGATATCAGATCGACAGGCAAAGCTTACCGAAATGCTTACCCGCCGCCTGATGGGCAAACGCCTCGGCAATGTCCTCCAGCGCGAACGTGCGGTCAATCACCGGCTTGATACCCGTTGCCTCGATCGCGCGCACCATGTCGCGCTGTTGGCTGCGGCTGCCGACAATCAACCCTTGCAGCGTCTGGTGGCGCAGCATCAGCTCAACGGTGGGCACCTGCCCGACAACGCCCGCCAGCACGCCGATCAATGCAATATGGCCGCCAGTGCGGCATGCACGGATGGATTGCGTCAGCGTGTCCGCCCCGCCGACCTCGATCACCTGATCGACGCCCCGCCCGTTCGTGTACTCCAGCACCTTGGCAGCCCAATCCGTGTCGCGGCGGTAGTTGATGGTGTGATCTGCGCCAAGTGCGCGAACGCGTTCCAGCTTCTCGTCGGACGACGACGTTGCGATGACCGTTGCGCCCATCCGCTTGGCGAACTGCAGCGCGAAGATCGATACGCCGCCGGTGCCGAGCACAAGCACGGTGTCACCGGCCTTCAATTGCCTGTCGACCACGAGCGCGCGCCATGCGGTCAGGCCTGCCGTGGTGAGCGTTGCCGCTTCTTCGTGGCTGTAGCCGCGTGGTGCGTGCGTGAACCAGTGTGCAGGGTGGACGACGCATTCGCGTGCGTAGCCGTCAACGCCATCGCCCGGCACGGTCTTGAAGTCCGACAGCGTCGGGCCGCCGTCCAGCCAGGTCGGGAAGAAGGTCGACACAACGGCATCACCCACTGCGAATTCACTGACGCCCTCGCCGATGGCCTCGACAACGCCGGCGCCATCGGACATCGGGATGCGGCCATCCGCGCTGGGCAAACGGCCGGTCACAACGCCAAGGTCATGAAAATTCAGAGAGCTCGCGTGAATGCGTACGCGGATTTCGCCAGGGCCGGGCGCGCCGGGGTCGGCAAGTTCGACCCGTTGAAGTTGATCCA
Organism: Ralstonia insidiosa; assembly: GCF_008801405.1. Classification (NCBI taxonomy): domain Bacteria; kingdom Pseudomonadati; phylum Pseudomonadota; class Betaproteobacteria; order Burkholderiales; family Burkholderiaceae; genus Ralstonia; species Ralstonia insidiosa. Next base: position 68,861 of record NZ_VZPV01000003.1, on the reverse strand, counting down.
ATCCGCCGGGCTGGCGCAAGGTGATGGCTTTCATTGAAACGGTTCCTTGGGAGAGATCGAGACAGCGCCGCAGCCGTACACGGCAACGCAGCGACAGGGGAGATTGTCGAGCTACACATCGATTGCCGCAAGAACGTACAATTATCGCCAGTACTATCAATTTTGTAGGTACAAACCGAATGCGTCGCAAACCTCAAGGCATCAAGAGCGGCTGCGCGGTCGAGGTCACGCTTTCCGTGATCGGCGGCCTGTGGAAGCCCGTCATCCTGTTTCATCTGCTGGACGGCACGAAGCGCTTCATGGAACTGACGCGGCTGATTCCCAACGCCACACAGCGCATGCTGACGCTGCAACTGCGTGAGCTGGAAACCGACGGCATCATCGTGCGGCACGTTTATCCGCAGGTGCCGCCCAAGGTCGAATATGCGCTGACCCCGCTTGGGGAGTCGCTTGCACCGGTGCTGATCAGCCTGCGCGACTGGGGGCAGTCGTACCGGGAGCGCGAAGTGCCGGACGCACTGCCAGAGGCTGTAGAGGCTTAGCCACCCCATCTCCTGCGTTGTTACAATTCTTCTTTGACAAAATCTGACTTGTCAAATACTGTGCAGTCCAACAACGCAACGAGCAGGCCATGAAGCACTACAACCGCGACAACTTCCAACTCTTGCAAAGCGTGGGGTTCTACATCACCCGGGCCCGCAACCTGACCGGGATGGAGCTGGACGACGCACTGAGCCCGCTGGACATCACGAGCCAGCAGATGGGCATTCTGTTGTCGGTGGCGCGCGATATTGCCAATACGCCGTACGAGCTCTCCAAGCTGCTCGGCATAGATACCGGCTTGATGACACGCACGCTCGACAAGCTCGAGCTCAAAGGCCTGCTGGTCCGCAGCCGCAGCCTGGAAGACCGCCGTGTGGTCAACCTGGAGCTGACGGCCAAGGGCGCAGACATCGCCAACCAGGTGCCCGACATTGCCGCCGAGGTGTTGAACCACCGGCTGCAACGCTTCTCCCCCGCCGAGTTTCAGGAATTCCTGCGCTTGCTGAAGAAATTTGCGGAGTGAGTCTTACGGCTCATTTTTTTATCCATTTATCTGACAAATCAGAAAATGCAAAATCAAACTAAACCCGATCGCCTGCTCCGCCGTCCTGCCATTGCGCTGTCGGCCGTGTGCATGGCCGTGCTGGCCGGCTGCGCCAACTACGCCGGCATGCATAGCGACAGGCAGATGATTGAGCCTGACGGCCTCGCCACCACGCAAAGCCTGCCGGCCGAACAGGGCCGCTGGCCCGCCGCAGGTTGGGACGACCAATTTGGCGACGCGCAGCTCAAAACGCTGATCGACGAAGCCCTGCAAGGCAGCCCGTCGCTGGAGATGGCTCGCGCCCGCGTGGCCGCCGCAGCTGCCGCCAGCGAAGGCGCCAACGCCAACACGCTGCCGCAGGTCTCAGCCAGCTACAGCATCAACCGCCAGCGCTTCTCGGAAACCGCCCTCGTGCCGCCGCCGTATGCGGGCGCCTGGCAAACCGAGAACAAGGCCGCAGTCAGCGCCTCGTACGATCTGGACCTGTGGGGCAAAAACCGCGAGGCGCTGAAGTCTTCCGTTTCGGCCCTGCGTGCGAGCGAGGCCGAGACCGAGCAGATCAAGCTCACGCTCTCCACCGCCATCGCCCGCGCGTACAACGATCTGGCCCGCCTGTACGCACTGCGCGACATCGCTGCAGACCAACTCACCCAGCGCCAGCAGGTGCTGCGGCTCACGCAAGGCCGCGTGACGATGGGCCTCGATACCGATGTGGAAAAGAAAGGCGCAGAAGCCGATGTCGCCAGTGCTGAAGCCACCATCGCCTCGCTCGACGGCAGCGTGCAGCGCGTGCGCTACCAGCTCGGCGCGCTGCTGGGCAAAGGGCCAGACCGCGGCCTGGCCATCACCCGCCCCACGTTGGGCGTGGGCGACACGGTGGCGCTGCCGGACAACCTGCCCGCCGATCTCGTCTCCCGCCGCCCGGACCTCGTGGCTGCCCGCTGGCGCGTGGATGCCAGCACGCACGACATTGCCGTGGCCAAGGCCGACTTCTATCCGGACATCAACCTTGCCGCCGCAATCGGCTTGGACGCCTTCGGCTTCGGGCGCTTTCTGACCGCAGCCAGCCGCACCGCCAACGTGGGGCCCGCCATCCACCTGCCGATCTTTGACGGCGGCGCGCTGCGTGCCCAGCTCAAGGGCCGCTATGCCGACTTCGACTACGCCGTCGCGCACTACAACGACACGCTGGTCAACGCGTTGTCCGACGTGGCGACACAGCTCTCGGAAATCCGCTCAGTGGACAACGAACTGGCCGCCAGCGTGCGCGCACAGGACGCCGCCCGTCGCGCATTGCAACTCGCACTCGCGCAGTACAAGGGCGGACTGACCACACAGCTCACCGTGTTGCACGCGCAGGCCAACGCGCTGACGGCCGACCAGCAGGTCGCCAGCCTGCGCATGGCGCGCCGTGACCACCAGATTGCGCTGGCCTCCGCTCTCGGCGGCGGTTACCAGGAAGCACCGCAGAACACGCAAATCCGCTGAACCACCGTCTCCCATCCACATTGCCGGACCAAACAGGTGCCCAAATGAACGCCCCGATCCAGAACGAAACGCAGGCCGTTGCCGAAGCCAACGCCGCCCCGACCACCCGCCTGAAGACCCGCCGCAAGGTGCTGCTGATTGCGCTGGGCCTGGCCACCACCGTGGCCGCTGCCGGCTATGGCGCGTACTACCTGAGCGTGGCCCAGTACCACGAAGATACTGACGATGCCTACGTCAACGGCAACCTCGTCCAGCTCACGCCGCAGGTGTCGGGCACCGTGGTGGCCGTCAATGCCGACGACACGCAGATCGTCAAGGCGGGCGAGCCAATCGTCTCGCTGGACCCGGCCGATGCGGAAGTCGCGCTCGACAATGCCCGCGCCCAGCTTGCGCAGACGGTGCGCCAAGTGAGCAGCCTCTACGTCAACAACACCGTGTACGCCGCCACCATCGCCCAGCGTGAAGCGGATCTCGCACGCGCACGTGACGACCTGCGCCGCCGTACCACGGTTGCCGAAGCGGGTGCCGTGTCTGCCGAAGACGTCGCCCATGCGCGCGACACCGTGCGCGCCGCTGAAGCCGCGCTGGACACCGTGCGCCAGCAACTCGCCAGCAACCGCACCCTGACCGCCCAGACCACGGTGGCCGAACACCCCAGCGTGCAGGCCGCCGCCGCCAAGCTGCGCGACGCTTACCTCGCCAACGCACGCAACACGCTGCCCGCGCCGGTCACAGGTTATGTAGCGCGACGCTCGGTGCAGGTCGGCCAGCGCGTCGCCCCGGGCACGCCGATGATGGCCATCGTGCCGCTGGACGGCGTGTGGGTCGACGCCAATTTCAAGGAGGTGCAGACGAAACACATCCGCGTTGGCCAGCCTGTTGAACTGCGCGCAGACATGTACGGCAACTCGGTCACGTATCACGGCAAGGTGGCGGGCTTCTCTGCCGGCACGGGCGGCGCATTTGCCACGCTGCCCGCGCAGAACGCCACCGGCAACTGGATCAAGGTCGTGCAACGCCTGCCGGTGCGCATCCAGCTGGACCCGGCAGAGTTGCGCGAACACCCGCTGCAGATCGGCCTGTCGATGCAGGTGGATGTGGACACGCACGGTGCCGCCAGCATCCCGCGTGCGCAGCCGGCAGTGCCGCTCAACACGGCCACGCGCACCGATGTGTTCCGCCGGTATGGCGAAGACGCCAACGCCGAGATCGCCCGCATCATCGCGCAGAACAGCACCCTCGATGCCCGTTCGCAAACGCAGCTCGCCCGCGCAGACGCACCGCGTGCGACGGCCCCGCAGATGTAAGCCGCCCCTTTTTTCCCCAACTATCTGACAAGTCAGAAAAATTGACGCAGCCTCTGCGAGGTCATCATGGATGCACAAGCCAATACCGAACCCGCACCGCTCACCGGCGGCAAGCTGGCGCTCGGCTCCCTAGCCGTGGCGCTGGCCACGTTCATGAACGTGCTGGATTCGTCGATTGCCAACGTGGCGATCCCAACCATTGCCGGCAACCTGGGCGTGTCGGTGGATGAAGGCACCTGGGTCATCACGCTGTTTGCGGCAGCCAATGCGGTGTCGATTCCGCTCACGGGTTGGCTGACGCAACGCATCGGGCAAGTGCGCCTGTTCGTGGCGACCATTCTGCTGTTCGCGCTGTCGTCGTGGCTGTGCGGCTTGGCGCCCAACCTGCCGGTGCTGCTGGCTGCGCGCATTCTGCAGGGCGCGGTGGCGGGCCCGATGACGCCGCTGTCGCAGGCCATCCTGCTGGGCTCGTACCCGAAACAAAAGAGCGGCACGGCACTGGCGCTGTGGGCCATGACGGCCACCGTCGGCCCGATTGCCGGCCCGCTGCTGGGCGGTTGGATTACGGACCGCTACTCGTGGTCGTGGATCTTCTACATCAACATCCCCGTCGGCCTGTTTGCCGCGGCGGTCACGTGGTTCCTCTACCGCGATCGTGAATCGGCCACGCGCAAGCTGCCCATCGACAAGATCGGCCTGGTTTCGCTCATCACCTGGGTGGCGGCGCTGCAGATCATGCTCGACAAGGGCAAGGACCTGGACTGGTTCAACTCGCCGTTCATTGTCGGGCTGGCGGTGGTGGCGCTCATCGCGTTTGTGTTCTTCCTGATCTGGGAACTGACGGACCAGCACCCCATCATCGAACTGCGCCTGTTTGCGCGCCGCAACTTCCTCTCGGGCACGGTGGCCATCTCGGTCGCCTATGCCGTGTTCTTCGCCAACCTGGTGATCCTGCCGCAATGGATGCAGCAATGGCTGGGCTACCCGGCCGTCAACGCTGGGCTGGCCACCGCGCCGCTGGGCATCTTTGCCGTGCTGCTCACGCCGGTGCTGGGCCGCATCTTGCCGAAGTCCGACATGCGCGTGCTGGCAACCCTCGCCTTTGCCGGCTTTGCGGGCGTGTTCTTCATGCGCTCGGGCTATACCGCCAATGTGGATACGTGGTCGCTGGTGTTGCCGACACTGCTGCAGGGCATTCCCACCGCAATGTTCTTCGTGCCGCTCACAGCCATCATCCTGTCGGGCCTCCCGCCGGAAAAGATTCCCGCTGCTGCCGGCCTGTCGAACTTCGTGCGGGTGTTCTGCGGCGCGGTGGGCACATCGCTCGCCACCACGGCATGGAGCAACCGCACCATCCTGCACCACGCACAACTGGCCGAACAAAGCAGCGCGAGCAACCCAACCTATAACGCCGCGCTGGACGGCATCCGCGCCGCGTTCGGCTTCAGCCCGGCTGAGGCACTCGCCTACTTCGAGCGTGGCCTGGATGCACAAGCCTCCATGCTCGGGCTAAACGACATCTTCTGGATCTCGGGCGTGATCTTCTTGGTGATCGTGCCGCTCATCTGGTTGGCCAAGCCCGTCAAGGGCACCGGCGGTGGCGCGGTGGCCGCGCATTGAAAGCCCATGCATTCACGGAGCCAACGATGTTGCAGATCCCCCCCATGCCAGATTCGGCCGTGCTGCTGGATGTGCTCGTCTCGGTCAATCGGTTGCACAGCACGCTGCAGCAACGCGTGACGGAGATGCTGGGCAGCACGGGGCTCTCGATCGCGCAGTGGCTGCTGCTTTGCCACTTGCGCTACGCAGCCGCCGGCACGCTGACGGAAATCGCCGTGACGCTGCATCGGGACATCGGCGGGCTCTCACGTGCGGCCCATCTGCTTCAGTTGCGCCGCCTGATTTCTGTCACGCGCGGCGCGGAGGATCGGCGCAGCGTCCGGTTGTCGATCAGCGCGCCCGGCATCGCACTTTGCGAGTTGTTGGATCAACAGATAGCCGAGCGCCTGACCAGCGCGCTGACCGCCAGCATGGGGCTGCAATCCGTGCATGCGCTGCGGCACCTGATGGAAGGCGCTGCCGCATCGCTCACGTAGCGCACGTATCGTCGTGCCGCTTTCAACGTAGCGCGATTGCGGGAATAGATACCGACCTATATAGTCCCGTCGCGTCAACAGCGGCACGCCAATCAGAACAACCTTTGCTGCGTCGCTGGCTTGTTTCCGTCTCTTAATGTTTGGCGATTTCCACGCTCGCCAGAGACTGCGTCCTCTCCAATCGTCTTCCATCGCGCTCTTGATGCGCGCTCTCGCCATGCCTACGTTTGCAGCCCCCGCCGCACAGACTTCCCTGCGCCAAGCCGTGCTGGCGCTAAGCCTCGCGGTATCGTTGCCCGCCATCGCACAAACAAGTGCCACAGCACCGCGCGTGGTTTCCGAGATGAAGGGCATCCTCGTCAAGGCAACCACCGCGCTGCCCAAAGCAGGCGGCAGCGCAAGTGACCGGGAGGATTGCCCGCAGCGGGTCATCCAGCCGAAGTCGGCCGCTGCCAAGCAGGTGGCCGCGCAGGGCTGGGCCGTCATGGCCGACGTGCCGCTGGGGCCCTACCGCGCCGTGAGCTTTGCGGGCCAGATGCAGGCCGGCACCAGCGGCACCTGTGCCGCTACGCAAGGCAACATCGCGGTGTTCAGCAATGACAAGCTGATCGCGCTGGCCTACGGCAAGTCGGCAGACGACACCGCCATCGGCAACCTCGTCCCGCTTGAGGGCGGCACCGTGCGCCTGTGGGATGGCGACATCGTTCCCGCGCCCGCGGGCGACCTGCATGTCGACGCCGACGGCACGGTGCGGCTGACCAAGATGGCTGACGAAGACACCGTCTGCCAGGGCCGCGCCAAGCTGCCGAACGTCTATGGCATGTCGATCGACAAGGCACGCAAGGCGCTGGCTGCCAAGGGCTGGAACCCGGTGCGTGCCAAGGCCAGTGGCGACCCACGGCAAGCGGCGCAGTTCAAACACGGCATCATCGAAACCGACGACTGCTCGGGCACGGGCATGGCCTATTGCAGCTACAGCTACGCCGGCCCGGCCGGCAAGCTGTCGCTGGAAACCGCTGGCGAAGATGACCTGCCGAGCGTGTCGGGCTACAGCGTCAAGTGCCGTTGAGCGCCCTGGCGCTCAGCCGCTCAGTTGTGTTTCGCGACGGATGAGCGCTGCCGTGAGCGCATCCTTGCCTAGGAAATGCTGATTAGCGCGAGCCGATGCTGACGCCCGCGCGTCGGGCCTTGACGCAAAGCACCGGTTGAGCACGAACGCGCCACTGCCCTGGCACACAACGGGCGAGAGCACGGGGCACGCAGCTTGCTAAAGTGGTTGGGTTGCCCTAGCTCGTCCACAGCGCGATGGCGGCGGAACCGCTCGTTGCGCCGCAGTCGTCCCACTCAGCGTGAACCGTTCTTCGTCTTCTCTTCAAAGCATCCAGGCACTGCGAGGCTTTGCCGCGCTCTACGTCGTTGTATTCCATTCCGGCCTGGCGCTGGCCCATGCCGACATGCCCGCCCTGGCGTGGCTGACCACGCACGTGATCAAGCGCGGACATGTGGGAGTGGATGTCTTCTTTGTCATCAGCGGCTTCATCATTGCGTGGGTCGCCATCCTGGGCCCCAAGGGACCGGAGACGCCCGGCGAGTTTCTCGTCAAGCGCGCATTCCGGCTGGCGCCGCCGTACTGGCTGATGTCGGTGCTGCATTCCACATGGCTCAATCCGGTGTCGACTGGCGTGCTGCTCAGCTCACTGGCCTTCCTACCGCAGGCCAATGTGGATGCGCCTTACTTCGGCTATCCCGCGCTCTACGTCGGCTGGTCACTCAACTACGAGGCGTTCTTCTATGCACTGTGCGCGCTGGGCCTGGCGCTGTTTGGCAGACGCGCGCTGTGGCTGGTCGCGCTGGTGTTGTTCACCACAACCATCATCGTGCCGTTCTGGCACAGCGGTGTGGTGCTGCGTGATCCGGAGGCGCTCTACACCTGGGCCACGCCCCTGCAGGCAATGGCCGCCAACCCACTTGTGCTCGAGTTCCTGCTGGGGGCGGGGCTGGCGTGGCTGCATGCGGAACACCGGCACCGCCTGACACCCGTCATGGCCCATGTGCTGTTGGCGGCCGGTCTAGGCACCTTCATCGTCTCCGTGATCGGGCCCGTGCCCAGGTTTGATCTGCTCGCGCGCGGCCTGCCGGCGGGGGCATTGCTGATCAGTCTGGTGGCGATGGAGTACTGCGGCCTGCTACGCGTGCCGCGTGTGGCGGTGTGGCTGGGTGAGTTGTCGTATGCGCTCTACCTGGTCCACCCCAGCGTGATCGAAACCACGCATCGTCTGGTGGGCGTGCTTGCGCCGGAGTGGATCGGTACGCAAGTCCTGCTGTTTGCCGTCAATCTTGCGCTGACGCTTGCGCTGGCGGCGCTGCTCCATCGCTATATCGAGCAGCCCTCCATTGCACTGGGCCGCAAGACGATCGACTGGATGGATACCCAGCGGCATGCGTGGCGCGCACGGCTGGGGCTGCAGAAACCGTGAGCACTGCATAACGTTTCCGGTTTTTATTCGTTCACCGCACGACGGGCGTCTCACACAATGGTTGCCTCAGAAACAATCTGTCGCACGCCATGTCTGCTCGTTCTCACTGGTTCCGTTTTGCCCCTACCGTATTGGCTGCTGCCACGTTGCTGGCAAGCACGGCTGCATCTGCTGACGCCACGCTCGACAAGGTCCAGCAGCGCAAGAAGCTGGTGGTGGGAGTGGTGCTGTCGGGCGGACCCTTCGGTTCCATTGACCCGGTAACGCAACGCGCAACAGGCTTCAATGTCGACTTGGCGCAGGCGCTTGGGCGCGGGCTGGGTGTGGAGGTGGAAACGGTGCAGGTGCAGCCGTCCAACCGCATTCAGTTCTTGCAGCAAGGGCGTGTGGACATTCTTGTTGCCTCGATGGAGCTGAACCCCGAGCGCGCGGAACTGTTGGCCCACGTGCCCTCCCCCTATTACCGCGTGGGTGGCGTAGCGCTGGTGCCCAAGGACAGCCCCGTGCAGAAGTGGAGCGACCTGAAGGGCAAGGATGTGTGCCTGTCGCAAGGCAGCAGCTACACCAAGCCGCTGGCGGCCGAGATCGGTGCCACGCCCAAGGGCTTCAAGAGCCCGGCGGAATCGCTGCTGGCACTGCGCGGCAACAACTGCGCCGCCGCCGTGCATGACGCCACGCTGCTCCAACCGCTGCCGCGCACCAACCCGGAATGGAAGGACTACCGCGTTGTCGGCCCAGATCTGATCCCCTCGCCCACCGTTATCTGGGCACGCAAGGGCGAGAACGACACCGTGGCCGCGCTCGATCGCATCGTGCAAGGCTGGCATCGCGATGGCTGGCTGATCGAGACCGAGAAGAAGAATGGCATCCTGCCGCCCTCGCCCGCGCTGGTCGAATGGCACGAAGCTGCAAAGGGCATCGTCAAGGCGGGCCGTAGCTGACCCGCATTCCGCATGGCTGACGATCTGCTTCTGCGCGTGATTGCGCTGGTCCGCCATACGGGCCTCGACTACGGCTTCCTGGCTGAAGCCTACGAACGGAATGCGCTGCTGCAAGGCGCCAGGCTCTCGCTGCTGGTGATGTTCAGCACCGTGGTGTTGAGCCTCATCTTTGGGGTGGTGCTGGCGCGCTTGCTGATCTCACCGCGCCGGCGTGTCGCGCAACTCGCCCAGGGCTTTGTTGAACTCACCCGCAACACACCCACGCTGGTGCAGTTGTGCTGTGCGTTCCTGGTCGTCAACACACTCATCACGCAAGCGCTGGCGCAGTGGCAGTTGCGCAACCCGCTCACGCCGTTCTTCTGGGCGGTCGCCATTCTCTCGCTGCACAAGGCGGCCTTTCATGCCGAGGCGTTGCGCGGCGGCATCGAGGCCGTACCGCCCGCCATGCTGGAAGCGGCAACGTCGTTGGGCTTCAGCGCACGTGAACGGCTGTGGCGCGTGCAGCTTCCGCTGGCATTCCGTGCCGCGCTGCCCTCGCTGATGAACAACACGGTGGAACTGGTGAAGGCGTCGTCTCTGGCCTCGGCCATTGCGGTGGGCGACATCACCTACAGCGCGCTGATGATCTGGACCCAACGCGACAACGTGCTCGAATGCATGGTGCTGTTACTGCTGTTCTATGGCGTGGTCACCTATGCCGTGCACGCAGCCGGCGTGTGGATCGAACGCCGGCTGCGCATGCCGGGCTATGGGGCCACGGGCCACGCTGTTGCAGGAGGGCCCGCCCATGCCTGACACTCTTCTTGGGACGCTGCTGCACTGGTCACCGGCACTGCTGCGGGGGTTGGCCATCAATATCGGCATCAGCTTGCTTGCCGTTGGGCTGGGCACGTTGATCGGGCTAGCCGTCGGTGCGTTGCACCTGTCGCCGGCAGGCTGGGTGCAACGGTTTGCCGGCAGCTACGTCGTCGCCTTCCGGAATGCGCCCTGGCTTGTGCTCGTGTACGGCATTGCTTACGCCGTGCCGTTCGAGATTGTCGTGCGCGGCCATGTGTTTCCGTTTCCCGACTGGCTCAAGGTCACGCTGGCGCTGGCACTGCCTGCAAGTGCCCACGTAGCGGAAATCTTTCGTGGCGCGGTGCTGTCGATTCCGTCTACGCAGTGGGAGGCGGCGGCATCGCTGGCCTTCACGCGCCGCGACATCCTCTGGCGCATCGTGCTGCCACAGTGCCTGCGCCGCATGCTGCCTTCATGGATGAACCTGTACGCGGTCATCACCATGGGCACCGCCATGGCCTCGCTGGTGGGCGTGCATGACCTGCTCGACACCGCGCAGATTGCCAGCAACACCGTCAACCGTACGCCGTTCACGGTGCTTACCTACTTCACTGTGCTCGGGTTGTTCTTCGTCTATTGCTACCCGATTTCGCGCCTGACCCGGCGCCTGGAGCGCGCCCATGTCCTCGCCTGATCTGCTGCCCCTTGATGCGCCTGCTACCAGTGCTCCGCTCGTAGCGTTGCGCGATGTGCATCTGACCTTCGGCACCACACCTGTATTGCGCGGCATCGATCTCGATGTGCACCGTGGCCAGGCCGTGTCGATCATCGGGCCATCCGGCTCAGGCAAGTCGACGCTCTTGCGCTGCATCAGCGGGCTGTTGCGGCCGCAACGCGGCAGTGTGACGGTGGACGGCATCCGCGTCGACCAGCTCACCACCGAGGCCGACACGATTGCCCTGCGCAAGCGCATCGGCTTCGTGTTCCAGCAGTACAACCTGTTTCCGCACCTGAGCGTGCTGGACAACCTGACGGCCGCCCCCGTGCGCGTGCTGGGCCGAACGAAGCAAGAGGCCGAAGCCGATGCGCATGCCCTGCTCAAGAAGGTAGGTTTGGCCGACAAGGCACGCGCCTATCCGGGCCAGCTCTCCGGCGGCCAGCAACAACGCGTGGCGATTGCCAGGGCGCTGGCAATGCGGCCCGAGCTGATCCTGTTTGACGAGGTGACCTCGGCGCTCGACCCTGAGACGGTGGGCGAAGTGCTCAACGTCATCGGAGAACTGGTCGACGATGGGCTGACCTGCGTGCTGGTGACGCACGAAATGGCCTTCGCACGCGCCATCAGCGATGCGGTGGTGTTTACCGAGCACGGCGTGGTGGTGGAACGCGGCCCGGCCGAGCAGCTCTTCTCGTCACCGGCGAGCGAGCGCACGCGGGCATTTCTGTCGCGCGCGCTGTCGGGGCATGCCGGGGCACGGCCGCCTGCACATGCGCCGTGGCACGCCGCCTTTGCAAGCGCGGCGTTTGCTGTCTGATCCCCCTCTCCTACCCACCGATGGCGTGCAGCTCCGCCACGGGCGCGTGCTGCAGCGCCTGCTCCAGATCGGCAATCAGGTCGTCGGCATCTTCCAGGCCAACGTGCAGGCGCAACACCGCACCGCTGCGGTTCCATTGCACATGGTCTGAAAGGCGCTCGGGCGCAACCACCGTGACAAGGCTTTCATAGCCACCCCACGAGGCGCCAATGGCGAAGAGCTGCAACGCGTCAGCAACACGCTCCGCAGCGTACTGATCTGCGTCCTTGAGTACGAAGGAGACCAGCCCGTTGGCGCCCGAGAAATCGCGCTTCCACAGCGCGTGGCCAGGGTCGTCCGGCAATGCCGGATAAAACACCTGCCCCACGCCCGGCTGCGTCTGCAACCATTGCGCAACACGCGTTGCGTTGCGTTGGTGCTGCGCCATCCGCACAGGTAGCGTGCGCACGCCACGCAAGGCCAGGTAGGCATCGTCTGCGCCAATGGTCAGGCCCAGCACATCGTGGGCGGCGGCAATGCGGGCGGCCACGGCCTCGGTGCGCGCAATCACGGCGCCCAGCATCACGTCGGAATGCCCGGCCACGTACTTGGTGGCAGCCAGCACCGAAACATCGGCCCCCGCCGCAAGCGGACGGAACAGGATGCCGGAGGCCCAGGTGTTGTCCGTCGCCAGCACGATATCGTGGCGCCGCGCCACACGGGCAATGGCCTCCAGATCGTAGATCTCGTACAGCAGCGACCCAGGCGACTCGGTAAAGATCAACCGCGTGTGTGGTCGAATGGCCGCTTCCAGGCGCCCGTCGTTGGGCTCGACATACGACACCTCGATCCCCAATCGCTGCAGCAACACGGCATCCAGCCGGCGCACGGGTGCATAGATGCTGTCGGTCACGATCACGTGGTCACCAGGCGAGAGCAGCGCCAAGAACGTCAGCGAGATGGCCGACAGGCCCGACGGCGCAAGGAACGCTCGCACGCCGCCCTCCAGCGCCAGCAGTGCATCTTCCAGCGCGCGGTGCGTTTGCGAGCCATGGCGGCCGTAGCTGGCGATGTTCTCGCCGGCCTTGCGGCGAGCGTGCACGTCGTGCAGGGCAGCGGTGCTGGCATGGCGCACGGTGCTGGTGCGTTCAACGGGCACATTGACGGGCGCGGCTCCGTCAACAAACGGTGGGCTGCCCGCATGGATGATGCGTGTGGCAAGCGCTTCGGGCACGTTGTGGGATGCGCGGGTGAATGTGCGGGTCATGGGGCCACCACCTCTGCCGTTTCGTTGACGATTGCACTCGGGCTGCCGAGCGCAAACAGCGCGCGCTCCTGCGCATCGAGTTGCGCTACCAGCCCGATCTCCCAGGCGAGATAGCCACGCGCGGCATCGAGGTTGCCGTCATGGCGGTCATGCACGAAGAAAAGGTAGTCAATGCGCTCGGCGTCTGCCGGCAGTTCTGGCGTCGCCTCAAGCGGATACCCGGCGGCATGCCACGCGGCAACGCCACCTTCGAGTCGCCGCACGGAAGCCGCCCCCTGCTCCAGCAAGTCCACCGCCGCGAGTGCGCTAACTGCAGCGTCATCGTCCACCAGCACGACCTGTGCGCCGCGCACGTCGTGCAACTGTCGCCGTGTGGCCCACCGTGCGCCGGGAATATGCGCCGTACGATAGGCCGCACTGCTGCGCAGATCGAACAACACGACTTCTCCATGCGCGAAGGCGTTGCGCAGCGTGCCCGCGTCGATCCCCACAGGGAGTGCCGGCTGCCAAGGCGTATCCCGTGTTGTCAGCAAGGCCGCATTCGCTTCGTTCAAACCGCCTTCCAGCACTGCGGCGTCGTGCCCCTGCTGGCGCAACCAACTGGCGATCACGGGAGCGCGGATACCGTCATCGTCGAAGACGATCAACCAGGCGCCGCGCACGCCGACGTACTGGTCTGTCGCCTGCAGCAACTGGCCGCCCGGCGCATGCACGGCACCCGGCAGGCTGCCGCGCGCAAAGGCATCCGCGGTGCGCACGTCGAGCAGGAAGACCGTACGCGCCCCTTGCTGGATCTCGGCTTGAACCGCCACCGCTGTGACTGTTGGCACAGCAAAGCGATCGGACAGATCCGCCACCGCTGCCTTCGCGCGCCGGCGTGCCGGCACGTCGATCGTGTCGGGGTAGCGGCGGTCGGCGCCGTGCTCCAACGTCAGGCCGTGCAACTGCCAGCCTTGCGTACCGTTCTCCAGCGCGTAGATCGGATTCGGCAGCCCCAGATTGCGCAGTGTTTGCGCACCGATGATGCTGCGTGTGCGCCCCGCGCAATTGATGACAACCGGTGTGTCGTCATCCGGCACAAGCGCATGCACGCGCAGTGCCAGCTCACCGTTCGGGCACGCAACAGCACCAGGAATGGTCATGCGGCGGTACTCGGCGACGGTGCGCCCATCCAGCAGCACGTGGCGCTTGTGCTCGCGCTGCCAGGCGGCCAGCTCACCTGCCGTGATGTGCGGTGTGTGATAGGCCAGCTCAGCCAGTTCACCAAACGTCTTGGATGGCACGTTGATGCCCTTGAACAACGCAAACCCGGCGGCCTGCCAGCCGGCATTACCGCTCTCCAGCACGTGCACGCTGTCGTAGCCAAGATCGAGCAAGCGCCGGGCTGCCAGCACGGAGAGCGCACCACCATCGGCATCCGTCACTACCAGCCGAACGTTGCGCCGGGGCACCAGACGCACGGCGTCGATCTCCAGCCGGCTGTATGGTGCTGGCGTTGCCAGGAAGAGATGTCCTTCGCCAAATTCACCAGCCTCGCGCACGTCGAGCAGTGCAATCTCCGCGCCGTCGTGGAGCCACGCCTTCAACGTGACGGCATCAATGGAAGGAACAGACATGCGGGCCTCGCGCGTAACGGAAAGGCCCATGGTAGGCACGCCGCCCCGCGCGCGAGAACGAACCGATGCGTCTATGCATATGCAGGATGCTGCGTTGGTGGTGCGTGCCCGGCGTTCTACACTGGGGCGTCTCTCCTCTGCCCTTCATTGTTCACAACGCGCCATGAGCCTCACCGAGCAACGGGACCACGCGGTCCGTCAAACCCTCATCGCCATTCGTGCCATTGCTGCGCAGGATGGCATCACCTACGCGTCACTCACCCGCATTGCTGATCGGTTGCAGGAACTGGCCGCGCAAGAGGCGCTGTTCCCCTTCGACGCCTTCCCGCCACCACCGGCAGACGAAGCCGATGCCTCCAGCCGCTACCTGCTGCATGAAGAGGCCGACAAGACCTTTGCGCTGTACCTGAACTCGATCAACCCGGGCAAGATCACGCCGCCGCACAACCACACCACGTGGGCAGTGATCGTTGCACTGGAAGGCGAGGAGTTGAACCGCGTGTACATCCGCACCGATGATGGCCGCGACCCTGAACGGGCCACGCTCGCCCTGTCGCGTGAGGTGGTCGTGCAACCCGGCACGCCAATCACGTTTCTGGCGGACGACATCCATAGCATCCACGTGGTCGGCAACAAGCCCACGCGCCACTTCCACCTGTACGGCCGCGCGCTGGAAACGCTCACCGGCCGCGTCGGTTTTGACCTCGCCACGGGGCGCGTGCTCAACTACAACCGCAACTACATGAGTGCGACCAAGCAGGCCGCCTGACCGCGCGCTACGTCGTCTTGCGCGCAGCGCCTGCCGCGGCCTGGCGCGGCATCCGGCCCAGCACCGGCTTCAGTACCGGCGCCTGCTGGGCCAGAAAATCCCACAACCGATTGGCAACGGGCCCGTGCGGCCGATCACGTCGGCGCGCCACCGCCAAGTCCTGGATCATGCCGGGGAAGTGCTTGCCTGCAATCGAGAGCAGACGCCCCTCGCGCAATTCCGCCTCGATCATGAAGCGCGGCAGATGTCCCCACGCCATACCGTGCACGATCAACTCCTTCTTCATCAGCTGATCCGGCACGAAGCACTGCGGGGCGCCCTCCAACACGTAGTGCGCCTGCGATGACGGCTGACGCGCCGAATCGTTGATCACGCATTGCATGAAGCGCTGCATCTGCTGCGGCGTAAGGCCGGACGTTGGCGCAAAAGGCAAAAAACCCGGCGCGACCACCGGCACCATCGCGATCTTGCCCAGGTCGATCCATTCCATGCGCACATCGCCTTTCGGCACGCGGTGCACGATCAGATCGGCCTCGTCTTCCAGCAGGCGCTCCCAGGGGCCGGTCACGGCTTCGAACTGCAACTGCAAGCGCGTTTGCGGGCATTGGCCGAAGAACTGGCTGAGCAATGCCAGCACCGGCTGCAACGGGCACAGATCGCCCAGCACCACGCGCAACTCGGCTTCCTCCCCCATGGCCAGTTGCCTGGCGTGGGTCCGCAACTCTTCGCTCTCCCGCAGCAATGACTGGACTTTGCGATGGAAGGACTGACCAGCCTCCGTCAACCGCACCCGATAGCCACTGCGGTCCAACAGGCTCAAGCCGAGTTGCTCCTCCAGCTTGGCCACCGCTGCAAACACCGAGGGGTGCGAGCGGTGCAGCCGGTCAGCCGCCGCCTGAAAGCTCCCCCCTGCCACCACCGCATCGAAGCACTGCAGCTCATGGAGCGTGAAGTTCGACATTGTTTGTTGAATCTACAGAGTTCTTTCAAACTTTATAGTATCCATGAAACAGCCCGGATTCTAGGATGACTCCACCTCAAACACGTTCTGGAGCCCATCATGGGATCTCACAACACCCTTTCGTTCATCACCACCGGCGACGGCGTACGTCTCGCCTATCGCTTTGACGGCTCGCCCAACAAGCCTGTCCTGCTGCTGTCCAACTCCATCGGCACCGATCTGCATATGTGGGACGTGACGGTGCCGCAGCTTGCCGAGCACTTCCACGTGTTGCGTTATGACGCGCGCGGCCACGGTGCGTCCGATGCGCCCACCGGGCTGTATTCACTCGATCGACTGGGACGCGATGTGGTGGAGCTGCTCGACGCACTCGGCCTGCAGCGCGTGCACATGCTGGGGCTTTCGCTGGGGGGCATCGTGGCGCAATGGTTGGCCATCCATGTGCCGGAGCGCATTGACCGCCTGGTGCTGTCGAACACCGCTGCCCACCTCGGCCCGGTGCAGTACTTTGACAACGCCATTGCGGAGCTGCGGCGTGCCCCCGACATGCAAGAGACGGCCGAGACCTTCCTGCGCAACTGGTTCCCGGCACACATGCTGGAGGCAAATGACCCGGCGGTCGCACCGTTCCGCCGCGCGCTGCTGGAAACGCCGCGCGAGGGCATCATCGGCGGCTGGACTGCCGTGCGGGATTCAGACCTGCGTCGCACGATCGCGCTCATCCCGCATCCCACGCTGGTCATTGCGGGCCTGCACGACACGGTGACGTCTGCGCGCCACGGCGAGGAGATCGCCGCCGCCATTCCGGGCGCACAACTGCGCATGCTGGACACCGTGCACCTTGCCAACGTGGAAGCGCCGGACGCGTTTATCGGGCTGGTGCTGGATTTCCTGGCCGTGCACGAGACGGCATAACGGATCGGCAACGATGCGCCGCAACCCGCCCGGTTGCGGTTAACATGGCGGCCATCCAACCGATGTGCCGCCAGACATGTCCCGCGTCAAGAACGAAGACGAATTCGAGCTGCGCCGCGAAAGCGTGCTCGACACCGCCGCTGAAGCCTTTGCGGCTGACAGCTACCCGAGCGTGTCGATGAACCAGCTCGCCGCCGCCTGCGGTGGCTCGAAGTCGCGCCTGTACCACTACTACGAAGGCAAGGAAGCGATCCTCTTCGATCTGCTCGACCGCTACACCACGCGGCTGGCCGACCTGGTCGAACGCGCGGAGAGCGATGCGCTGCACGCCAAGCTGTCGGCGCGGGCCACGCTACATCTGCTGATCCGCACCTTCCTGGCCGAATATGCGACGTCGCGCACGCGGCACGTGGCACTGCTCAACGACGTGAAATACCTGTCGCCCGACCAACGTGACATCGTGCTCGCCCGCGAGCGGGACGTGGTGGCCGCTGTGGGCCGGCAGCTCGGCGCGGCCTACCCCGACAAGGTGGACGAGGCTAACCGCACCCCCATCACGATGATGCTGTTCGGCATGATGAACTGGACGTTCACCTGGCTCAAACCCGATGGCCCACTGTCGTACGAAGGCTATGCCGAGATGGTGATCGAGATGCTGGAGAACGGGCTCGGCAGCCCAGGCGACAAGAAGGGCTGAAGCTCAGCAACCATCAGCGCTCGTCATAGCTCACGACAACACGCTGCGTGAGCGGACGCGCCTGGCACGTCAGCACAAAGCCTTGTTGGATCTCCCAGTCTTCCAGCGTGAAGTTCTTCTCCATCTCCACGCGCCCTTCCAGCACCTTGGCGCGGCACGTGCAGCACACACCACCCTTGCACGCATAGGGCAAGTCCAGCCCAGCATTCAGCGCGCTGTCGAGCACCTTGGCATCCCCCGCCATCGGCACGTCATGCGACTTGCCGTCGAGCACCACCGTCAACGCCACATCGCCAGCCACCGCCGCACGCTTGCGCGCTTTGGCCGATTCAGTCGACGCGTCGCCCACCGGTACGCCAAAGCGCTCGGCATGCACGCGCTCGCGTGGCACACCACGCTCCAGCAGCGCAGCTTCGACCGCATCGATCATCGTGGATGGCCCACAGATAAAGGCAGCGTCGATATCGTCGGGAGGAATCAGCGCATCCAGAAAGGCATGCGCCTTCGCACCATCCAGCCGCCCGTTGAACAACGCAATCTCCTGCGCCTGGCGCGACAGCACGTGATACAGCGCAAACCGATCGAGATAGCGGTCCTTCAGGTCTTCCAGCGCCTCGCCAAAGATGATGCTGTCGATGCTGCGGTTGCCGTAGACCAGCGTGAAGCGGCTGTGTGGCTCGGCGGCCAGCGTGGTCTTGATGAGCGAGAGGATGGGCGTGATGCCGCTGCCGGCAGCAAAGGCGACATAGTGGCGCGCACTTTCCGCAGCCAACGGCACATAGAAGCGACCATCCGGCGGCAGCACATCGAGCGATTGCCCCACGCGAATGCGGTCGTGCAGGTGGTTGGAGAACACGCCCGCATCCACACGCTTGACGGCCACGCGCAGCTCGCCATGCGCGTCGTAGTCCTGCACGGAACAACAGATGGAATACGAGCGCCGCACATCGCTCTGCCCTGTCTCGGGCACCGGCATGCGCAGCGTCAGGAACTGGCCCTGCTTGAAGCGATACGCATCGCGCAGGTCGTCCGGCACATCAAAGCGTAGGGAAATCGTATCAGCCGTCTCGCCACGCACTTCGGCAATACGCAGCGGGTGAAATTGCGGGGTCATGGCGATCGTTTCGTTTAGTAGGGCTTGAAGTAGTCGAACGGCTCACGGCACGCGCGGCAACGGTACAGCGCCTTGCACGCGGTCGAACCGAAGGCGGAGATGAGCACCGTGTCGTGCGAGCCGCATTGCGGGCAGGCAATGTGCTCGCCCTGCGCGGGGCGCATCAGGCGAATCGGGCGCGCGTTGCCCATCGTCACCACGTGGGCCGGCGGTGCAATACCGAAGTCGCGCAGCTTACGGTGCCCTTCGGGCGTGATCCAGTCCGTCGTCCACGCTGGCGAGAGCACGGAGCGCACGCGATACGCCCCCACATCCGCCGTCTGCAGCGCGCGGCTCACGTCGTCAGCAATCTGGTCCATCGCCGGGCAGCCGGAATACGTGGGCGTGATGGTTGCCACCACCGTGCCACTGCCATCGATCTCCACGTCGCGCAGGATGCCCAGTTCAGCGATCGTGACGACGGGGATCTCCGGGTCGGTCACCGCATCCAGCGCGGCCCGAGCGCGTGCAAGCCGTGTGGCCACATCGGCGGAAACAATAGGCTCGGCTACCACGATGCCCCCGGAAACTGGCGCGCCAGCCCCTGCATTTCGGCCAGCAGATAGCCCATGTGCTCGGAGTGCTCGCCGTGTTTTCCTGTGCTGACGTAGGGGCCAGACTCGGGCAAGGCAAGTGTGGCCTCAGCCAGCGCATCATTCACGGTTGCCTGCCATGCATCACGCAGATCGGCAACGCGCACGCCAATGCCGGCATCGGCCACGGCATCTTCAATGGCATCGGCGGCAAAGAACTCGTTGGTGTAGGGCATCAACCAGTTGAGCGCAGCCTGAGCACGTGCATGCGACACCTCGGTGCCATCGCCAAAGCGCACCAGCCAGTCACGCGTGTGTGCAAGGTGATAGCGCATCTCTTTGACCGACTTGGCGGCAATGGCGGCCAGTTCTGCATCCTTGGATGCGGCCAGCGCCTCCCACAACGGCACCATCAACGCCGCATACAGGAAGTGGCGGACGATGGTGACCGCGTAGTCGCGTGCCGCTGCAGATGTGGCAACCAGCGGCCCCACATGGGGCAATTCGAGCAGGGTGTAGTTGCGGAACGCGCTCTCTGCGCGCAAGTAGGCATAGTCGTCTTCGGTGCGCGGCGTGCCTGTCAGTGCGCCTTCAAGCTGGCCGGCATGTGTATAGAGCAGTCGCGCCTGACCGATCAAATCGAGGCTCAGGTTGGACAGCGCGATGTCCTCTTCGAGCACGGGGCCATGCCCCGTCCACTCAGCGTTGCGCTGACCAAGAATGAGTGCGTTGTCGGCCAGACGCAGGATGTATTGCAGATGCGCGTTGGAAGTCATCGCCACGGCTCACATGTGGTTGACTTCATCGGGCAGCCGATAGAACGTCGGGTGCCGGTAGATCTTGTCGGCCATTGGGTCGAACAGCATGGGCTTGTCATCGGGCTCGCTGGCGGTGATGGCGGCCGATGGCACGACCCAGATCGAGACGCCTTCCTGCCGGCGCGTATAGACGTCGCGCGCCATCTGCAACGCCTGCTTGGCATCGACCGCATGCAGGCTGCCGCAGTGCTTGTGCTCCAGACCCTGCTTGCTGCGGATAAACACTTCCCACAGCGGCCATTCGTGTTGATGCGTGGTTGTACTCATGCTGCGGCTCCTCAGGCGGCTTGTTCGGTGGCGGCCGCACGTTCGGCCTGTTTGCGTGCGTAGGCAAGCGCGGCTTCGCGCACCCACTCGCCTTCTTCATGCGCGCGCTTGCGGGTGGCGAGGCGCTCACGGTTGCAGGGGCCATGGCCGTCCAGCACACGCTTGAATTCGGACCAGTCCAGCGGTGAAAAATCGTAGTGGCCACGCGCCTCATTCCACGTGAGTCCAGGGTCAGGCAACGTCACGCCCAACACACGCGCCTGCTCGACGGTCGCGTCGACAAAGCGCTGGCGCAAGTCATCGTTCGAGATACGTTTGATGCCCCAGGCCATGGTCTGCGCGCTGTTGGGCGATGCGGTATCAGGCGGCCCGAACATCATCAGCACCGGAAACCACCAGCGGTTGACTGCCTCCTGCACCATGTCGCGCTGCGGCTGCGTGCCGCCCATCATGGTCAGCAGCGACTCAAAACCCTGGCGCTGGTGGAACGACTCTTCCTTGCAGATGCGGATCATGGCGCGTGCATAGGGGCCGTACGAGCAACGGCACAGCGGCACCTGGTTCATGATGGCCGCGCCGTCCACCAGCCAGCCGATCACGCCCACGTCTGCCCATGACAGCGTCGGGTAATTGAAGATGGACGAATACTTGGCCCGCCCCTCGTGCAGCGCGTCGATCATCTCGTCGCGCGTGCTGCCGAGCGTTTCGGCGGCGGAGTAGAGATAGAGGCCATGACCCGCCTCGTCCTGCACCTTGGCCAGGAGGATGGCCTTGCGCTTGAGCGACGGCGCGCGGCTGATCCAGTTGCCCTCGGGCAGCATGCCCACCACCTCTGAATGCGCGTGCTGCGAAATCTGCCGCAATAGCGTCTTGCGGTACGGCGCGGGCATCCAATCCTGCGGTTCGATCTTGTGGTCAGCACCGATGCGCGCGTCAAAGCGCGCCTGCAACTCGGCTTCGCCTTGCGGCACAGCGGCCAGTTCCTGTTCGGTGGGCAAGCCGCCAGGCTGGTCCAGGCTTTGGGTGTACATGCGATCCTCCGGCCCCGCGTTGGGGAGTGCTGGATGTGCGTGCCCCGCCATTCACGTCATGCCGGAGCTGGATCGATTATAAACAGTCCGACCGGTCGGTCAATAACGGATTACACCGCATGCCTCGATTGAGACATGCAGTGTGAATCAGCTTAGATGGAGGCTGCGGAGGACGCCTGATCCTGCGTGTGCGCGTGTGCACGTGTCCGTACGAAGGCGCCGGCCAGTGCAGAAGCCAGCACAGCCGCAATCGCCCCCAGCAGGAAAGCCAGGTGATAGCCGCCATTGAGTGCGGTGGCCGCATCGGCTCCCGCGGCAGTCAGGTTGTTCGTGCGGGCTGCCGCCAGGCTTGCGAGAATCGCCAGCCCCAATGCGCCACCCATCATGAATGACGTGTTGACCACGCCCGAAGCCAGGCCAGATTCATCCGGCGCGACATCGCTCATCGCCGCCAGCAACACCGGGTTGAAGGCCACGCCTGCACCCAGGCCCAGCAGCAGCATGCCCGGCAGCACGTCCAGCATGAAGTTGCCGCCAGCCGGCGCACGCGCAAACAGCACCAGCCCGACGGCCGCCACCAGCAAACCCAGCGACAACGGCGCGCGAATGCCAAAGCGCATCACCAGCTTGGCCGACAACCCCAGCGAGAACACCGCCATGATGATGTTGGCCGGCAGGAAGGCCAGCCCCACCTGCATGGCGCTGTAGTTCAGCACACGCTGCATGTAGAGCGCCGAGATGAAGAACCACGCGAACATCGCAGCTGCCCACAGCACGCCCACCACGTTGGCCGTGGCCACATTGCGCAGCGCGAACATGTGCAGCGGCATGAGCGGATGCGACACGCGCGACTCAATGACGAGGAACGCAATCATCAACGCGACAGCCGTGCCCAACTGGGCAAGCGTTTGCGTGGACGTCCAACCGACCTCGTTACCGTGCACGATGGCGTACACCGCCAGCATGAGCGAGGTCGTCACGGCAATCGCGCCTGCCACGTCCAGCTTGGCGCGATCTGCCAGTGGCTTGCCAGCAGGCAGCAATGCCATGCATGCGGCGTACACCGCCACACCAATCGGCAGGTTGACCAGGAAGATCCAGTGCCAGCTCAGCGCGCTGGTCAGCAACCCGCCCAGCAACACGCCGATGCTGCCACCGCCTGCGCACACGAAGCCGTAAATGCCCATCGCCTTGGCACGATCGGCCGGCGAGGTGAACAGGTTCATGATGAGCGACAGCGACACCGCCGACACCACGGCCCCGCCCAGCCCCTGTACCGCACGCGCCGCAATCAGCAACCCCTGCGAGTTCGCCAGACCACACGCCGCAGAAGCCAGCGTGAACAGCGTGATCCCCAGCAAGAACAGCTTGCGATGCCCGAACAGGTCACCCAATCGCCCACCCAGCAGCAGGAAACCGCCAAAGGTCAGCATGTAGGCGTTGACCACCCACACCAGCGAGGTTTCGGAAAAGCCCAGATCCGCCCGGATGGACGGCAGTGCGACGTTCACGATGGTCGTATCCAGCACGATCATCAGCACGCCCAGGCAGAGCACGATGAGGGCCAGCCAGCGCTTGCGTTCGTCGATGCCATGCGTCATGGAACCACTCCTTGAATGCGCTGCAGCCTCGCTCAGGATTCCGCAGCCAATTTGAGATTGGCGAGACCGGCCTCGAAGTCCTTGCCGATCACCGCGTCCATACTGAAGAACAGGCCCATCACCTTCGAGATGAACGGGCTCGGGCCGTACATGGCCCAGGTCACATGGGTGAGATCGCCCGCAGGCTTCAACGTGAATTCCGCTGTGTTGTGGGCTTCGAAGGGCTTCAGGAAATCCAATTGGATCTGGATGCGGGCGGGCGCGTTCGACAGCGAGGAATCGACGATCTCCATGCGCCCGGCGCCGACCTTGCTGGAGCCTTCCCACGCATAATTCGCGCCCTTGCCATTGGTCGGGCCGCCGTACGTGCGCTTCATCGCCGGGTCGAGCTTTTCCCACGGCGACCAGGCGGTCCAGTGGTGAAAATCATCGATCAGGGCAAACACCTTTTCGGGCGGCGCCTTGATGTCGATCTCGCGCTGCACGCGAAAGCTGTCTGGCCGCGTGGCCGCAAACCCAAGCACGGCAACAATGGCAACGACGATGACGATCGCAATGATCTTCAGCATGAAGACGGTCTCCAGAAATGGGGCTGCAGGTGAGTGGACGCCTTCGCGCAGGGAATGCGAAGGGTCGCGGCCAGAGCGGCCGGCCACCCGGGGGTGGTTTCGTTGATATTGGTAAGGCCCCGGTGAAAGCGCAGTCTAGCACCGGTCAGTCACCCGGCGCCAAGGCAAACCTTCCTACGGCTTTGCGCCGAACGGCCACCATCGGGTGGCCGTTTGCGCCGACACAATGCTTACATCGGCTTGGGCGCAATCACCATCCACGTGATGCCGAAGCGATCGGCCACCATGCCGAATGCGTTGGCAAAGAAGGTTTCCGACATCGGCATGGTCACCTGACCACCGTCACCCAGCGCCTTGAAGGTGCGCTCGGCCTCGGCCTTGTCAGCCACACTCACCGACAGCCCGAAGCCTTTGAAATCGGCCTTGCCCGAAGCCATGCCGTCGGATGCCAGGACCTGCGTTTCACCCACGCGGAAAGCTGCGTGCATCACCTTGTCGAGCGGGGGTGCCATGCCGCCACACTGCTCGGCGGTAGGTTGCGCATCCTTGGGCGCATCCTTGTAGTGCATCACCACGTCAACCTTGGCGCCAAGCGTCTTCTTGTAGAACTCAAGCGCTTCCTCACAACGGCCTTCGAAGAACAGATACGGTTGAATTTGCATCACAACTCCTTGGGGTAGGTAGGGACTCCGGGTGAAGATCCGGCCGCGCGTTGGGTCACACGGTCAGGGGAAGCCACGCATCAACAGACGCCGTCAATTGCACGCCGGTTCGGGCACCGGCATTGGCACGGAGGCGTGCTCGTGCACCACCAGCCAGCGGCCATCGATCTTGCGGAAGCACACCGTGGCACGTGTTTGCGCATCATGCTTCGCGCCGTCGCGATAGCGCGCACGCAAGCGGTTCACGCTGAAGCAATAGGCCAAGTCGCCACTCACCTCGAGGTGCAATTCGACGAACTGGAAATCAGCCTGCCCTTCCAGCGCATCGAACCAGCCCTGCCAGTTGCGCCGGTAGGCATCAGCACCTTTTACAAACAGCGGCGGCATGACATCAAACACCACCACATCAGGCGCGTAGTGACGCATCACTGCGTCCACGTCCTTGGCGCGCACGGCGGCGGCCCATTCTTCGATCAGCGCACGCACCTGCGCTTCATCATTCGCGGCATTTGTTGCAGTTGTCATGTCGGCCTCCGATGACGAAAAAAGCGCCTTGGAATCTACGACAACAGCGCCTAGTGTTGATTTGTGAACACTGTCCACAAACGATAGCAGACATAATGAACAGTGTCCACATAAAGCTTGCGGAGATTGCATGACCCAGGAACCACCCCGCCCGCCCGCGCGATCGACCTATCGTCACGGCGATTTGCGGCGCGCGCTGCTCGACGCCGGCATTGAGCTGGCGCGTGCCGGCGGCCCAGATGCCATCGTGCTGCGCGAGGCAACGCGCCGCGCTGGCGTTGCACCGAATGCGGCCTACCGGCACTTCGCCGGGCGACTGGATTTGCTGCAGGAGGTGCGCGCGGCGGCGCTGGCAGCATTGGCACGCGCCATGGAAACGGAACTGGATGCAATCGACCCGACCTGGCCGCAAGATGCGCAGGCCCGCGCCTCCTTGCGCGCCATCGGCGTGGGGTACCTGCGTTTTGCGCAAATGGAGACCGGCCTGTTCCGCACCGCGTTTGCCGTGCCCGATGAAGTGGAGAACGACGCCGACCCGGACAAGGCCGGCAACAGCGGGCTGAACCCGTTCCAGTTGCTAGGCCTGGCACTCGACCGCATGACTGCCGCAGGCGTGCTCCCAGCCGAGCGCCGTCCGGGCGCTGAATATCTCGCATGGTCTGCGGTGCACGGGCTAGCGCTGCTGATCATCGACGGCCCGCTACGCGGCCGCCCGCCCGAGCAGACAGGCGCCATCGCCCTGCGCGTGGTCGAGATGGTGGAGAACGGCCTGTAGCCGCTTCGGCTGGACGAAGCCGCGCAATCTGCGCGCAGGTTCTGACGACATGCGCAACGCTTCGTTCGTCTGCGCCGCCTTCAATGCAACGATGTCAGCCTTGTCGCGCCCGCCCACCCGGCGGTGGCGCACACCGATCCACCGGAGCCAACCTCCGCGACCAGGATGTCAACGTGACCCAAACCCACCTCGAAACGACGCCCGCGCGCTATGGCGCGGCGCTGGAGAAAGACCTCTTTGACCGCGTCGCCGCCGTGCACGCGCCACACCTGCCGCCTTCACGCACCGAGCCACCGCGCGATGCGCAAACCCCAGAAGAACGGGAAGGGGTGATCGACTACGCGCTGTGGAACGCCGCGCACGATCTTTTCATCGTGCAACTGGCAAGCGCCGGGCTGGACCGGCTGTTTCGCGACGAGCCCGAGTTTCAGCTCGCGCTCTCACGACAGATTGGCGACGACGGCTTTCACGCGGTGGCCTCGCGCGAGCGCATCCGCGTGCTGTCGGGGCACGACCAGATCGACCGCATTGCGCAAGACGTACGCCACCACTGGGACATCCTGGGCGACTACCCGCTGACCAGCCAGGCCGCCTTCCTCGCATGGGAGTTCCACTACGAGCATCACATCCTCGCGCGGCTGCAGGTCAACCGGCGCACCTCGCGTGTGCTCGATCTCGCCAACCGCGACTTTGCCGAGAACCGCATCATGCCGGACGAAGAGGTGCACCGCATCCTCATCACCGAGTGGTGGCATAACAAGCTCAATGCCGCATCGGATGCGCAACGCGAACAACTCGTCGGTGAAGTGCTGGAAGCCGACGACAAGCTGCAAGTGCTCCTGGGCGACTACCTGCGCGAATCATGGGCACTGAACGAACGCGCGGCCGGCATCGATACGCGCAACCATGTTCCGCTTTACGACGCGTGGCGGCGCGAGATCCTTGGCGTGCTGCTGCAGCGCCCTGCTGATGCGCTGCCCACCCTGACCAGCCTGGGTGCCTGAACACGATGGCCAAGAAACCGATCCTGCTCAACGCGTTCAACATGAACTGCGTGGGCCACATCAACCACGGCCTGTGGACCCACCCGCGCGATACCTCCACCGATTACCGCAAGCTCAGCTACTGGACCGACCTCGCCAAGTTGCTGGAGCGTGGCCTGTTCGACGGCTTGTTCATTGCCGACATCGTGGGCGTGTACGACGTCTACCAACAATCGGCCGACCTCACGCTGCGTGAGTCGATCCAGCTGCCGGTGAATGATCCGCTGATGCTGGTTTCCGCCATGGCGGGCGTGACGGAGCATCTCGGTTTCGGCCTGACCGTCAACCTGACGTATGAAGCGCCGTACCTGTTTGCGCGGCGCTTTTCCACGCTCGATCACCTGACCGACGGGCGTGTCGGTTGGAACATCGTCACCGGCTATCTGGACAGCGCGGCACGCGCCATGGGCCTGCGCGAACAGATCGCGCACGACGAGCGCTATGACCGCGCGGATGAGTTTCTTGATGTGGTCTACCAACTGTGGGAAGGCAGCTGGGAAGACGATGCGGTGCTGCGTGATCGCGCCGCACGCGTGTTCGCACAGCCCGACAAGGTGCACCGCATCCAGCATCACGGCCGCTACTACGACGTGGAGGGCTACCACCTGAGCGAGCCGTCACCACAGCGCACGCCGGTGCTGTTTCAGGCGGGCTCATCCGCACGCGGACAGACCTTTGCGGGGCAGCATGCGGAATGCGTGTTCCTGTCGAGCCAGAGCCAATCAGCCACGCGCGATCAGGTGGCGCAGTTGCGGCAAGCCGCCGTGCAGGCTGGGCGCCGAGCAGAGGACGTCAAAGTCTTCATGGGCATCACCGTCGTGGTCGACAAGACCGAGAAGCTGGCCCGCGAAAAGCTCGCCGAATACCAACGCTACGCCAGTGCGGAAGCCGGTCTTGCGCATTTCTCGGCAGGCTCCGGCATCGACTATTCGACCTATGCCTTGGACGATCCGCTGCGCGCGGTGAAGACGAATGCGATCGAGTCCTCCATCCGCCGCGCCACTGGCGGCGACACGCAGTTCACCGTACGGCGACTGCTTGATCAGCTGGCATTGGGCGGCCGCTACGCCACCATCGTGGGCGACCCGCAGCAGGTAGCCGACGCGCTGCAGCAGTGGATGGATGTGACCGACATCGACGGCTTCAACCTGGCGCGCACCGTCACGCCGGAAAGCTATGCGGATTTCATCGATCTGGTGGTGCCGGAGTTGCAGAACCGCGGTGTCTACAAGACCGCGTATGCGCCTGGCACCTTGCGCCGCAAACTGTTTGGCGCCGACCGTTTGCCGGACGCCCACCCGGGCGCGCAACGGCGCCGGCAACCTGCACAGGAGCTGGCGGACCAACCCTAGGCACTGGTCGTTGGCGCGCCCAGCATCTGTTGAAAGAGCGGAAGCAACGCTTCGTACGTACCCAGGTAGCCCGTTGATCCGGCATGGCGCGACGCACGCGCGGCGCAGAACAGTTCGTTGCGCAAATCGACAAGCGATGCGCGCCTGCGCTCGCGTGCGGCGCTGGTGCACGCCTCAAACGAGCCCAGCTCTTCATAGCCGTTGAACGACATGGCAAAAGCGAAGACGCCCGACACATCGGCCGGGTCAGGCAGGTCTTGCCAGGAAATTTCGTTTTTCATGATGCCCCCCGCATGACCAAACCGCCGCTCAGGCGGCCGAGACTTCCTGCACGCTGACCGCGACTTCCACACGATGCTCGCCACCGCCGAGGATCATGCCGCGCAGCAACGACACATCGCTGTAGTCGCGGCCGATCGCCAACGTCACGTGATCCAGATCGGCCAGCACATCGTTGGTCGGGTCCAGATCCACCCAACCGCTTTGCGGGCAAAACACCGACACCCACGCGTGCGAGGCATCGGCCCCAATCAGGCGCGGTTGTCCGGCCGGGGGCTCGGTACGCAGATAGCCGCTCACGTAGCGCGCAGGCAACCCGAGCGCGCGCAGGCAACCGATCATCACCTGCGAAAAGTCCTGGCACACACCGCGGCGCAGGCGAAACGCTTGCGCTGCAGGCGTATCGAAAGCGGTTGCCGTGGGTGCGTATTCAAAGTCGGTGTGAATGCGATGCATCAGGCTGATGGCACCGGCCACCACTGGCACCCCGGGCTCAAAACTCTGTCGCGCGTAGGCCTGCAACTCCGGGCTCAGCACGATGTTGGGCGAGGCAAAACAGAATTCGGCTTCCGGGTAGAACACGGAGCCCGCCTGATATCGCAGACATTGCGCGACATCCTCCCATGCCGGCGTGGCGGCCGGGTCCAGGCCACGCCAGCGCGGCAGCAGCTGTACCGTGGTCTCGCTGGTCATGCGCAGGCTTTCATGCGGCGTGTCGAGCGAGAAATACAGCACGTCGTTGCCGAAACCATCCACGCGACTGGTCACGTACGAGGGCGAAGGATCAATGTGCTCCTGATGCGCAACGATCGTCTGCCACATACACGCGCGCGGGCGAATGGTGGCCAAATGCTGGGCGGTCTCCACCGCCGTCGCGTAGTGGTAGACGGTGCTGTGCGAAACCGACAGAACTGTGGCGTGCGCGTCCATCAGGCCACCTGTGCGGTCGGAATGCTGGCGTGGCTGAAGTAGCGCGCGCTGATTTCATTGGAAGCCGCCGCCACATAGTCACCCAGCGTGTCGCACAGGCGGATGAGGTTGGCGTAGCGCCCCTCGGCATCGATCTCACACAAGGCTTCGAGGGACGGCAGCGTCGCGACCTCGGGCATCAACTCCGCAAACCGCGTGCGGCGTGTACTGGCAGCGGCGCGCTCGATCTGCCCCAGCTTGGTCCGCAGCCGGTCATACACACCGTACAGCCCGCGCGGGTTACTCGGCTCGACCACCAGCAGATCAAGCAGTGCAGGCACCTCCAGGCGCCCCGGATACATTGACCGGTACGTCAGCGTGCTGTCAAACAGCTGCAGCAGCAGGTCAAAACCTTCGGCGGTGGCCAGCGTGCCCTGCTCGGCCAGCACGCGCAGGAAGGTGGTCATGGCCCACACGCGCTCGATGTGGCGCCCGGCAAACAGCAGGCGCCAGGCCTCGTCGCGCGTCATGCGGTCACCCTGCGCGCCACTGATGGCGGAAAGTTGCGTGGCCAGGTACTCCAGCAAGTCAACCAGGGCCACGCGATCATGGGGGCCATCCGTCATCAGGTTGGCGAGCCCATCGCGAAAATCGTTGCGTGCCGCAAGGATGATGCGCCAATGGTCGTTCGATAGGCGCCCGCGCACCTCGCCAGACGCTCGCGCCTGCGCAGCCAGACATTGGCCAATGCCTGTCGTACCCGACTGCTCGCTCAAGCCAACCACCAACGCCCGCTCAAATGCCTGCGGGCTGCTGCGCGCAAACACGTCGGCGGTAAAGATCAGGCCGGACTCGGACGCCAACTCAGTCAGCGTGGCAAACATCGTGTCCGCATCATTGGCTTCGAGCGAGCCGAGGATCAGGCGGCACAGTCGCACGCCGTTCTCGGCGCGCTCGCCATAGCGGCCGGACCAGAACAGGTTCTCCGCCGCCCGGCTCGATACCGTGTGATGCTTGCGCGCCAGATCGGCTGGCCGGATCGGCGACGGTAGCAGCGTGAACGGCGCAGCGGGTTGCGGCTGGTTCGACAGCACCCAGGTGTCGACACTGCTACCGCCCATTTGCATCGATGGGGAAACTTGCCGATTGGCCGCGAGGCGTGTGAAGCCGCCGGGCATGACATGCCAGCCGCCAGCCAGATCGGCAATGGCATAAACGCGCAGCACCGAGGGCCGGCCGGCCAGCATGCCAGCCTCGTAGCGCGGCGTGCAGGAATAGGGCAGCGGCGCCTGAATCGTGAAGGCCTCGGGAGCCCGATCGATGCGCGCATGCCAGTCGGCCAGTGTCTGTTGGCCCTGCGCCATGCCGGGTGGGCCATCGGGGCTTTCGCTGGGCCAGCCGGGCCACGTTGGCAGCAGCAGCCCGGTGGTCAATCGGGCCTGCGCTTCATTGCGCGCCAGCGCCTCACCGCACCACCACGTCGGCACGCTGGGCAGCACCAGTGGCTCACCCAGCAATGCCTGCGCGATGCGCGGCAGGAAACCCAGCACAGCCGGTGACTCGACAAACCCGGCGCCGGGCACGTTCGACACCATCACATTGCCCGCACGCATCACCTGCAGCAGACCCGGCACCCCGATGGTGGAATCGGCGCGCAGCTCCACCGGGTCGCAAAACACGTCGTCCAGGCGGCGCAGCACAGCATGCACGCGCTCCAGGCCGTTGAAGGTCTTCAGATAAAGCTTGTCGCCACGCACCGTCAGGTCTTTACCTTCGGCCAGCGTCACCCCCAGATAGCGCGCCAGAAAGGCGTGTTCAAAATAGGTTTCGCTGAAGGGGCCGGGGGTGAGCAGCACGATGTGCGGCGAACCGCCCGCCTCGTCCCCACGCATCGTGGTGTGGGCGGCAGCGGCCAACGCGCCGATCAACTGCGAATACGTTGGCGCGAGACGCGTGGCGTGCAACTCGCGAAACGCATCGGCAAACAGGCTGGAGACGATCAGCCGGTTCTCCAGTGCATACCCCAGGCCGGAGGGCGCCTCCGTGCGGTGGCCGACAACAGTCCAGGTGCCGTCGGGTGCGCGGGCCAGATCCACCGCCACGATCTGCAGGTAGTGCCCGCCCGGCGGCGTATAACCGCGTACGGCACGCAGGTAGCCCGGATGGCCGAACACCAGCGCAGGCGGCACCAGCCCCTGCGCAAGCAACGATTGTGGGCCGTAGGTATCCGCCACGATGGCGTTGAGCAACCGTGCACGCTGGGTAACGCCCTGCTCGATCACCGCCCAGTCTGCGTGATCAATCAGAAACGGCAGCACGTCGAGCGCCCACGGGCGGGGCTCGCCCTTGTCGGCGTAGACGTTGTAGCTGATGTCGTTGTCGCGCACCTGCTGCGCGACGGAAGCGCGGGCCTGCTCCAGCCCGACCAAGCCGCCCTCGCGCACATGCTCGAAAAACTGCCGCCAAGGCGCACGCAACGCGCCCGTCGCGTCGTGCAGCTCATCCCAGTGGCCCTCCCGCACCGGCAACATGCGAAGGAGGGCCAGCACATCCGCGTGGGCGGCAGCGGGCTGTAGTGGATCAAGCGGCAGGGTCGACTGGTAAGACAAGATCGGCTTGGCTGGAAGAGATTAGTAGCGGCGTAAATCCAGCGTAAACGGAAACTCCAGACTGCGCTCGGGCGCCCTCACCTCCATCGGGCCGGGCGTGTGCCCGGTGGTGAAGAAGCGCGCGCGGCGGCGGCTTTCCGCCTCATAAGCGTTGACTGGAAACGTCTGGTAGTTGCGTCCACCCGGATGCGCCACATGATACTGGCAACCACCCAGCGAACGGCCGGTCCAGGTATCGGCCAAGTCGAACGTCAGCGGCGCATGCTCGCCAATGGTCGGGTGCAAGGCCGATGGCTGCGACCACGCCCGGAACCGCACCCCCGCCACCTGCTCGCTTACGCGGCCGGTTGGTTGCAATGGCAAGGGAATGCCGTTGACCGTCACCACGTGGCGGTTCTCGTTCAGCCCCAGCACGCGCACCTCCAACCGCTCGACCGAGGAATCGACATAGCGCACCGTGCCGCCCTGCGCACCCTCCTCGCCCATCACGTGCCAGGGTTCGAGCGCCGCACTGAGCGTGAGCGAGATCCCGCCCGTATGCAGCTCGCCCACCAGCGGGAAGCGGAACGAAAAATGCGGTGCAAACCAGTGGCGCTCAAAGGCGTAGCCTGCTTCGCGCAGGTCGGCGAGCACGTCGTCGAAATCCATCTGTACGAAGGTGCCGAGCAGGAAGCGGTCGTGCAGCTCCGTGCCCCAGCGCGTGAGGCGCGTGGTGTACGGCGTCTTCCAGAAGCGGGCGACCAGCGCGCGCAGCAGCAGTTGCTGCACGAGGCTCATGCGCGCGTGCGGCGGCATCTCGAAACCGCGCAGCTCCAGCAGGCCCAGGCGCCCCGTGGGGCCGTCGGGCGAATAGAGTTTGTCGATACAGAACTCGGCGCGGTGCGTGTTGCCGGTCACGTCGATCAGGATGTTGCGCAGGATGCGGTCGATCAGCCAGGGCTGAATGCTGGCCCCATCCACCCCCCCCAGGCGATCAAGCTGACGCTGCAGCTCCGCAAACGCGATCTCCAGTTCGTACACCTGATCATTGCGCGCCTCGTCCACGCGCGGCGCCTGGCTGGTCGGCCCGATGAACAGCCCCGAGAACAGATACGACAGCGACGGATGGTTGTGCCAGTACGCAATCAGGCTCGCCAGCAGATCGGGCCGGCGCAGGAACGGGCTATCCGCCGGCGTGGCCCCGCCCAGCACGAAGTGGTTGCCGCCGCCGGTGCCGGTGTGGCGGCCGTCGAGCATGAACTTCTCGGTGCTCAGGTACGACTGGTGGGCCGATTCGTAGAGGTATTCGGTGTGGTCGACCAAATCATCCCAGTTGCTGGCGGGGTGGATGTTGACCTCGATCACACCGGGATCGGGCGTCACCTGTAGCAACTTCAGGCGCGGGTCGCGCGGCGGCGGATAGCCTTCGATAACGACCTGCACGCTCAACTCGGCGGCGGTTGCTTCCACGGCGGCCAGCAGGTCGAGGTAGTCGTCCAACACCGTCAGCGGCGGCATGAATACGTGCAGTTGGCTGCGGCCGGAGCCGAAGGTGTCGCTCTCGACCTTGGGGCCGGCAGCGCGGGCGGGGTCGCGCGCTTCGACGCACAGCGCGGTGCGGTGGACCCACGAGGCGGATTCGCTGTGTGCCGGCATACGGGCATCGAGGGCCGTGCCTGTGCCGCCTGCGGCGGATGCGGCTTTCGCTGCCGCGCCGGCAGACTCCCCCTGGTATTGCATGCGCAGCTCCGCCGCCGTGCGCAGCGGGGCGATGGGGCCGAACGGATCGTGCGCATGCTGATACGGATAGTCGCTCTTGCTGACCCACGGCAGCGAGTCGAGCGGCAGGCGATAGCCCATCGGCGAATCGCCGGGAATCAAATACATGCGGTCATCGCGGAAGAACCACGGGCTGGTCACCCAGCGCGCACCGGCCAGCGCGGCATCGTGTTCGCGCGCCAGCGGCAAAACGTAGCCGGTGACGGCTGACAGGCCGGCATCGAACACGCGGCGCAGGCGCACGCGTTCCATTTCATCGTCGAGCCGCGAATCAAACGGGTCGACATTCACCGGCAGGCGCCGCTCGCGCCAGAGGTAGTACCACGTGTCTTCATAGCCGGGCTGGATGCATTGCTCGTCCACCGACAGCTTGCGCGCCAGATGGTGCAGAAAGCGCTGCGCATCGGCAGCGGTGTAGCGGCCGGGCTCGCGTTCGTCGGCAAACAGCGTTGGATCATTCCAGCACGGCTGGCCATCAGCCCGCCAGTAGAGCGACAGCGCCCAGCGCGGCAACTGCTCGCCGGGGTACCACTTGCCCTGGCCGATATGCAGGAAGCCGTTGGCACCGTAGCGCTGGCGCAGCTTGTCCATCAGCCCGACGGCGTAGCTGCGCTTGGTGGGGCCAAGGGCGTCGGTGTTCCACTCGGCGGCATCGCGGTCGCGCACGGCCACGAAGGTGGGCTCGCCGCCCATGGTCAGGCGCACGTCCATGGCGTCGAGGTCAGCGTCCACCTGCGCGCCCATACGCACGACGTCTTCCCAGTGCGCCTCGGTGTACGGCTTGGTCACGCGCGGAGCCTCCAGCACGCGCGTGATCGACATCGTGTGCTCGAATTCGACCTCGCACTCATCCACCGCGCCCGAGATGGGCGCCGCGCTGCCAGGCTCCGGCGTGCAGGCCACGGGGATATGCCCCTCGCCCGCCAGCAGGCCGGAGGTCGGGTCAAAGCCGATCCAGCCTGCGCCGGGCAGGTACACCTCGCACCAGGCATGCAGGTCGGTGAAATCCACCTCGGTGCCGCTGGGGCCGTCGACGGCTTTTACGTCCGGCGTGAGCTGCAACAGATAGCCGGACACAAAGCGCGCCGCCAGCCCCAGTTGCCGCAGCGTCTGCACCATCAGCCAGCCCGTATCGCGGCACGAACCGGAGCCGAGCGACAGGGTCTCTTCCGGCGTCTGCACGCCGGGCTCCATGCGGATCAGGTAGCGGATGTCCTGCTGCAGTCGCTGGTTCAACTCCACCAGGAAATCGATGGTGCGGCGCGGCGTGCGGTCAATGCTGGCGACAAACGCGGCAAAGTGCGGCGTCATCTCCCGCTTGACGAGGTAGGGCGCCAGCTCGGCGGCCAGCGCATCGTCGTAGGTGAACGGAAATTCCTCAGCCTCAGGCGTCAGGAAGAAGTCGAACGGGTTGTAGACCGCCATCTCGGCAACCAGGTCGATGGTCACCTTGAACTCACGCGTCTTGTGCGGAAATACCAGCCGCGCCTGGTAGTTGGCAAACGCGTCTTGCTGCCAGTTGATGAAATGCTCGGCCGGCTCCACCCGCATCGAATACGAATGGATGGGCGTACGGCAGTGCGGCGCCGGCCGCAGGCGCACCACCTGCGGCGACAGCTCGACGAGCCGGTCATAGCGATAATGGGTAACGTGGTTTAGCGCGACTCGGATCGACACACGGACTCCTCGGTGGCTCGTAATGACGTGCCGGCGCGGTGCCGGCGGGCGGTTCAAGCAAGGTTCATGCCGTTTGTGCGGCATGCCCGGCTTTGGGCGACAAGCCATCGTGCCACGCGTGCACAGCCGTGCGTATGACACGCCAATGCGGTACAACGCTTGCTGGACGGCTCGCCGCTGCCATCCCACCATCTTGGTTGGCGAGCACCCCGAACGCCAGCCCTTGCCCCGCCCCTGGATCACCATGAAAACGTTCCACTGCAACCGTTGCCAGCAGCTCGTCTTCTTTGAAAACGTCTTGTGCGAGCGCTGCGACGCCCTGCTCGGCTACCTGCCTGACGTGGGCGAGATCAGCGCGTTTGAAGCCACTGGCGAAACAGCAGAGGCTGGAGACAACCTCTGGCGCAGCCTGCACCCAGATGCGCACGGCCAACTCTACCGCCAATGCCACAACTACGCGGTCGAAAACGTCTGCAACTGGATGATCCCGGCAGATTCGCCCGACACACTGTGCCGCGCCTGCCAGTTCACCGACACCATCCCCGACCTGACCGTGCCGGAAAACCGGTTCTACTGGTACAAGATGGAGGTCGCCAAGCGCCGGCTGCTCTATACGCTCATGACGCTGGGCCTGCCGCTGGAATCGCGCCTGGAAAACCCCGAAACCGGGCTGGAATTTGCGTTTCTGCAAAGCAAGGAAGACAGCGAGCCCGTGATGACCGGCCACAACCACGGCCGCATCACGCTCAACGTTGTCGAAGCCGACGATGCCGCGCGCGAAAAAGCCCGCACCGACCTGCGCGAGCCCTATCGCACGCTGCTCGGTCACTTCCGTCACGAATCCGGGCACTACTTCTTTGATCGCCTGATTGCCGGCAAGCCGATGTGGGAAGCCGCGTTCCGCCTGCGCTTTGGCGATGAACGCGCCAGCTATGCCGACGCGCTCAAGGCGTATTACGACAATGGGCCGCCGGCCGACTGGGCGCAGCACTACATCAGCGCCTACGCCACCATGCACCCATGGGAAGACTGGGCCGAAACCTGGGCGCACTACCTGCACATGGTCGACGCACTGGACACCGCCGTGTCGTACGGCCTGGCCCTGCTGCCCGACCACCCGCAAGAGCCCGAACTGACCGACCAGACCCCAGTGGAAGAAGCCAGCTTCAACAACCTGATGAGCCGCTGGTTTCCGCTCACCTACGTGCTCAACAGCCTCAATCGCAGCCTGGGGCAGCCCGATGGCTACCCGTTCACGCTGGCATCCCCCGTGATCGACAAGCTGCGTTTCGTGCACCGCGTCATCGCAACCTCCGCCAAGAAACCCGGTTGATCGCACCAATGTTGTGCGATGCAGGCGCCAATTTGGATCGAGGGAATAATTCGTGCGGCTGAGGCGTTTACCATCCAGAAGGTCAATCCCAGCCTTCCCCCGGAGAACGCCATGCCAAGACAACTCAGCAGATGGATCAGCCTGACGGCA
This sequence comes from Ralstonia insidiosa, assembly GCF_008801405.1. Taxonomy (NCBI): domain Bacteria; kingdom Pseudomonadati; phylum Pseudomonadota; class Betaproteobacteria; order Burkholderiales; family Burkholderiaceae; genus Ralstonia; species Ralstonia insidiosa. The sequence goes on along the minus strand of NZ_VZPV01000003.1, from coordinate 31,905 downwards.
CTTGCCCTGTGCGCGTGTGCCTCGCTCAACCCGGTGCAGACCGCGCAAAAGATGATCGGCCAGCCAGAAAGTGCCGTGCAAGAAACCTTTGGCGCACCCACCGAGACCTATCAGCTTGCGGGCGGCACGCACCGCTGGATCTATTCCAAGCAGCCGCTCGGGCACGAGGTCTATGCCGCCGATTTTGACGCCAGCGGCAAGCTCATCAGCTACCGGCAGATGCTGACTGAAAAGGAAATCTACGAAGCGCGCCCCGGTGTGTGGACCAAGCGCGATGTGCTTGAACGCTTCGGCACACCGAAAGAACCAACGCAGTACTACCCGCTCATGAAGCGCGAGGCGTGGTCATACCGGATGTATGTTGCCGGATATCAGCAGGCGCACTTCAATGCCCTATTCGACGACAACGGTGTGCTGGACCGCACGATGATCGTCGTCGATCCGCTTGGCGGCGATCACCACAGCCGCAAGTGATGCCCAGGTGATACCCGGCGGCGCATTGCACGCCGCCGGTCATTCGCCATGCTTAGGCCAGCGCCGACGCAATCGCCTGCGCCAGTTCATTGGCCTCGAACTTGGCGACGTAGCCATTGGCACCCACGCGGCGCACATGGTCCTCATTGGCCGAGCCCGACAGCGACGAGTGAATCACCACCGGAATCGACTGGAACGCCGGCTCGGTCTTGATCTTGCGCGTGAGCGTAAAGCCGTCCATCTCGGGCATTTCCAGATCGGTCAGCACCAGGGCGATCTTGTCGCGCACGGTCTTGCCCTCGCGGGCTGCATCACGGGCGATGTTCTGCAGCGTGTCCCACGCTTCCTGGCCGCTCTTGGTCATCACGTAGGGGGTGCCCATCGCTTCCAGACCATTGGCAATCAGTGAGCGCGCGAGGCCCGAATCGTCAGCCACCAGCAGCTTGGCGCCCGGGGGCAGCTTGATCGGACGCTCGTCATTGTCGGGGGCCAGATCGGTGCGGCGCGTCGGGAATACGTCCACCAGGATCTGCTCGACGTCGATCACCTGCGCCAGACGCGAGTTGTCGGCGTTGCCGTCCAGGCGTGCCAGGCTGGTGATGTTGCTGCTGCCTACGCTGGCCTCAGCCGGGAAGATCTGGCTCCATTCCAGGCGGACGATCTCATCCACCTCTTCCACCGCAAAACCTTGCGTGGAACGCGCGTACTCGGTAATCAGCAGGATGTTGGCATTGCCATTCTTGGTGCCGATCACGCTGGCCAGGTCGATCACCGGGATGATCTGACCGCGCACGTTCACCGCGCCCAGGATGTGGGCACCGGCATCCGCCACGTGCGTCACTGGCGGCATGACCATGATCTCGCGCACCTTGAACACGTTGATGCCGAACATTTCGCGCTGGTTGGATCGCGCAGATTCGCCCAGGCGGAACAGCAACAGCTCAAAGCGGTTGTTGTTCGTCAGATTGGTCCGTTCATCGACTTCCAGTTGCGAATGCAGTGACATTTGCGTCTTCCCCCCGTTCAAGCACACGTTATGTGGCGGTAAACGGCACGCCCGCATGCAACTAAAGAGGCAACTTGAAGGGATTTACGAATGTGAACGCCACGCCCTTCCAGCGTGGGGAGACGGCCGCCTAGGCAACCTTCACATGCGCGACCAGAAAGTCCAGAAACGCCCGTACACGCGCCGGCAAATGCGCGCCCTGACCGACATAAACCGCGTGAATATCTTCGGTTTCGCCGGGGTTGTACTCCTCTAGTACCGGCACGAGACGGCCGGCATCAAGATCCGCCCGCACCTGAAACTCGGCCAGCCGCGCCAGGCCCAGGCCGGCCACGGCCACCGCGCGTAGGGCCTCGCCGTCGCTGATCTGCGTGTTGCCCTGCGGCATGACCTCGGTGCGGCGCCCCCGTTTCGTGAAAGGCCAGCCGTTGACCGCACGCACGTAGCTGAACGCCAGGCAGTTGTGATTGGCCAGGTCGGCCGGCATGCGCGGGGTGCCCATACGCGCCAGATAACCGGGTGAAGCCACGACCATCAGCCGTGTCTGCCCCAGCTTGCGCGCGACCAGGCGGGAGCTCTTCAGCGGCCCGCTACGCAGTGCAACATCGGTGCGGTCTTCAAGCAGATCGACCACCCGATCCGTGAGTGCAATGTCGAGCGACACCTGCGGATGACACTCCAGAAACGCCGGCACGATTGGCAGCAGCAGATGGGTGCCGACCGGCACATTGGCGTTCACACGCAACCGCCCCGACGGCTGCGCACCGGCTGACGCCTCGCGCTCGGCCTCGTCCAGATCTGCCAGCACCGCCACGCTGCGTTCATAAAATGCCGCGCCTTCCGGCGTGAGCTGAAAGCGCCGCGTTGACCGGTTCACCAGCCGTGCGCCAAGCCGCGCTTCCAGCCGCGCCACCAGCTTGCTCACCGCCGACGGCGTCATCCGGCACGCCCGCGCCGCCGCTGAAAACCCGCCCTGCTCCACCACCCGCACGAAGACTTCCATCTCGCCAAAGCGATTGATATCAAGCCGCGACATTGTGATTTCAATTCATAGATGTTGTGCTTCCAGGCAGTCTATCGCACAAGCCACGGCGTCGACATACTTGGCCGCATTCCGCCACTGCGGCCAGTTTCAAGGACATCGAACCATGCCTGTCGCTTTACTCGCCCTGACCGCCGGTGCATTCGGCATCGGCGTCACCGAATTCGTCTTGATGGGGTTGCTGCTGGAGACCAGTGCAGACCTGCACGTCACCGTCGCCCAGGCGGGCCTGCTGATTTCCGGCTATGCATTCGGCGTCGTGCTGGGTGCCCCGGTACTGACTACGCTCACGGCGCGGTGGCCACGCAAGGCCGTGCTGCTGGGGCTCATGGTCATCTTCACGCTGGGCAACGCGGCTTGTGCGCTGGCACCCAACTACGCCCTGCTGATGACCGCCCGCGTGCTGACCGCATTTGCACACGGCACGTTCTTCGGCGTCGGCTCGGTGGTTGCAACCGGCCTGGTGCCGCCCAACCGGCGTGCCTCGGCCATCGCCATCATGTTCACGGGGCTGACGGTGGCGTCCATCCTGGGCGTGCCGCTGGGCACGTGGCTCGGCCAGGCGTATGGCTGGCGCGCCGCGTTCTGGGCCATCGTGGCCGTTGGTGTGGTGGCGCTGGCCGTCATCGCCCGCTTTGTACCGAACGAACCCGCCCCGCAGGATGCTGGCGACTGGCGCCAAGACATGCGCGTGCTGATGCGCGGCCCCGTGCTGCTCGGCCTGCTGACCACGGTGCTCGGCTATGCCGGCGTGTTTGCGGTGTTCACCTACATCGCCCCGCTCATCATCGAGGTGACGGGCTATACCAGCGCAGCCGTCTCGCCAGTGATGCTCGTGTTTGGCGGCGGGCTCATCGCCGGCAACCTGATCGGCGGGCGACTGGCAGACCGCCACCTGCGCGGCACGCTCATCGGCACCCTCGTTGCCCTGGCCGTGACGCTCGCGCTGATGACGTTTGCTGTGCACGACAAGATGTGGGCCGTGGTGTTCGTGGCATTGCTGGGCGCCGTGGCCTTCTCCACCGTACCGCCACTGCAGATGTGGGTGCTGGAGAAGGCGCAGGGGGCCGGTCAGAGCATCGCATCGAGCTTCAACATCGCGGCGTTCAACCTGGGGAATGCGCTCGGTGCGTGGGTTGGCGGCGTGGTGATCTCACATGGCCCGGGGCTGACCGCCCTGCCTTGGGTTGCCGCCCTGGCCCCCATCGGCGCGCTGCTCCTCATTGCCATCGGCCTGCGCCTGCATGGCACTGAAGATGCCGCAACGCAACGCCCGCAAACGGCCTGATCGCAAAGCACATCACCGCACACCGTCATGACTGCACACCACAAAGTCGCCCTCGTCGTGGGCGCCCAGGGCGTGATCGGCCGCAACCTGATCGACCACCTCGCTACGCTGGATGACTGGCGCATCGTCGGCCTGTCGCGACGTGGCGGCGAGTCGACCGAGCGCGTCCACCACATCGCCGTCGACCTGCTGGATGCGGCTGACACCCGCGCCAAGCTCGGTGCGCTCAGCAACGTCACGCACATCTTCTACGCCGCCTACCAGGACCGCCCGACCTGGGCCGAGCTTGTGCCGCCCAACCTGGCCATGCTGACCAATGTGGTCGATGCCATGGAAGGCGTGGCGCCGCACCTCGCGCATATCAGCCTGATGCAGGGCTACAAGGTCTACGGCGGCCACCTTGGGCCTTTCAAGACCCCGGCACGCGAAACCGACGCGCACTTCATGCCGCCCGAATTCATGTTCGACCAACAGACGTTTCTGGAGGCGCGCCAACACGGCAAGGCGTGGACATGGTCGGCCATCCGCCCGTCGGTGGTCGGCGGCTTTGCGCTGGGCAACCCGATGAACCTGGCGGTGGCGATTGCGGTGTATGCGTCGATGTCGAAAGAACTTGGCCTGCCGCTGCGCTTTCCCGGCAAACCCGGCGCGTACGACCACCTGCTGGAGATGACCGATGCCGGCTTGCTCGCCCGCGCCACGGCGTGGGCCGCCACCGACCCGCGCTGCGCCAATCAGGCCTTCAACATCAACAACGGCGATCTGTTCCGCTGGAGCGAGATGTGGCCCAAGATCGCGCGCTACTTTGATCTGGAGGTCGCCCCGCCACTGCCCCTGTCGCTCGACACCGTCATGGCCGACAAGGCGCCCCTTTGGCAAAGCATGATCGCCAGACACGGGCTGGCCGACACACCGTACCGCGACGTGTCTTCGTGGCGCTTTGCTGACTTCGTGTTCTCGTGGGATTACGACATGTTTGGCGACGGCTCCAAGGCACGCCGCTTCGGCTTTCATGAATACGTGGAGACGGAAGCGATGTTCATGCGTATCTTCGACGACTTGCGACGGCGCAAAATCATTCCGGGCTAGAGCGTCCGGATGCCTCGACCGGCCCGGTCGACTGACCGATCGGGCTAGGGAAATGTCCCGACTCGGGTTTCCTCAGCAAGCGTCGATATAGTAAAGGCGGGACGGTAGCTCATGGGTCGAGCAGCGCCGGTTTACCGACGCAGGCAGGCAGGTTCAAGTCCTGTACGTCCCACCATTTCTTCGACAATGGCGCGCTTTTCCGGATGCAGGAAAAGCGCGCCATTTCAATGCTTCGCGCTCTGATAGTGCGCCTCCAGGCAGCGCACCACCTCAGGTGCAGGCGTCAATTCGCCCTCCACATCAATCTCCCCGCTCGCCACCACAATCCGGACGACCGCCGAGCCGCGGTCGCCTGGGTACCGACGAAGGGTCAACGCAACCTCGGCAGGTGATTCGGCAACGGACTGGAGATCCCAGAACGTTTGGGTCAAATCCACCAGCACGGCGCCGTCAGGCCGCATCACTTTAGGGGCATCGACCCAGTGCGAAGGACGCGCTTCGAATGGTGCCAGGTCGATGAGAATCTGGCCGTTGCAATACGTCTTGGGTTGATTCATGTTGGTTTGCACGCAGGCTGCCGTGTCTATTCACAACCGTTGGAAAGTCTCCGCATAACGGGATTGGGAAAATGAACTCGCGCGATTTCACTTGCCGACGTTTTCATCTCGCGCTCGATCCCCGACCACCAAATATCGCTTAGGCAGTGAACGCGAATCAATCGGCCAATCGCAAATCCCACCGCGAAAAACCGTTCAATGCTTGCCCTATCAGCAAACAAAACAGCACTCGCCTATACAGCAAAACACCCACACAAACTTTTGAACCACTTTTCGATGCGCCCGGAACCGTGGAAAATCGCACACTGATTCCCTCTCTCCACCCTGCGGTTCGGCATGACAGACAACAATCCCTCGGAGACCGCGCGGCACGCTCTCAAGCTGCTGGCCTCACGCAGGTTGGCCCCCACGCCAGACAACTTTGCTGCGGTCTACTACGAAATTGCCGACAGCCAACCCAATGGAGACGCGCAGAACGCAGACCGGATGACGCTGGTGCGGGAGTTGCGCGAACAGCTTGCGCGCACGGTTGAGCACTGCCTGCCTGCGCTGGGCGAAGATGACGTCGCGATCGGCCCGGTTGCCTGGGCATTGATCAAGACCTGTCGCTCAGAAACAGAAAGCCTCACGCACCTGAACACCAAGCTGGCGGCGTTCAACCATCGGCTATCGCTGGTGGCAGATGACCAGAACGAGATCCGCAAATCGCTGCTGGGCCTGCTGCAGCTTGTCTTTGAAAACATCGGCCAGTTGTCGCTGGACGACCGCTGGCTGCGCGGCCAGATTGACGCCCTGTTGAAAGCCAGCGAAGCACCAGTCAACCTGCGACGGCTTGACGACGTACGGCGCCGCCTCAAAGAGGTGATCCACAAACAAGGCGTGCTGAAGGCCAAGTCAGTCGAAGCCCAGGAAGACATGAAACGGCTCCTGGCCTCGTTCATGGAGCGGCTGTCTACGGCTGCTGAAACGTCCGGCGAGCATCACCGGCAGATGGAGGCGTGCGCCAAAAAAATCGAGTCGGCCGAGACCCTCTCCGAGATTGCCCCCGCCATTCAGGACGCACTAGCCGCCACGCGCTGGATGTCGCAGCAGGCCGCCCACAATCGCGACGAGCTTTCGGCAATGAAGCAGAAGGCCGAAGATGCCGCGGCCGAAGTTGCGAGTCTTCGCAAGGCGCTCGACATGGCGTCGGCCTCGGCACGTCACGACCTGCTCACGGGGGCACTCAACCGCAAAGGGCTGGAAGAAGCGTTGGAGCGCGAGGTCGCCCGCGCTGCGCATCAGAACTCGACGCTCTCCATCGCTTTCCTGGACATCGACAACTTCAAATCCATCAACGATGCCCACGGACACAGCCTCGGGGACGATGCCCTGTCACACCTGGCCCAGGTAGCGCGCGAATGCATACGCCCCCAGGACGCACTCGCGCGTTTTGGCGGTGAAGAGTTCGTGATCCTCATGCCCGGCACCTGCCTGGAAGACGGTGTGCAAGCCATCACACGGCTGCAACGCAGCCTCACCCAGCGCTTCTTTGCCGCCGGTGAGACCCGGCTTTTCATCACGTTCTCTGCCGGCGTGGCGGAACTCGGCAAGGATGAAGCCCCGATGGCGGCGATCCAGCGCGCGGACCGTGGCATGTATCAAGCCAAGCGCGCCGGGAAGAACAAGGTCGTCAGTGCGTGACGCGTTTTTTGCATCTGGGCGGACCAAGGGGCGCTGACTAGCGCGACTTGCTCCGCGCACCCTTGCTGCCCACACCGCCACGCCCAACCTCCTGCCCGGCAACAGCCCCCTCCCCGCCCATGCGCTCCAGCCACGACAGCGCATCCACATACGCCAGGAACTGCCGCAGATACTCCGGCGACACCTCACGCATCAGCAACAGCGACCGGTGCACAAGGCTGCTCGAATTGAGCGGCCCAGCGTTAGTCGGCACTTGATCAAGCGATTGGCGCAACTGTTTCTCCGCACTGACGCGGGACCAGGTTTCCCTCACGTCTTCGAGAATCTTCAGTTCAGTGGCGGCATGGGGATGGCGCTCTAGGCCAATGGCCGCGGCGCTGCCGGCATCCACGCGCGCGCGATTGGCGATGCTGCCGAGCAATTCAGCCAACGCGCTACGGGCAGGCTCACGGGACCCTACATCCGGCTCGGACGAGGGCGTCGCTCGGTCAAGGTCATCCGCATAGGCCGCGATCAGGCTGTCCAGTCTTTCATCCAGGATGTGCCGCACCTCGCCCGTCTGGCCGACCGCACGGCGATGCAGCGCTTCAATGAAATGAAAGCGCACGCGATCGAAGCGATCCGCACCACGTGCGCGCCACGCATCGAGCGTTGCCTGCGTGGACGAATCAGTTCGACTCACGACGCCCACCGTTGGAAGCAGACTGCCTCGGCACCGGTGCAATCTCCACGCGCCGGTTCTTCGCGCGGCCCACATCATCCGCATTGGAGCTCACTGGCTGCTGCGAGCCAAATGCCGCAGCAAACACGCTGGACGCGGGGATGCCCTCATCAATCAACGCGCGCGTCACGGTCAACGCACGCTTGGCAGACAGCTCCCAGTTATCGGCAAATTGGCGATTGCCTGCCCGCACCTGCTGGTCATCGGAGAACCCGCTCACCATCAGGATCTCGTCACGCGATTTGAGATAGGCCGCCAACGGGCCCGCGAGGCTCTTCATCAGCGCGCGGCCCTCCGGCTGCAACTGGTCAGAGTTGAGCGCAAACAGCACGTTGCCGTTGATGCCGATCCGCCCGTTGACGAGCGTCACGCGCCCCGCCGCCAGCGGGCCTGCCAGCGCCTGCTCCAGCGTCTTGCGGCGCTGCGCCTCTGCCTCGCGCTGCTTGACCTCGTTCTCCAGCTTGGACGACAGCTCCAGCTGCACGCCAATCACGCCCACCAGAATCAGCACGAAGGCGCCCAGCACCACCGACATCAAGTCGCCAAACGCGGCCCAGACCGGCGCGGACTCCAAGCCGCCGTCAATCTCGTCGCTCATTGCGTCACTCATGCCGCTTCGCTTCCGGCAAGGGCACGCTGGTCGCCCGAATGGCCACCCACGCGCTGCAGGTCTTCAAGAATCTGCTTTTGCGACAGCATGCTCAGATCGATCACCTCACGGGCCTGCGCCACGTAGTAGGCGAGCTGTTCATCGCTGCGCGTGAGCGACTTGTCCAGCGCAGCTTCGATCCGCTGCAGGTGCGCCACCAGCTTGTCGTTCGACTCGCCAAACAGGTGCACCGCCGCGCCAAACGCCTCGCCCAGGCTCGCTACCTCCACGGCACTGCCGGTCACCTGCGCGGCCACTGCGCCCAGCTTGCCGGTCTCGGCCTCGACCCGATCGGTGAACCGCACACCAACGCGTTCGAGCAACTCTGCCGAGCTTGCCACCAGCGCATCCACCGCGGTGCGCTGTTCGGTCGACGCGTGGTTCACGGCGTCGAGCAGCGTCTCCAGCGTGCCCAGCATGCGCGTGCGTTCTTCCAGCATCGCCGTATCGCGGACCATGCTGTCGGACAGCTTCTGGCGCAGCTCGGCCACCACTTCGGCAGCAGCCTTTGGCGCCTCCGAGGCGGCCTGCACCAGTCGAGAAATCTCGGCGATCGTGTCGTTGGCGTGGGCCTGTGTTTGCGAAGAGATGTCGCGCGCAGTCTGCGCCAGCGCATCGCAAATTTCCTGCTGACGGCTCGCCGTGTCGGCACCCACCTTTTCCCATTCCTGGCTCAGCTTGGCACCCATCGCGCCCAGCGCGTCGGTCCAGGCTGTCAGGCGTTGCTCGTCGCGGGCTTGCAGCGCGGTTTGCAGCTCCATGAGCGATTGGCGCGACGCGTCCTGCGCCGACGCAACATCGCGTGCGGTCTGCGCCAGCGCATCGCAAATCTCCTGCTGGCGGCTCGCCGTGTCGGCACCCACCTTTTCCCATTCCTGGCTCAGCTTGGCGCCCATTGCACCCAGCGCATCGGTCCAGGCGGCCAGACGTTGCTGATCGCGGGCTTCCAGCGCGGTCTGCAACGCCACATGCGATTGGCGCGATGCGTCCTGCTGCGCGACGATATCGCGGGCAGTTGCCGCCAGCGCATCGCAAATCTCCTGCTGGCGGCTTGCCGTGTCGGCACCCACCTTTTCCCATTCCTGGCTCAGCTTGGCACCCATCGCGCCCAGCGCCTCGGTCCAGGTTGCCAGACGTTGCTGGTCACGCGATTCCAGTGCGGTTTGCAGCGCCGTATGCGATTGGCGTGACGCGTCCTGCAGCGAGACAGCGTGCTGCTCGAATGTCGCCACAGCCGCCTCCAGCGCGCGCTGGTTCTGCCCGGCCAGGGCTGCGTGGGTACGCTCCTGTCGCGCAAGCGCATCGTTCCAGGCACCGGACAAGCTACCGGCCGTAGCGTCCAGACGCTCGGCAACGCCATCGAGCAAACGGGTCGAGCGTTGCTCAAAGGTGTCGGCAAACCGGTCCAGCGACGTGCCCACGTTCCCCACCAGCGCAGCGCTTGCGCGTTGGTGCTCCGACAAGGCGGTGTTCCAGATGCTCGCGACCGTCTCGGCGGTTGTTTCGAAGCGCGTCGACAGGCCGTCCAGTTGGCGCTGCACGGCATGCGTCACCGTCTCATGCAGCGCGGCCGATTCACGCGCAAGCCCCGCCATCGTCGAGTCAACCACCGGTTGCAGCGCTGCACCGGCAACGCGCGCACTTTCAGCGGCGCTGTCCTGCAACGACTGCCCGACAGAAGACGCCAGTTGACGGTAGGCCGCCTCCGTCTTGTCGAGAAACGCTTGCTGGCTGGCGATCTGGCGTTCACTGCTGGCGGCGCTCTGTTGCTCCAGCGCGGCCATCATTGCCTGCAGCCGGTCCACCAGGGCAGGCATGGCATCCGACTGCCGCTGCAGCAGCTTGAACGTCTCTTCACGTTGATGCGCGTGGGAATAGATGCGCAGTGTCGTAGCGATCTGGGTGTCGAGTGCCTGAACGGCCTGCAGCCGCTCACGCCGACACAGCGCGGACAGCAACCCCAGCATGGCAGACGTGGCCACACCGGCAATCGACGTGCCAAACGAGAACCCCAACCCCTTGACCGGCGCGGCCAGCGACGCGCGAATCGCCTGCAGGTCGGTGGCGCTCTCCAGCGCGGCGCCCGTGCCCTTGAGCGTCATCACCATGCCGAGCAACGTCCCCAGCATGCCCAGCAGGACAAGCAGACCCACCAGATACGGCGTGAGCGCCGGCCCGGGCAACGCAACGCGCTCGCCTTCCACGCGCAGGCGCACGGCGTTGCGCAGGCTCGGATGCAGTTGATCCAGCCAGGCCCCCAGCTTGGGCGGCTGTTCAGACAGCCCGGCCACGGCTTGCGTGAGCGTGCCGGTGGCCTGCTGATAGCGGCGCAACTCCAGCGCACCCGTCACATAGGCGGCGCCAATCACGATGGTGACGACCAACGCGAGCGGGTTCATGCCCACGACATAGCCTGCCGCGATCCACCCCAAGGCAGCGAGTCCAACAAAGAAAACGATGAGATTCAGGTGATTTCTGGACATGGTGTCCTGTTGAACGCTTAGCGAGTCCGAAGGGCGGCAAGCAACCCGTCGACCGGTTGAAAACGAACATCCAGCTCTGCAAGCAGCACGCTCTGCATATCCTTGCGGAACGCATGCAGCCATGCGCGGGATGTGGGTTGAGTGGGTTGGGCCGTGCTCTCCGATGGCAACTCAGCCAGCAACGCGGCCTGCAGCTGCTCGGCCGCGCGCAAACGCTCGAAGTACGGCCCGAGCATCGTCGGGATGGCACCCAATAGCGTGCGTTCCCGTGCGCCAAGGGCCTGCTCCATGCTGGCGTCCAGCACGGCAAGCCGGGCCAGATCCGGCGTCTTGGCGGCCAGCACGCGTCGCAGGCGGCCACGCAGGTCGCCAATCTCCATCTCCATGGTCTGCTGCACCAAGATGTAGCGCTGCCGAATGTCCGCATAGTCAACCGGCGCGGCCGGCATGGCGGGTTGAATCGGCGCGCGCCCACCTCCGCCCGGCCTCACATCAGGCGCACAAGCGGTGGCGATGGACTTTGCCAATGCGGCGCGGACACGGCTGCACATGGTCTCGGCGTCCAACCCAACGGGCCGCACACCCGGGGTGATGGCCGGCGGACTGGCGGCCAGCGCCGTCGAGAGCGTGATGGCATCCGTCCAACTGAGCCATTGACTCAGCCGGTCTGAAAGCGGCTGCCCGGATTCGGAAACATCAGCGTCCGTCAGGCGAGCAAGTAAGCGGATCAGCGCAGGGCCGCTGAGCGCCCTACGCGGCTGGGCGTGCGCCATGCTACGAGTGCCAAAAAAAGGCTGGAGTTTACACTGCCTGCCCACCCAGACCGCCTTCCGCGAGCGGCGAAAGCATCACTTGCGCAGGAAGAATCGTAACAACTAGCCAGACCGCGGGCGATACAAGGCTGCGTCGGCCAGCGCATAGCGCTGCATCAAGCCTGGCTTCCGGGTGCGAAAACAGGCCAACAGCCACTTGGATTATCCTCGTGCCCCTTGCAAGACTGGGAGCATCCGCATGCGAATCGCCGTCATCGGCACATCCGGGGTGGGCAAATCGACGCTCGCCCGGCGGCTGGCCGCATCGACCCAGGCTGCGTACATCGAGCTCGATGCCATCAACTGGCAAGCGGAATGGAAAGCGCTGGCCACCGATGACCCTGCGGAGTTCTACCGCCGGGTGCAGGCCGCCGTTGATGGCCCATCGTGGGTCTGTGATGGCAATTACTCTGGCGTGCGGGACATCGTCCTGGCGCGCGCAACGCACATCGTGTGGCTGGACTACGCCCGCCCGGTGATCATGTGGCGGGTGATCCGGCGCTCGTTCTGGCGCGCCGTCACCAAGGCGGAACTGTGGCCTGGCACGGGCAATACCGAGGCATTTTCGGCATGGCTCGACAAAGGCCACCCAATCCGCTGGGCGTGGGACACGTTTGCGCAGCGCCGCGCGCAGTACGCCCACCTGCTTGAAGCGCCGATCCTGGCGGCAGCGCAAAAGTACCGTGTGACACATCCCCGGGATCTTGCGGCAGTCGAATCCATACTGGGTCTGCAGCACGATGGCACCAGAACATGATCAGACAGGTGCAGTACCCTGCGCCCGCCTGCATTGTGTGTTTGCACCGCCAGCGGTATCGTGTCGCCCACTACCGCGCCCTACCCCGCCTTCTACCCATTCCGCTGTGACCCATCACCCCATCCTCACCTGGACCGACGTTGAAACCGACGCCGTCCACACCGCCCTGTGGCGCTCCGAAGCCGGCAACCCGCCGCCCAAACGCGTGGTCATTGCCGACGACCGCACCACGGCAGACACCGCCTACCGCCTGGCCTGCGAAGGCACCGCACTGCTCTGGCGCGGCGACTTCCAGAACGCGCGGCAACTGCTACAGGCCATGTCCCGCCGCACCGATCGCAAACCGCGCAAGGAGGCCACCTCGCCCATCGAGGCGTTCAACTTCCACCGCCAGGCCCAATCGCAGCGCGCCCGCACGCTCGGCATGCTGCTGATTCCGCTGGATGCCGATTACACGATCCCGCTGCGCCGTGCGCCTGACATGCGCGAAGCCTGCAATGAAGCCTATGGCGCGGGTGAAGCTGCATCCGTCGTCTCGCTGCGAGAGTTGCTCGGCCTGATCGGCGCGCACGAATGGCGCAAGAAAGGGGTGGAGATTCCCGCGCTGGATGGCGCGCGCATTCACCCGCACTACGGCGTGTTCTCACCCGTGCGTGGGGAATACATCGATCTGGTTGCGCAAGCGCCGTTGCCGTCCAAGGCGCTGGCGTTCGATATCGGCACGGGCACGGGTGTGCTGGCTGCAGTGCTGGCCAAGCGCGGCGTCAAGCGCGTCGTCGGCACCGATCAGGACCCGCGTGCGCTGGCTTGCGCGCGAGACAACCTGTCGCGCCTCGGGCTGCAAACCCAGGTGGATGTTGTTGACGCGGATCTCTTTCCCGAAGGGCGTGCGCCGCTGATCGTGTGCAACCCGCCGTGGCTGCCGGCGCGGCCCAGCTCGCCGATCGAGCGAGCCGTCTATGACCCGGATAGCGCCATGTTGCGCGGCTTCCTCAATGGCCTTGCCGCACACCTGGAGCCCGGTGGCGAGGGCTGGCTGATCCTGTCGGACTTTGCCGAGCATCTCGGCCTGCGCACGCGCGAGGCTCTACTGGCCATGATCGACGCGGCCGGCCTGCAAGTCGTCGGCCGCCAGGACATCAAGCCCAAGCACCCGAAAGCCTCGGATGAAAACGACCCGCTGTACAAAGCGCGCGTGGCCGAGGTGACCTCGCTGTGGCGCCTGAAGGCGCGCTAACGCCTTGATGCGCTAACGCCCTAACGCGTCGCCAGATAGTCGAGCACGCCCCGCCCGGCGGCTGCGCCCGTCGCAAAGCACGCTGTCAGCAGATAGCCGCCTGTCGGGGCTTCCCAATCGAGCATCTCGCCCGCGCAGAACACGCCGGGCAGGCGCTCGATCATCAGGTTGGCATCCAGCGCTTCAAACGCCACGCCGCCCGCGCTGCTGATCGCTTCGTCAATCGGCCGGGTGCGCGTGAGGCGCAGCGGCAGCGCCTTGATGGCGGCGGCCAACTGTGCGAGATCGGCAAACGCCTCTTTCGACAGGCACTCGCGCAGCAACCCCAGCTTCACGCCCGTGATGTTCAGCTTGCTCTGCAGATGGCTCGACATCGAGCGCGCGCCACGCGGGCGCATCAGCTCATCGCGCACGCGTTGGGCACTCCAGCCGGGCGCCAAGTCCAGCCAGATCGTCGCCTCACCGGCGGCGGCCAGCGCATCGCGAATGGGCGCCGACAACGCATAGACAAGGCTGCCTTCCACCCCCGTCTGCGTGACCATGAACTCGCCCTGGCGGAACTCCAGCGCACCGTCGTCGCCAGACGGCAAACTAATGCCAACCGACTTGACCGGCTGCCCCGCAAAGCGCTCCTGAAAATGCGGGCTCCAGTCCGCATCGAACCCGCAGTTGGCCGGTTTAAGCGGCAGCACCTGCACGCCGCGCGCCTCCAGGTGCGGCACCCAGGCACCATCGGAACCCAGACGCGGCCAGCTACCGCCACCCATTGCAAGGACGACGGCATCGGCCTGCACCACGCGTTCGCCATCCGGCGTATCGAAGCGCAGCGTTTGCGCATGCCCTGCATCTGACGGCGTGCCCCAGCCGATCCAGCGATGCCGCATCTGCAAATGCACGCCGGCTTGGCGCAGCCGATGCAGCCAGGCGCGCAACAACGGCGCCGCCTTCATCTCGGTCGGAAACACGCGGCCCGAGCTGCCGACAAACGTGTCGATGCCCAGCCCATGAATCCACGCACACAGGGCATCGGGGTTGAGGCGATCGATGATCGGCGCAAGCTGCTCGCGGCGTGCGCGATACCGCCCCAGAAATGCATCCAGCGGCTCCGAATGCGTGATGTTCATGCCGCCAATGCCCGCCAGCAGGAACTTGCGCCCGGCTGAGGGCATGGCATCAAACACCTCCACGCGCACGCCTTGGTTGGACAACACTTCAGCGGCCATCAGCCCGGCCGGGCCGGCGCCAATGACAGCAACCAGGGGAACGTTTTGGGGTTCAGACATGCGAAGGTGAATCAGAGGAATAAGTGCCGGAGATCAAGCAGATCGACTCCAGATCCTGCTCGGCGCATTGCATTCGCAGAACCTGAAACGTTGCAAACGCCCCCTCCATCAACCACCCGAACGCTTGCCGCGCAAACGCGCGAGCACGTCCGCAGCGGGCTTGACCTCGCCGTCTACCGCCTCCTGCGTGCCCAGCGCCAGCACCTTAAGCAGCGCATGCGTCTCTTCATAAGACGTCTCGTCTTGCAGCACCGGCTTGGTTTCGCCGTTCTGGGTGGTGAGTTTGACTGGGAATGCGTAGCGCATAGGGGAACGGGCTTCCGTGAGGGGGGACTGAATATAGTCTTTTGACGAGCCTCGAACAACCACAACCGCGCGCCAAAAGCAAACTTAATTAGCTTATTTGTTAGCAAAATGCTAACATGCTCTCATGCACGCAATCGAGTTCACGAAGCAAGCTGCACAAGCCCTGAAAGCCATGCCGCGCAATGTCGCAGCAACGATTCGAGCCAAGATCGATCCACTTGCAGTCGACCCCTATGCGCCAAACCCGAACGCAAAGAAGCTCGCTGGGCGTGAGGGCTACCGGCTCCGCGTTGGTGACTGGCGTGTGCTGTACCAGATTGAAGATGGCCGCGTTGTGATCGTGGTGCTGGCCATCAAACCGCGCGGAGGCGCATATCAATGACGCAAATCCAATACATCGAGCGTGATGGACATCGCGAATTTGCCGTGGTGCCCATCGAACTCTGGGACCGTATCAAGCACCTGGCAGAAGACCTGGACGACGAAACCCTGTTCGACCAAGCCAAGGCCGAAGACGACGGCTTTCGTGTGCCGGCCGCCGTTGTGGATGCCGAGCTTGCCGGTGATCACCCCGTGCGCGCGTGGCGCAACTACCGGCGCATGACCCAAGATGCCCTGGCAGAGGCCACCGGTATCAGCAAACCCTATCTCAGCCAGATTGAAACCGGGCAGCGCGGCGGCACAGCCGAACTGCTCAAGAAGCTGGCCGATGCATTGAACGTGCCCCTCGACCTGCTGGTCGATGCTCAACATTGATTCACCTGCGATGTCCAACAAGACCCACGAAATCCGCCCCAACCAGTCCGTCGAGCTGCTCAAGGAACTGCACATCCTCACGCGCGACGGCAAGATGAACCAGGACAGCCGCCGCAAGCTCAAGCAGGTGTATCACCTGTTCCAGTTCATCGAGCCGCTGCTGGCCGACGTGCAGCAGGCCAAGGGGCATGTCTCGCTGGTTGACCACGGTGCGGGCAAGTCGTACCTGGGCTTCATCCTGTATGACCTGTTCTTCAAGGAGCAACCCGCTGGTAACACCGCCCATGGCACCTCGCACATCTACGGCATTGAAACGCGCGAAGAGCTGGTCACCAAGTCGACCGAGCTTGCGGCTCGGCTCGGCTTCAAGGGGATGTCGTTCCTGAATCTGTCGGTGGCCGATTCCATTACGTCAGACCGCCTGCCCGCCACCATCGACATCGTGACCGCGCTGCATGCGTGCAATACCGCCACGGATGATGCGATCCGCTTTGCGCTGGAAAAGCACGCGCAGTACATCGTGATCGTGCCGTGCTGCCAGGCAGAGGTGGCCGGGGTGCTGCGCAAGAACAAGGGCAAATCGCTCGGCAATGCGCTGACGGAAATCTGGCGCCACCCGCTGCACACGCGTGAATTTGGCAGCCAGGTCACCAACGTGCTGCGCTGCCTGCAGCTGGAAGCCCACGGCTATCAGGTGAGCGTGACCGAGCTGGTTGGCTGGGAGCACTCGATGAAGAACGAGCTGATCATTGCGCAGTACAAGAACCTGCCGCGCAAGCGCCCGACCGAGCGGCTGCACGAGGTGATCAGCACGCTGGGGCTGGAAGAGCTGCATGAGCGGTTCTTTGCGCCGGCTTGATTGACCGACGTCCTGCGCCAGTGCCGCCCGGTCAAACTGGCGGTGTACGCGCGCTACACACGGCGCGGCGGGCTGGACATCAACCCGTTCCGCACCAACTACAACACGCCGTGGCCGGATAACTTCCGGAATGCGCGTCAGTAAGTACTGCCCCTTAGCAAGACACGCAAGGCGCCTTCGGGCGCCTTTTTTCTTACCCGCTCCGTTGTGCAACCGGAACACACACCCCTAGAAAAAAGTAGGACCAGTCTGATCGTGTTGCACCGCTTTGTAGGACAAGGCTGAGTCGTCCGCCCTCAAAATTCCTTTAGGACAATTCTTATTCTGAGAAAGCTTCACGATCTTTAACGTTCCTGGTGCACATCCACTCATCGAGGTTTTCCATGAAGACACCAGGACGCAAGACACCGCCGCGCCGACAGGGCTGGCAAGCATGGGGCAAGCGCATCGCCCTCACCCAAATTGCTGCGCAGATTGGCCTGATCGTTGGCCCCCTCTACACCGCGCACGTGTATGCGCAAGAGGCCGACGCCAACGCACAAGAGCAACAGCAAACCGAACAGCAAAAGCAGCAAGACGCCCACCTGCAAAAGCTGGCCGAGATCACCCAGCAGATCGGCCAATCGGTCAGCACGCCCAACGGCAACGTTGACCTCAAGGGCATGGCTGGCCAGCAAATCAGCGGCGCCGCCGCCGAGGCCGCACAGAACGCCCTGAGCCAGTTCGGCACCGCCCGTGTGGACCTGGGCGCCGTGCACGACATGCGCAACTTCAGCGGTGCGGTCGACACGCTCATTCCGCTGGTCGATACCGAATCGAACCTGTTCTTCACCCAGCTCGGCCTGCGTCGCAACGACGGCCAGTTCACCGGCAACCTCGGCTTTGGCCACCGCCACTTCACCGACAACTGGATGCTCGGCTACAACGCCTTCTACGACCAGAACATCAGCCGCGGCCATCAGCGCTTCGGCGTCGGTATCGAAGCCTGGCGCGACTACCTCAAGCTCTCGGGCAACGCGTACGTGCGCATCTCCGACTGGAAGGCCTCGCCTGACCTGCTCGACTACGACGAGCGTCCGGCCAACGGTTTCGACCTGCGTGCCGAAGGCTATCTGCCGTCCATGCCCAGCCTGGGCGCCAAGCTGATGTATGAGCAGTACTTCGGTAACGAAGTCGGCCTGTTTGGCCCGAGCAACCGTGCGTCGAACCCGGCGGCGGTGACCGTGGGCCTGAACTACACCCCGATCCCGCTGGTGAGCATTGGTGTGGACCACCGTCGTGGCAATGGTGGCAACAGCACCAGCGCCAACGTGCAGTTCACGTATCAACTGGGCCAGCCGTGGTCCAAGCAGATCGACCCTGCCCAAGTGGCCGCACGCCGCAGCCTGGCCGGCAGCCGTACCGACCTGGTCGAGCGCAACAACAACATCGTGCTCGAATACCGCAAGCGCCAGATGATCAAGCTGAACTTGCCCGCGCAAGTGACGGGCAAGAGCGCGAACACGGTCGACCTGCACTACACCGTGGAGGCCAAGCACGGCCTGGGCCGCATCCAGTGGCAAGACGGTGCACTGGTGGCTGCCGGTGGCGCCATCGTCGATGCGGGTGGTGGCAACTACCAAGTGCGTATGCCGCTGTACCAAGCCGGTACCGCCAACGCGTACCCGCTGACGGGCGTGGCCTATGACGTGCAGGGCAATGCCTCGCAGATGGCCGCCACGACCGTCATCGTGTCCCCGGGCGACCCCGATGCCGCCAAGTCGACCGTCAGCGCTTCGCCGCTGATGATTCCGGCCACGGGTAAGGGTGTCTCGGTCGTGACGATCAATCTGGCCGACAAGGACGGCAACGCCATTGGCGGTGCTGCTGAAACCCTGAGCGCCACGCTCACGGAAACGCTCGACGCCGCTGGCGCCACCGTCTTCTCCCTGCCGCCGCAACCGGCCACGCTGGGCACGGTGGCCGAGGTGCAGCCGGGCGTCTACCAAGTGACGGTGACCTCGGGCACGCGCCCGGGCACGCTGGTCGTGTCCCCGAAGGTGCAAGACGCCGCGCTGGCCGAGGTGACGATTGCCGAAGTGGCCGATGCAGAAAGCGCCCGCTTTGAAGCCGGCAACTTCGTCGTCGTGGCCGATGGCGCAGTCGCCACCGGCACCGCCACCAACCAAGTCAAAGCCCGTGTCACGGACGAAGCCGGCAACGCGCTGGCAGGCATCACCGTGGCCTTCAGCCTGAGCGGCTCGGCCCAAGTGGCCGGTGGTGGTTCGCTGAACGTCAAGACCGATGCCGATGGCTATGCAGTCCTTGCCTTTACCGACGTGAAGGCCGAAGTCGTGACGATTGGTGCGAGCCTGGTCAATGGCGCAAGCGCCAGCGTGCAAGCCACGTTCATTGCCGACGCCGCCACCGCCAGCCTGACCGGCAGCGACATTGGTGTCGACAAACCGGTCGTGATCGCCAACGGCATCGACCGCGCGCAATTCAGCGCTACGGTCAAGGATGCCAACGGCAACGTCGTGCCGGGTGTGACGGTGGAATGGAAGACCGATGTCGGTGCGCTGAGCGGCACGAGCAGCACGACCGATGCCAACGGCGTCGCCACGGCGAACCTGAGCCACATGCTGGCGGGCATCGCGCAAGTGACCGCCAAGGTGGGTTCGGCAACCGCCGTCAATGCGCCGACCGTGACCTTCGTGGGCGACAGCAGCAGCGCCGGCATCGGCAGCGGTGACTTCACGGTCGACAAGACGACCATCGTGGCCAACGACACGGACATCGCCACCTACACGGCGATCGTGAAGGATGCCAAGGGCAACGTGGTGGTGGGTGTGCCGGTAGCCTGGGCGACCGATCTGGGGACGTTGAGCGCGGAAACCACGCCGACCGATGCGACCGGCACGGCCAAGGTGTCCCTGCACGGCACGAAGGCTGGCACGGCCCAAGTGACGGCGCAGGTGAATGCCACGCCGGTCGACGCACCGAAGGTGACGCTCACGGCTGACAGCGCGAGCGCCGGCATCGGCAGCGACGGCGTGACCGTGGACAAGACCTCCGTCGGGGCGGATGGCACGGACGTGGCCACCTTCAAGGCACTGGTGAAGGACGCCAACGGCAACCCGGTACGGGACGTCGATGTCACGTGGAGCACCACCTTCGGCAACCTGGGCGGCACGACCAGCAAGACCGACGCAAACGGCATTGCCACCGTGACCCTGAGCAGCACTGCGCTTGGCGCAGCACAAGTGCAGGCACGTCTTGGCAGCTCGGCAGCGGTGGATGCCCCCGTGGTGACGTTCATTGGCAGCATTGCGACGGCCCGAATCTCGGCACTGACCTCCAGCATCGCCAAGATCACCGCCACCGGCGGCGAATCGACCACGCTGACGGCCACGGTGACGGATGCTGCCGGCCACGCTGTGCCAGACGCAACGGTTGACTGGTCGACCACGGCGGGCGATCTGGCGGGCGCCACATCGAACACCGGTGCCGATGGCAAAGCCACCGTCACCTTCACTGCAGTCCGTACGGAAACGACTAACGGCACCGCCACAATCACTGCGGGCATCAACAGCACGACGCGTGACACCAACGTGACCTTGCGTACGGTGTTGGAGGCGGGTGGCAAGTACTACTGGACCCAGAACACTGACTACAAGCCCACGAGTGAAGCCAATTCAGACGCCATGTGCAGTGCGCACGGTGGTGGCACGACGGCAACGCAGGCTGATTTGCAAGCTTTCGCAACCGCAGGCGGGGATTTCAAGGGCATGAAAGTGACTGGTGAGTATGCAGGTGCGACTTATGGAGGTTGGTATCGCTTGGGAGGTACTTGGACGACCACAGCCGGCAAATTCGACTCAACAGGCGACCCTGTGGGTCATACCCTGCCCCCCGGCATGCTTGACAACATCAGCGTCTGCGTGAAGTAAGCCAACCTTGGATTGGGGCGCTTGAAGAACAGGCCGCCTTCCACAACCCAAAGCCCCTCGCCAAAAGCGAGGGGCTTTTCTCATGCCCACCGCGCACCGTGGCCTACGCCAATTCTGATTTATAGTTCCGCCCGTTGTTTCAACGAAGCCATAGCCCCTACACTCGCGGCACTGCTTTCGGTGCCATAGAGAAAGTGGTCGAGGTGTGGAAGCCTCGCGTACAACGGGCAAGTGCCGGGCATTAGGCGCTTGTCCTCAGTTGCTATGGCTTGGCTTCGTCTTCAAAGGGCGAGCCAGGCTCGAACGGCTTCGGCCGTGCCGGTTGTTGTGCGCCGGTCTTCCACCCTGCCTGTGCTCGCCCACCCTCCTTCCTCAACAGCAGGGTCGGGCACACGGTTCCATTCATCGCTCATGAACAGGACGCCCAATGACCTACCCCACGCCCCAATCCTTCGACTCCCGCCGCCTGGAAGCGCACGACGCGCTGTATGACAAGCTCGGCAAGCTGCGCACGATGCGGGGCATGCTGCACGCCAGCGGCTTTGAACACTTCCGTCGCATGGACGAGCACCGACAAGCGGAATACCTGGGGACGTGTATGGAACTGGCGGACGACGCCTATGCGGCCATGCTCGTCACCGACGGGCTTGCCGGGTAAATCGCCCCTTTCACGACCACGACACCGCCGTGCACGCGAGCCCGATAGGCGTGCATGCGCGGCCGACTGGCACAGCCACTCCAATGGAAACAAGACCACCCGTGTCATCTGATCTCGCTCATCAAGGGCACAGTCAACACCAGCACCCGCGGTGAAGTGGGTGCGGTGGTGGGTGGCGGCTTCTACTGGTAGGCCGCAACCAAGGCTCTAGCACGCACTTCCGCCCCGTTCGCCTTCTGGTCTTGCTCTTCCCGTTCCTTCCGGGGTGGACAGGTCGGATGTGCTGCCCATGAGGGAAAGGGCTCCGAGAAACCGGGGCCCTTTTTCATGGTGCGCTCGCGCGTGCGTTGCAACGCGCCTGGTCACCACCTTGCGGGCGGGCAGTGCACCCACCACGCTTGCGGCGGCCATCCCCCCGGATCGGCGTGATTCATTTCATCCAACAAGGAACACGATGCCTCAAAACCTCATCTCCTATGCGCCCAGCGTGGCCAACCTCGCCGCCATTGACGCCGCCATCAAGACGCTGGAAGACAGGCTTGTCAGCCTGATCGATCTGACGCCGGAACAGCGCGGCGCGCTCGTCAAGATGGGCGACAAATCCGAAGCCTTCTGCCGCAAGGCGGTGGAAGTGCTTGGCGCCAACCCCAACGTGCTGCCGCCCAACTTCAACGTGCCCGAAATGCGCCGTGATCTGGCCGGCTTTGACGCGCTGCGCACGCGCCTGACCCGCATCGACCGCGTGGTGGAAAAAATGCGCGACTCGCAACTCGCCCTGGGGAGTGACCTGATGACCGCATCGCTGGAGGGCTACGCCCTGCTGAAGGTCTCGGGCAAGGGCGAGGCGCTGGACACCGCGCGCAAGGCGCTGTCGGCACGCTTTGCCACCCGCGCCACAAAGAAGGAAACCGCCACGGCGCAATAACGCTGTAATGCTGTTGCCAGGCCCCCGCCCCCGTGCGGGGGTTTTGTGTTTTTGATGTGGATCAAATGGCGCTACGGCGCGGCTTTCCGGGGCGTGCACCCGCATATTTTTTAGGATCATTCTCATTCAGCGAACACCGCCCAATCCTTATTCTGACCTTGTCAACTTTGGCTACTTGGAAGGAAAGGGAAATGAACAAAATCTATCGCTCCGTTTGGAACACCACCACCAACACGTGGACGGCCGCTGCTGAAACAGCGAAGTCGCATTCGAAGGGTTCGGCCCGCGCAGCGCGAAGCGTGCTGGCTGCGCTCGTGCAGGGTGGCGCAGCCATGGGCGGCGCATCGGCGGCCGAGGTTTGCACTACGGAAGATGGCAAGCGTGGCGCGCTTGATGCGACAGGAGCATGCCGAGTGACCACGTCCTCCAGCGAGGCAATCGGCACGATGGGCTCTATCGGCGCTACGGCTACCTTGGACGATGCCTATATCAAAGTAGGCAATGGCAACGGCGCATGGGGCAACGCAGCCATCTCGGGCAATGCTGCCAATATTGCGATCGGTGCAGGGTCCCAATCATCAGGTACGAACAGCGTGGCTGCTTCGGTGGCTGTCGGCGCCCTATCGAAAGCGACGGGCGACTCCTCCACCGCGCTGGGCTCGGACACTACGGCGAGTGGACTAACGTCGACTGCAGTTGGCAGCAACACCAGCGCCACGCATTCCAATAGCGTTGCCTTGGGCTATCAGTCGGCAACCGACAGGGCAGACAGCGTGTCGGTTGGCTCTACATCAAAACAACGTCAGATCACCAACATGGCCGCCGGCACGCAGGCCAACGACGCCGTCAACGTGTCGCAGCTCAAGTCGTCGGTGGAAGCACTGGGCGGCGGCGCAACGATCAACCCGGACGGCACCATCAAGGCACCCAGCTACACGCTCGCCAACGGCGGCACACAAACCACCGTGGGCGGTGCGCTGGGCGCACTGGATGGCGCTATCACCACCACCAACAACAACGTCGCGGCCAACAAAACATCCATCGAAAACATCCGCACTGACCTGAGCAGCGGTACGCTCGGCCTCGTGCGGCAAGCCGCTGCCGGTGCTGACCTGACGGTGGGCGAGGACATCGACGGCGCCGCGGTCAACTTTGCTGGCAAAGCGGGCAACCGCACGCTGACGGGTGTGGCCAACGGTGCGGTCTCGGCCACCAGCGCTGATGCGGTCAACGGTTCGCAACTGCATGGCGTGTCCACCAGCGTGGCCTCGGCCATCGGCGCGGGCTCGACGGTCAACGCAGATGGTTCGATCACGGCACCGAGCTTTACCGTGGGGGATGGCAAAGGCGGCACGACCACGGTCAACAACGTGGGGGCCGTGGTGAGCAACCTCGACGGCCGCACGACGAAAAACGAATCCGACATCGGCAGCATCCGCGATGATATGAACAGCGGCTCTATCGGTCTCGTCAAGCAAGCCACGCCGACGAGCAACATCACCGTGGCAGCGGACTCGGGCGGCTCGGTGGTCAACTTTGCCAACAACACGGGCGGCAACCGCGTGCTCAGCGGCGTGGCGGCCGGCATCGGCAACAACGATGCGGTGAGCGTTGGGCAGCTCAAGTCGGTGATTGGCTACAACATCGTTGATCCGCTGGACCCGCTGATGGCGGTGCGTTATGACGACGCCAGCATGAAATCCGTCACGTTCGGCACGGACTCCATGGGCATCTTCCTGAACAACGTGCGTGGCGGTGATATCTCGGCGGGCAGCCTGCAGGCTGTCAACGGCGGGCAGCTGTACGCCATGCAGCAGGATTTCAACAGCCGCTTTGGCAAACTGGACGACCGCGTGAAGGACATCGAAAGCGGCAGCGGCGTGGGCCCTGGTTTGCCTCCGGGCGGCGGTGCCGAAGAAGGCTCGGGCGGCCCGGGCTCGATCGTGGTGGGCGACGGTGCAGATGCCTCGGGCAAGAACAGCTCGGCCATCGGTTCGGGGGCGGTTGCCTCGGGTGAGAACGCTTCGGCAATCGGCAACGGTGCGGTGGCGTCGGGCAAGGACAGCACGGCGATTGGCCAGGGTGCGCAGGCGACCCACGAAAGCTCGATGGCACTGGGCACGGGCTCGCAAACCAGCCGTGAAAATGAGGTGTCGATTGGTGCACCAGGTGCTGAACGCTATCTCGGCAACGTCAAGGATGGCGAGCTGGACCATGATGCGGTGAATGTGCGTCAGCTTCGAGGCGTGCAGAACCAGGTCGATACCAACCGCCGTGATGCCATGGGTGGTACGGCTGCTGCGATGGCGGTGGCTGGCTTGCCGCAGTCGTCAATGCCGGGCAAGACGTTCATGGCCATCTCGGGCAGCACCTACGGTGGCGAGCAAGGCACCGCAGTGGGCGTGTCGTACATGTCCAAGGACGGCCGCTGGCTCGTCAAGAGCGCGGTCAACACCAGCACCCGCGGTGAAGTTGGCGCGGTGGTAGGTGGCGGCTTCTACTGGTAAGCCAACCTGCCAAGTCTCTAGCGCGCACGCAAGACCTGTTCACCTCCTGGCTTCGCTCTTCCCCTTCTTCCTCGGGGGCGAATGGGTCGAACGTGCGGCACGTGAGGGAAAGGGGCTCCGGGAAACCGGGGCCCTTTTTTCATGGTGCGCTCGCGCGTGCGTTGCAACGCGCCTGGTCACCACCTTGCACCTGTGTGCATGTCCGTTGGGTGACACATCCCACCATGAAGCCCACAGCTGTCTGTACGGCCTGATGGCATCCCCGCCCGTCTCAGGGACACGTCCTTCTGGTTGTTACTGGCGCTCGCCAGCCCGCTCTACGGCGGACAGCACTTCCCAGGTTTCAGGGTTGACCTGACACCCTTCCAGCACCATCGACACAAACGCGCCGATGCCATCCAGAAACCCCGCGCGATATTCCGGCGGGTGCCCGACGGCATAGGCCAGCGCCCAGCGCAGCGTGTCGGCGCGAAACTGGCGGTGGATGCGCAGATCGGCCTGCGTGCGGCAGAGGTAGTCCCGCGCAGCCAGTGCGCCAGTCAGATACGTACGGCGTTGGCTTGGGGTCATTGCGCGCCTCCTGAAAAGCGGGGGCAGCGTATGGGTGGGGATGGATAGGACGCGGGGCGGTGCCCGGTGAAGACAGATGGCATGTCGGCCTCTCTAGGTTGCATTGGAGGCTCGCCATCTCGTTGCTACACGGGGTGGCGGGCCTGACAGCGGGGGTAGCAAACCGGCCCCTAGAGAACGACCGGCAGACCCGAAGGTCTCCCCGCCCGGCCCGCCATAAGAAACACAAGCGAACGAAGGCGGACCATCGCTTGCGCGATAGTCTCTCTAGGAACAGCTGTGCAGGTTGCTACGCCCGGCTACCGTTGGTGCGGCAGCGGTGGCAATTATAACGATGAGGATTGCGCGCGGATTCTGATTCTTGCGCACTAGATTGCAATCGCCCAAACAAAAGGCCGCCCTTGCAGGCGACCTCAATCACATCATGTCGTTGGCACTGTGCGTGGCACCTGTCTTTGCACGACATGCCAGCAACTTCGCCGCGCAGAAAACGCTGGCACCAAACAAAGAACCGGCCACATAGGCCGGTCATGTCATCCGCTTCGACACTTAGGGCGCAATTTGCGCGTCGGTTTTCTGGGCACTACCGGAATCGTCGATCCACGTAAAAGAGAGTCTGCCCTCGCCTTGCTGAGGCGCTTGGCCAGGTACCGGCAACTCAATGGAGGACAACGGCGGCACCACGCCATCGCCCGGTTCCAACGGCGTCTTTGCGTCACCCAACTCGACAGTCGCCAGGTTGACATGCCACGGCGTCGGGTTCTCGATATGCAGCTTGCGGTCGTTACCCTGCCCCACCCAGCGCCAACGCAACATGGCCGGCGCTTCGGCAGCGCTGCCGGGCAGACCTGACGGGCGATAGAACAGTTTGATGCGCGATCTGACAGCCAGATTCAGCTTGGCATCGACTGTGTTGGAGCGCTCCGGCACATGCAGCACGTTGATATAAAACAGGGCCTCACGATCGGTTGCCAACGCTGCGCGGTCAACCGTCAGAATCCGGATCGCCTGCTGGCTGTTGGGCTCGAGCCGAAAAAACGGCTTCGACACCACGAAGGGGATTTTCAGCTGCGCGGGATCGGCAAAGCGGTCCCCCTGATCCAACCAGAGTTGAAACAACGCTGGGCGCTTACCCGAATGGATGATCGGCAGCGTTTGTTCGCGGTCAGCCTGCGTCAGGACGACGCGGGTTACACCAAGGTTGGTGCCACCGCCGTCACTGCCAGCGTGGGCGGTCAACGATGTACTGCAAGCCAGCACCACACCGGCCAAAGCACGCGCAAGCGCCCGTGGTTTCATGTACGCCATCTCCATGCTGAGCAGTTGGCCCAGCGTATGGTTGGACGCTGGGCCAACGTAGGTTCAACGGTAGTCGATTGTAAACGTTGCCTCTGCCTCGATTTTTCCCGGGGTCACAATGGACTCCGTCTGATACAGGGCTGCGCGCAACGGAACCGTATAGTTGCCGGCCAAGCCAGCAAAACCGGGCACCGCATATGCCGTGCCAAACGCCAGCGTGCTTTCCGTACTGCCGCTAATGCGCCGCACGCGCACACCGAGGCCGGTTGCGCCACCCGTGTTCAGTGCCAGTACACCATTCGCCTCGTCTACGGGCGTGATCACCGAGTCCAACTGGTAAGTCATGGTCGCAATCGCGGGGCAACCGGTCAGGGTTAAATTGAAATCGCGCTGTGCCGGGGTAGAACCCACGCCGGTGAAGTTGGCAGCCGGAATGGCGCCAAAGTTCACCTCAACATCGGAAGTGGTGCATGAAGGTCGGACTACGCTGGTCTTTCCTCCTAGGACGTATTCCGTCTCTAGGACTGTGCCAAAGTAGTTGAGCGGCGGCGGCGAGCCAGTAACACCCATCCGAGATTTCGCAATGACAACACCATCCAGGTCAATGGGTCCAGCACCCACCGGACCTTTCGTCCGTACCAGTGCGACCGCGACCCGCTCGGCAATCGGCGGTCTTCCGGTGTACGGCGAGGTACCACCATTGCTATATCCAGCCGATGCATAGGACAATTGGTTCGAGAGGGAGCTATAGGCTTGGTAGTTAGTGCAAGTGGCACAGATCGTGTTGCCATAGGCGGCTCCTGCAACCGCAATACCAATTCCTGGCACGCCGGTCTCGAATACGGCAATCTTGGCACGACCTGCATCCGGAGCAATCACAGTCGTATCAGTAAGGCTATTGCCTCCGTTGTACTGCATGGTCGATGTCGCTCCGCCGGCGGAACTTGCGCCCGCCGTAACAGTGCAGAGGTACCGAGTCGGCATGGATGTTGCGACCCAATTTGACAGTAGGTCACCCTCCGCTGCTTTGGCTGGCACCGTTATCGTTGCTGGCAGCGGCACCGGCACGGTGCCCCCGCCCGAGCAGTTGGATACACTGATCGCCGCACTCGCAGCACCTGACATCAGCAGCATTACGGCCATCGGCAGCAAGCGTTCCATCACAAATCGATTCATTTCATCCGCTCCATTCCGAGCACATCGCACTCAATATTCAACGCAAACCCGCGCGCTTTGGCACCGCTTCGGTCACCGCCCCAGCGGCGTCTTTAGCGAGCCGCTCTTGCCGCAAGCGGCGTCAAGTTCCGGTTCTTCGTCAACACATCCACACGACACTTGGTAACCACCAGTTCGCCGCTGGCCACGCCTGCCAGGCTGTAGTCGATCGCACACTGCTGTGCGGCACCTTGACCCCAGTTCACAGACAGGCGCCCCTTTTCTTCCACACCACGCACCCACAACCGGCTGCCCTGGCCCACCACGCCCACCACTTCGCCGGCTTCGTTGGTCACTTCCACACCAAACGGCAGCGGTTGACCGTTGTCTTGCGGCGCCTCGATCAGCGCACTGCGACCGCTGACGGTGGGCACCGTCACCTTCACGATTGCGCCGGCGGTGGGCACCGTCATCACGGAGGCCACCTTCAGATCGATGTCCAACGGCAGACCCTTCGGGTCCACCGTGACGTCGTTGCGGCGGTAGGGGCTCAGATACGGCACCACGGCAAACCCCTTGGCGTTGGTTTTCACACCCACCGCGTTACCAATCTGCGCGCCTTCCGCATTGGGTACTTCCACAATACCAATGGTGTCGCCCAACTGCTGCGAGAACGCCACACCACCCTTGTGCAACACCACGCCGCCCGAAGCGCCCACCGACAACTGGCGGCTGCCCGATGCCTGGCTGACGCTGGCATTGAGGTTGGCAACCGGCAGGTTGTAGTTCAGGCCGCCACCCACGTTGTTGCTGCCGGTGCTATGCCCCACCGAGGCGTTATAGCTGCCCTGGCGGTTTTCACCAAAGCTGCCGCTCACGTTGCTGTTGAAGCTTGAATTGCCGCTGCTGCTGCGGTTGAAGCTGGTGCTCATCGACGGTGCGTTGCTGCCCACCTTGCCCAGCGGAATACTCACGTTCAGGCTGATGGTGTTGTTGGTGCGCGTATTGCCACCATTGAACAGCGATTGTTCCGTCGTGCGTTGAACGTTGATGTTGTAGTTGATACGGCGCCACGAGTTGCTGTAGCCGGCCGAGTAGCTGGTGGTGCGTTGGCTGTTGCTCCAATAGTTGGCGCTGCTGCCGCTGATATACAGCGAGCCGTTGCCTTCGCCCAACCGCTGGTTGACGGTCAGATCAACACGGCTGCGTTGGCGTTGCACATTCTGCCCGTCCAGCCCGGCGTTCAGGCTGCCACGCAGGCGCGCCGCGTCCGACAGCGACAGGTAGCCCTGCGTGGAGTACCGATAGGCCGCCACCGAGAAATAGGTGCCGGTGGAGACCATGTTCTTGCTGTAGGTCACGCGGTAGGACTGACCCGACATGGTGCTGCCAAAGCCGGGCATCTGGCCGGGCAGGTTTGTCCTGGACGCGGTCACGTCCCCCGAGAAGGCACCCAAGCGCGTATTGACCGCGCCGCCAAACAGCGCAGCCCCGTAGCCTTGAGATGCCGTCACGCCGCCAAAGAGCGTGACCTGGTTGCTGATGCCGCGACGCAGCGTTGCCTCCACAAAACCGGGCTCGCTGTATGTGGTGGCATTGCGCAACTTGCCGGCCGTCACGCTGTAGCGCTGCTGGCCTTCGCGCAGCAGTTGTGGAACGGCGGCAAAGGGCACGGTGAAACGCTGCACGCGGCCGTCGGCCTCGGTCACCTCAACCTGCAGGTCACCACCGTAAGCCGTGCCGTACAGGTCGGCGATCTCAAACGGGCCTGGCGACACCATGGTTTCGTAGACGACCGTGCCAAGCTGGCGGACCGTCACGCGCGCGTTGGTCTGCGCGATACCACGTACAACGGGCGCGTAGCTGCTCTGGGAATCGGGCAGCATCCGCTCATCGCTGCTGATGTTGGCACCGCGATAGTTAACGCTGTCGAAAATATCGCCGTTGGTGGTGAAGTCACCCAGCGTGAGCTGCGCTTCCAACTTTGGCACGGCGCGCTGAACGTAGGTACGCCCCGCACTGTAGTGCGTGCCAGCGCCGCTGGTGTCCGAGAGATAGCCGTCGTGACGGAAGCGCCATGCCCCCACGTTTGCGCCCGCATTGAGCACCACGCTGGTGGTGTAGTTGCTGTCACCGCCGCTGCTGTTCAAGCGCAGGTGGTTGGCGCTGTAGCCTACGCGCGCGGCAGTAACGCCGTCGTCCCAAAGCTCCGGGCTCACCCACCCGCGCGGATCGCGTGCCAGATAGGCCTGCGGAATGCTGACGTCGAGCACCTGCTCACCAGCGTCAAAGCTGACGGTGGCGTCGGGAATGTAGTTGGACAGGGCATCGCAGAACGTCTCTTTGGGCAGCGGGCGCAGTTGTGTCGCCTCGCCGGTTTGCTCCGACACAACCCGCCTGGCTTCCACACGCGTGGCGTTCAGGCCGAATAGCTCCACCAGCTCGGGCGTCAGGCAGATGGCGGTACTGCCGTTGTCCATGGCGCGCACTTCCACGTCACGGCGGCCAACGGTCGTGCCGTTGATACGGACGTCGGCACTATAGGTGCCCGGCAACGTGTCGCCCTTCTCGAAACGATCCAGATCAACCTGCTGAGCGGATTTGCCGTACAGGAAGTTGCGGTTGAACTCAACCGCCTGTGACGCCATAGCAGCCGACGGCAACAGCAACGTGGACATCACCGCTTGAGCCAGTTGGCTTCGTCGCAACCCGATGAGGGTCAGAGGTGAATTGCGGGACATAGCGGGATGCTCGGGAAAATTTGGGCGCAGGAATGCGCCCACGCAAATGCGTGGGGCGCACCACACTTGGGGAAACGGGAACTGACTACGAGATGCGATACCGCTTCAAGAGCGATCAGCGTGCGGCTTGTGCCAGCGGAACCGATTGGGCGCGCACTGCGCCTTGGTCATTCACGTACTGGAACTGCACGTCGCCAGCTGCGGGCTTGTGATTCAAGCCTTTGAGCGGGAACACCGCGACAGACGCCGGTGCCACCAGGCCGATGTCGCCATACGGGTAGTTCTGCCCATTGGCGCTCAAGCCCACGCTACTGAGGTTGACGTAGTACGGCGTCGGGTTGTTGGCTTGCAGAGCCCAGCCGCTGCCATGAGAAACGACAGACCACTGCAGGTGTTCCTGGGCCTCTGCTGCGTCCACCGCATTCAACCCTTCAGGGCGATAGATCAGCTTCAGACGCGTACGCACGCTGAGCTGCATGTAGTTGATCGGTGTCGCATCGACTTCAGTCTTGGCAGAAGAAGGTGCTGGCGGAATGTCGAGCACGTTGAGCCAGTACAGGCTCTCACGGTCTTTGGGCAGGTTTGCAGCAGTCGACAGGATGCGCAGCACTTGGCTCTTACCCTGATCAAGACGGAACATCGGGGGGCGCAACACAAACGGCGCATTGGCCATTTCCGGCGTCGACTTTTCATTGGTGCCGTCATCTGCCCAAGCTTGGACCAGCGCTGGGCGCTTACCGGTATTCTGAATCCGGACTGTGACCTCACGCTCCTTGCCAGGAAAGAGAACTCGGGTGCCGTGCACAATGACCTCGGCTTGTGCAGCCACGCTGGCGAGCAACGCCAGCGGCGCAAGTACGCAAGCGCCAATCAGATGGTTCTTGATCTTCATTGTGCATTCCCCCTTTTAATTAGTCCTGGGAGCCTCCCCAGGGAGTGGCTGGGGCCACCAGTGCCCCAGCCGCTGCAATCACCCAATAAAGGTCGATTACGGGTAGATCACCGAGTATTCAACGCTGGTGTCCACCAGACCTGCAGTCGCGGCACCCGTGGCGTAGTACTGGCCGTACAGCGGAATCGTGGCCGAGCCGCTGGTGATGGCGATGGTTTCGGAGTTGG